>PLRZ01000567.1 GCA_003164075.1 Bryobacterales bacterium | reverse complement strand
GATCTTTGCTGATTGCCATAGAATCAACCAGTTTAACAGGACCGGCGGACACATGTTAGCCGTCCAAAATGTTGGGGTGCTTAAACGGTTTCGGGAGGCACGTCTCTGAACGACCGCTCCCTCGCGGTCGCGGCTCTGTAAACACTTACAGACATTGAGACGCCATTCTGAGCCGCGCGCGCCAGCAAGTGGTTCTTAACCAAAATCCCGAAACTGTTTAAGCACCCGGCTTCGCCGCAGCGGTCAGCGGTCGGCTTTCAGTCGGGGTGCCGCGTCGAGGCGCGGTCCCAGGGAGGCTGAAACACGAAGGATCGGTAGCTTACGAGCAGTTTCCAGGCCGGGTGGCCCAGCACGGTGGCAAGAGCTCCCGAGGTGGGGCAGGCGGTGCTCGCCTGCCGGCCCGCGCTGAACCGGGCCGGCTGCCCAAACGGAATAGCGGGCAGGCGAGCACCGCCTGCCCCACCTTGGCGAGTGCAGGAACTTGCGAGCATCTTCCGGAGAGCACCTTTGAAACCGCTGACGGGGCGCCGAAAAGGCAGGAGAGAAATCGCCGCGGCCGGAGATAAGTAAAGCGCTTCGGCTTCCCCGGATAGGCCGCGGAAGGTGGCCAAAAGCAGGGATCATACGAGGAGCATGCAGTCGCCGTACGAATAGAAGCGGTACTTCCGCTCTACCGCATGGCGGTACGCCGCCAGCGTCAGATCGGTCCCGGCGAAGGCGCACACCAGGAGCAGAAGGCTGGTGCGCGGCAGATGAAAATTAGTGAGCATGGCGCCGGTGGCCTCGAAGGTTTGCCCGGGGTAAATAAAAATGTCGGTTTCGCCGCTCAGTTCCCCGCGCCGCCAGGCGGTTTCGATGGTGCGCACGCTGGTGGTGCCTACGGCTACGCGGCGCGACGCCGTGCGCAGACGGGCGTCGTTTTCCGCGGTGATGGAATAGCGCTCGGCGTGCAGGCGGCCGTCTTCCACGCGTTCGGCGTGCAGCGGTTGGAACGTCCCCAGACCTACGTGCAGGGTGACGGTGGCCACATCCGCTCCCTGACGGAGGCAGGCTTCCAGAATCTCCGGGGTGAAGTGCAGCCCCGCGGTGGGGGCGGCCACAGATCCGCGCTCGCGGGCGAAGACCGTTTGATAGCGGTCGCGGTCCGCGGCGGTGTCGGGCCGCCGGATGTAGGGCGGTAGGGGCACGTGGCCGATTTTCTCGAACTCCGCGAAAAGGTCGCCCGTGCCGGGAAATCGCAGGGTGCGTTCGCCGAATTCCCCGCGCGCCACGATCTCCGCTTCCAGTTCGGCGCCGAAGCGGACGCGCTCTCCGACCGGCAACTTGCGGCCGGGACGCACCAGCGCCTCCCAATCGCGCCCGCCGGGGCTCATCGGCCGGAGCAGAAAGACCTCTATCTCGCCGCTCAGGTACTCGTGCCGTTTGGGATTGCGCCGGCCGATAGGTAGCGCGCGCACGCCGGCGCGATGGCCGAACAGGCGCGCCGGAAAGACCCGCGAATCGTTGAGCACCAGGCAATCGCCGGGGCGCAGAAACTGCGGAAACTCGCGAAACCGGCGGTCTTCCCAGCGACCCTCCCGGCGATAGACCACCAACATGCGCGCGGCGGCGCGGTCGGCGAGGGCCTCCTGGGCTATCAACTCCTGGGGCAGATGAAAGTCGAAGTCCGCGAGATTCATGGAAACTTCAGTGTAGGGGAAACGGGCTCACCGCCGATTACTGCCGCAGCGGCGAGATCCGCGAATCCTGCCCGGCGTCTGCGTGGTCTCTGACATCCACTCATCCTGATTCGACGAAATCAGGAGTCAATGTCTCAATTATGAGGAGAAGCTTCCAAGCGGTCCTTACCCATAACGAAGGAAGCCAATCCCCCCGCTTGCGGGTGTTTGTGAGGAAGGAAATTCCTAGCAGTACCAAGGATTAATCTGAGACAGCCGAGGGGAGCCAACCATAGAACGGAATGCCGTCGACACGTCGGACGACTTAGCGAGGCTTGCTCCCGATGGCATCAGGGCGCATCGGCGCCGACCACATTTGTCGTGTCGCGACCCTCGGTAGACGCCCATCGAGCGGGGGCAATTGGCGCCATCCGTCCTTTTGAAACTGCTCCCAATTGCCGGTGCGTGGTCCGTCCCGAAGATCGCCGCCGCACTTGTCTTATCGAGTGCGCGGCCTCAAACGAGACAATCTGGCGATCGATTCGCTGCAACTCCTTACGCAGACCGGAAAGTAGCGCTGCCAAATAGCTGTCGTCGTCCATTGGCTAATCCCTCAGGATATACAGTACCAAATCCCCGGATAATTCTTATAATAAATTTACAGGGCCGGCATGAATTTGATACTTTTCTAGTACTCTTAGTACATTTGATCGAATTCTGCCAGCGGAAACAGCTCTCCCTGTCCTTCGCCATCCCATAACCCGGGACGGTACTCGATCATTCCGGAGGCTAGCCCGTAGCGTTCGCGGACCCTCAGGACGCGTGCCGCCAGGGCATCCTTGTACGGTCTCCCCAGATGCGCGCGGGTGACGTATAGCTCGCGGTATCGGGCCTCCAACTTCGGGAACTCGCGCTTCAGGAAAGGCAGCATGACGCTTTGCGCCGATTCCCTCCCGGGTAATCTCGACGCCGTTCTCAGGAAATACGGCAAGATTTTGGATCTGGTCGATCCTGTCGGCCGCTGTAGCCACGCTGTCGGTTCGGTACTTTCGGCAACGCACGCAACAGCCCCTGGTCCTCTTTAGCTCTGCTGGCGGCATTCCTACCTTCACTGGGGACGCTGGTCTCGGTTTACTTCTCACTTCAACTTCTTCGCTATCGCATTTTGCCAATCCTTTTTCCCGGGCCGAGGGATGCACCGGTGGGAGCGTCGACCGGCGAACACACGGTTGCCCCCGCGGCTTACGAGATACCGGATGGCGCGCAGTTGCTGTATCGGGCCTTCGCTGCCGTGGTAATCGCCATGGCGCTGGAGGCGGTCGAAGTGTTGTTCTCGATTGTTTACCGGGCGGTGGTGTAGGTTCCCGCAACGTTGACGTAGAAGCTCATACCGAGGTCTCCCAACGCTATCTCTACGTCCCCATAGTAGACGTCCTTCGGCAACTTGATATTCATCTGGACGACGCCTTCCACCATCCCCATGACGTCGCCGGCATAGAGTACCGCTGCCGGCTCATCATCCACGTAGGCGCTCACAGGAAGCACAGGCTGAGGCAGCGGCGCGGTTGCCAGGTGACCGTCGATACCTTCAGGCGTGGTACGTCCGAAGCCGCTTCCGTAGAAAGTAATGATGGAGCCGGGAGACGCCGGGTTAGACTGCGAGTTAATGGAGCCATCCTGATTGATGACGATGGCCACCGGCTGGCCGGAGTCCGAACTGGTAAAAACGATCGGGGCCGCTTCGCTCATCGCCAGCGGGACCACGTCCGAAAGCACGCCGTTATACTCCACCTGCACGAGCAACTGGGGATAGCCGTACAGGGTGAAAGGGATGACGGCATTGACGCGTCCGTCGCTCGTGTACAGCACTGGCGCGGGCACACCCTGGAAGAGCACGCGCGTACCGGCCAGTTGCGTGGCGATCAGGCCGTTGCTGCCGGCCGTAGCGTTTACTCCGGTTTGCGGGCCGAGGCCGGCGCCATAGAGACTCATAAGTTCGCCCGGGGCGAAGTAATAGGTCTGCGCGGGTGTGCCCGGGTAGCTCGTGCCGGTCGTGCTGGACGTGGTAGTCCCATTCGGCGGTTGCGGGGTGATCGCTGAGGGCAAGGTATCAAGCGAAAGCTGCGGTGCGCGCGCGGTGAAACACGATCCGACGGGAAAGCGGCGGATCGCGTCTATGGTCGCATCGAAAGCGTACAAATTGCCCTGCGCATCGGTCGCCAGGGGCGAGGCGCGCACGTAGGTCACCGGAATTTCGCCTGGAGGCTGCGCGGTGAATATAACACCGATCATGGTGGACGCACCGACGTAGGAGACCCCGGGATAATAGGTCGCAGTCGGGTAAATATCGCGGTTGTACAAGGTCCCGCCTGCCTTCAGCGCCTTGATTCGCCCCGTCGCCGACATGTAGAAAATCTCTCCGGACGGTGCCGTGGCGATCGACTCCACGTCGCCAGGAGTGGGCAGGGTTTGGAAGATCCCGGACCCGTCGGTCGCAATCCGGAAGATCTGCTGGCCTTCCGGGACGATCAGATAGCCCTGTGCGTCGATGGCGAAGCCCTCCGCGACGAAGGACTCCTCGGCAGTACTGGGCATAGTCGTGCTATCCCAAATCGTAGTTAGCTGGCCGCCGGGCGTGATGCGGGTGATCAGAGCGTATCCTACAGAGTTGAGCCCGATCGAAAGAACGTAGACATTTCCGGCGGAATCGGCCACCACACCAACGACCGCGGACAAGTCCACGGAAGTCGCCGGCATGGCCGGGGCGCCCAAAGGAGGGATCGGCGCATCGCCGCCGCCCGCCAACAGACGCGAAGTTCCATCCGCCGCGATTGTCCAGACGTTGGCCGGGCCGGCCGCACACAAGTTGCCCGCGGAGTCGAGCGTAAGCTGGTTCGCTCCGATGCCCGTTTCCACCACCTTTTCTGTACCCGTAGGCAGAATTTTGCGAATTTTAGCGTCGGCTGTGTCGGCCACCCAGATGCTGCCGTCGGGGCCGACCACCATAGCGCCAGAGGAGCCGAATATCGGACCGAATGCGGAGACGTTGTCGGGCGCGTCTCCGTAGTAGTGTTGGCCGGCGAAGATGGCGGGCTCACTGGCCGTACTGGCGGCACGGTAGACTACATTCTCCGTGCTGGTGTAATAAATGCCGCTGGGGCCAACGACCACACTCGAGGCAGCCTGAGCGCGCGCGTAGTAACTGAGGGTGGAACCGTCGGCGCTTAGATGGAATAAATCGCCCCGTGCAAAAAGCAGCGAACCGTCGGGAAGCAGCGTCAGGTTGGT
>PLRZ01000225.1 GCA_003164075.1 Bryobacterales bacterium | reverse complement strand
GAAATCAATGCGACCGTTCCGAGCCGCGACGGTAACGGGGCGGGTCTCGCCCGTAACCCCGAATAAGTTTACGCGCCTCGCTAGTTTCTGTCGCGAAACTCACTTCAAATGGCAAGATCCGCTTGCTGGCGCGCGCGGCTCGGAAACGGCTCCATTGATTTCATGGGACTTCGTACCGAGCCGCGACCGCAAGGGAGCGGTTTTGCCGTTACGAGCCGGAGTTTCGCGACAGAAACGAGCTGAGTACAGCGTTTCATAAATACGCCCACGTATTTTTGCCTGCTGGCTTCTTACGGTCGCGGCTCGGAATGAAGTCGCGTACCGAGACGGGCCCAGAGGGCACCCCGTAAGGGAGCGTTACCTGGCTTTAGTCATGCTGGCGCGGCCCACGCAGTTGTTCGCGAAGCTTTTGGAGCAACTCCCCAGGCGTCGCGAATCCGGGATTGAGTGACACGGCCTTCATCAAGCTGGCTTCCGCGCTACGCAGATCGCCACTGCGCCACTCGGCCATCGCCAGGTTGATTCGCACCAGCTCGAGGCCGCCGTTCCTGGATAGCGCATCCTCCCACAGACGAGCCGCTTCGCCGAACTCGCCCCGCTCCATCAGGATCGCGCCCAGCCCCACGGATGCCGTCACCTGCGACGGATCCAGCCGGATCGCCCTTTGGTAAAGCGGAATCGCCGACTCTTCCCGAGCGTCGTTGCGATATAGTTCCGCGAGGTAGAGCAGCACCTCGACGTCGTCCGGGGAGTTCCGTTCCGCCTCCTGTAACATCCCCATCGCGCGCGTGCGGATAGACCCGTCACGGGTCCGGGAAGCGGCGATTCCGTAAGCCATGGCGACATCTCGACGCGAAGCAGTCCCACCTCCGAAGACCACCAGTTCCCTGTTCGAGGCAGGCGCGGCATCGCCCGACCGCGGCCGGCGCGGAATCGAATGATCGGTATACACCACGTGCTGGGCATCCGTAACGGTGCTTTTCGTCATGTGACAGCCGACGCAATCGTCCTGGCGTTTGGCCCGCGCCACTTTAGTCTCCTGGCAGGCGCCGGTGTCGTGACATCCTAAGCACTTTTGGCGAAACCAGGCGGCACGCNNCCGCGCTGGCAGGCGCTTTGCGCCAGTTTCTCAACGTGGCTGGTCACCTTCAGCCCCGGGCTCTCGCCGGCGCGGACGAACACCGACACCGAGCCGGCCAACCGGTCGCCCGGGTGGTACGACTGCCAATCGGCGCCGGCGCGCATCACGCGTACCTCGCCCGTCAAGTGACACTGCGAACAGACGCTGTCTCGCCGGTCCGGGGCCAACTTCGCCGGATTCACAATCGCGAGTCCACCGTCACGATCTCCCGATTGCATCTTTCGGATGGGCGCTTCGCCCGGACCGTGACATCGTTCACAGGCAATCCCGCCTTCTCCGAATGGCGGGCTGCCGTAACGATTCTGCGTCGGCGGAACTGCCTTCAAGAAGCTCGCATGGCAGCTCAGGCAGGCAGGCGATACCGGGCGCGTGAGATAGGGGTAGGCGTATGTTTCGTAGTTTGGCGCCAGGCCCCAGGCGCCGCTCGACGTGTAATAGGCCACCGGGGCCTGATAAAGAAATCCATCGTCAGTTAGTAAGTAGCTTCTGGCGGTCGCGCCCGACCCGATAAAGTACGGCAGATCCTTAGTGCCCTTGAGCGTACCGTCGATCCTGGCAAACTCCAGGACAATCGCCCCAGGCTTCTGCCCCACACGATAGCGGAAACCGGTAGGAGCGTGGTCGAACACCGCCCGGTCGTACTTCTCCCGGATAATTCCCCCACCCGCGGCGCCGCTGCTGTTGGCCATGGGGGTCTGCCGGTAACTCTCGTAGATAGTTCGATGACAGGGCGCGCACTCTGACGAGGCGGAGGCACAGCGAAGTGCCGCCGCCATTGCGATCAGGCACCCGCGGGCGAGGCTGAAGGGGGCGGCTGTCATGGGCGTCGAAGCTTGATTATAATCGTCCGGTGCGGGCACGTTTCGACCCGCAATTTCTACCGGCTCTGCTCCGACTGGCCGGCGAACTCGGCCTGGTGACACTTACCGCATGCGCCGGCGCCGGCGTAATCCGCCGCGCTTGCCGCCAGTGGCAGCAACAGCAGCAGCGGAATGAACCGCGACCTCACCGCGCGGCGATGTCCGCGACAGCTTGCGCCAACCGGTCCGACGTCGCAGTGATGTGGATCGAACCTTTCTGGCCCTTTTGCGAACGAACGACCAACAGCGCCATGCCGCTGAAAGCCTTTCGCTGGTTGGCCTGGAACGGCTCGACGGTGGCGGCATTGCCGTTGTCCACGGCTGCAATGTTGCCGGCGCCGGTGACGTTGAAGTGCACCAGGTTGTCGGCTTCGGGAACCAGGTTACCGTCCTTGTCTTCGATACGTACGGTGATAAACGATAGATCTTCACCATCCGCCTGAATCGCGCCGCGGTCGGCGATGAGCCTGACTTTAGCGGCAACTCCGGCGGTGTGGACCTCGTCGACCGCTACCTGCTTGCCGCCCTGGTAGGCCACGGCTTTCAGCGTCCCTGGCTGGTACGGCACCTGCCAGAGCAAACGATACCTGGTGCTGAATTTGTGGTCCGGACTGATGTTGTTCCCCACCGGAATCTCCACCGGTTCGGAGAAGCGCTTCTTGCGGCCCAGCGACTTGCCATTGAGGAACAGCTCCACTTCATCGCCGTTGGAATAAGCCATCACGGGAATGTTCTGCCCTTCGCGGCCGGCCCAGTTCCAGTGCGGCAGCACGTGCACCATCGGGGCCTTCGACCAGACGGATTGATAGAGGTAGTAGCGATCCTTGGGGAAACCGGCGAGATCGACCATGCCGAAGTAGGAACTGCGCGCCGGCCAATCTTTCTCGTTGGGCCCGCGGCCGCCGAAGTAAGGTGTGGGCTCGCCGAGGTAATCGAAGCCGGTCCAGACGAATTCTCCCATCACGTTGGGGAAGCGGTCCTGCGCGGCGAACTCCACGTCGGGCGGCGTGGCCCAGGCGGGGACGATGATGTCGTAGCTCGATATCTGCAGGGAGTCGTGCTTCTCGTATTTCTCGATGGGCAGATGGTAGACGCCGCGGGAACTGACCGTAGATGCGGTCTCGGAGCCGAAGATGGCCCAATCGGGATGGTCCTGCAGCACCTTTTCGTAGAACATGGGTTTGTAGTTGAAGCCGGGGACATCCACCTGGTCGGCCAGCTTGTTGGCAATGGCGTCGCTCCAATTATTGAAAGCGGAAGTCGTGGGCCGGGTGGGATCTTCCTGGTGGAAGAAATCGACCAGGCGTTTGGCGTCCTTCCAACCGTCCTTGGAACCCTGCTCGGGGATTTCGTTGCCGATGCTCCACATGATGATGCTGGGATGGTTGCGGTCGCGCCGCACCATGTCGCGGACATCGCGCTCCGACCACTCGTCGAAATATTTGCTGTAGCCGTTGGGGACTTTGGGGATGCGCCACATGTCGAAGGCTTCGTCCATGACGACCAGCCCGAGCCGGTCGCAGAATTCCAGCAGTTCCGGCGATGGCGGGTTGTGGCTGGTGCGAATGGCGTTGACGCCGGCGGCCTTCATGATCTGAAGCTGGCGCTCCGTGGCGCGGCGATTGACGGCCATTCCGAGCGCTCCCAGGTCGGCGTGGTTGCAGACGCCCTGGAGTTTGATCTTGCGGCCATTCAGCAGGAAACCCTGCGTTTTGTCGAAGGCGATGGTGCGCACGCCGAAGGGGGTGGTGTAGCGGTCGACCACGCGCTGGCCGTCCAGGACTTCGCTGACCAGGGTGTAGAGATAGGGCCGGTCGATATCCCAGCGTTGCGGGTGGGCCAGCGACAGCGACGCGGATTCGGTTGAAGAGCCGCCGGCTGCCAGAGTTGCCTGGCTGGAAGTCTGCGCCACGGACTTGCCGTCCGCGTCCAGCACGGAGGTGCGCAGCGCCACGGTGGCGGCACTGCCGGCGCGGTTGCGGAGTTCGGTCTTGACCGCGATGGTGGCCTTTTCGCCGGAGACCTCGGGTGTGGTGACGTAAGTTCCCCAGCGGGCCACGTGCTGCGGGCCGGTAACATCCAGCCACACGTTGCGATAGATCCCCGCGCCGGGATACCAGCGCGACGAGTGGTCTTCGGGGGTGAGGCGCACGGCGATGACGTTGTCGCCATCGAAACGGAGGTAAGGCGTGAGGTCGAAGGAGAAGCCGATGTAGCCGTAGGGCCGTCCGCCGAGTTCGTGGCCGTTGAGCCAGACGCGCGCGTTGGACATGGCGCCATCGAACTCGATGCTGTAGAAGCGGTTGGCGGCGCCGGCGGGAAGGGTGAACGATTTCCGGTACCATCCGGTCCCGAATATGGGGAGTGCGCCGGTGTGCGGGTTCAACTTGGAATCGAAGGGCCCTTCGATGGCCCAGTCATGGGGCAGTTGGACCGTCCTCCACGCCGCGTCGGCGAAATCGGGACGTTCCGCGCCGGCGGCTTCTCCCTTGAAAAAGCGCCATCCGTCATTGAAGGCGAGGCGGCGCTCGCCGGAGACTGGGACGGGGGTGGCGGCGGAGAGGGCTAGCGCGCACAAGGCGACTCCTACCGAGAGTCGCGGGCCGTTCATCATAAGAACTCCTTTAGGAATGTTGGCGGTCGAACCTTCCTAATATAGACGGCTGCACGGTCGGGCGCATCCGACTTTAGGCGGGTATGGGCGAATCGTGAGGGCGATTTCGGCGACGGGCCCGTGAGGAAGCGTTCTGTCGCGAAACTGCCAGTACAATGCCCTCCTGGGAGCCGTTGGAGCCATCCAGCGTAGGCTTGAGGGCTTCGGTGTAGGTCTTGCGGCACTGGGGGCAACGGAAGCGGCGCAGGCCATTGCGGTGTTTTCCGGAGCGCCGGGCAGGATATATGCGTGATTTGGAGGAATTTAAGGAAGGGGATTGAATGGAGAAATGAAGGCGCGGGAAGCAGCGCAATGAAGCGCTATTTCCCGCATTGTTTCAGGCATAGCTTACGGAGAGACTTTCAGCATCGCACTCGATTTTCGGGCGACGTTTCGATTTGTGTATACGGCAGAATACGCGAACGACTTCCTCCATTCGTTCCTTTAGCCCGTCTCCGAGCGCTACCGTGATACTTCGGATAAGACGGTCGCTTTGATCCCCAATCTTGTCATCATTGTTCTCCCATTTTGAGAGGTTCGTTTTGTCAATTTCGAGGTACGACGCAAATTCCACTTGTGTCATCTTCAAATACTTGCGCAGAAACCTCACATCCTCACCTCGCAGCCGATATGGCTGACTAATAACGGCGAAAGCCAGCGTTCTCATTAGCCCGTCCAGATGCGGAATAACTACCTGCTCATCTCCGCAATGTGGGCATCGAATGATCTCAACACCTTGCAGAATTACATTCTTTAGCCCACACTCCGTGAATGCGTAGCTGCCTCTGACCACGTTGGCCACCGCTCCACAGGCGTTGCATTCAACTGGTTTCACGTTTTCACCTTCCCCCTTGCCTCGATAGAAAATACTGTAATCAAAAACGCTCTTTCGACTGTCTTGAAACTGAAGACAATCGCCATCCACTTGCCACCGGGCTCATGTCCTTCGATGCGATACTTCCATTCACCCGTTTTAATGTCTGGTTCAGGTGCATCGAAGATTCTCCCCCGGCGCAAAACCCACCATGCATCAGCCAAAGAGATATTCTCCTTGGCGAGTTCTTCCTTAAAGTGCTTGCCCCAAACGACTTCTCCTTGTTCGATGCAAAAGCGTAAAAGATCGGTGGATTCCTGGAGGTTGAGACACTGAACCATGTTGGTAATTTACCAACATATGCCGACAGTGTCAATCCCCTATACGGATTTTTAAGTGCTACTGTTGGTATTTTACCACCATTTTCCTCAGTTTTAAAGATGCACTCCGAGCGACATTGGTTTCTGCGGAGGCACTGCGCTTGCGTTTACGGGTGCTAAAATGCTTGTCAAGTTGGCATGCAATCTGGACATCCTCGACGGCCATATCTACTGGAACCAATATGTCGGCGTAGGCGATGTGCCCATGGTCAACGATCCTCTGCACTCCACCGTGGTGCAGCTTTCACGCACGGCCGTCGCCGGCAAACCGTACACGGTGAGTGAGACCAACCATCCGTTTCCGAACGAATACGCCAGCGAAGGAATTCCGATCCTGGCCGCCTACGCCGGTTTCCAGGATTGGGACATGATCATCACGTACACGTTCGAGCCCAAGAAGGATCCTGCCTGGAAGCCCTACGTCGGCGACGCCTTCGACATCTCGCTCGACCCCGTCCGCATGACCGAAATGGCGGCNNAGGACGTATTCCAAGGAACAGGTATTGGATGCCGGATTGCTGCCGGGCGGATTGCGTCCGGGCAGCGAACAACCCTACTTCACGCCCGGATTCCCGTTGTCGCTGCCGCTCGAGCACGCGGTCCGCACAAAATCGTTCGACGGGCCGCCGACCGCGAAGCTCGCCGCTACCGAAGGCAACCCGATCGTCTCGGACACGAAGCAGTTGACCTGGTACACGTCCGACGCGAAGACCGGAATGGTGACGGTGGAGACGGACCGTACGCAAGCCCTGGTCGGCTTCATCAAAGCGAACCACAAGACACTGAAGAATCTCGGCGCCGACATCGACAATAACTTCGCCACAATCGTGCTGTCGTCAATGGACCAGAAGCCGCTGGCGCAGNNGGCCATTCGCCCACGCTCATCGAACCGGTGACGGGGACGGTTACTCTGCGCAGTATCAGTGGAGCGACCGCTGTAAGTGCGGCGGCATTAGATGGCTCCGGTAAGGCTATCGGCAAGGAAATCCAAGCTAAGAAGACTCCCGATGGATGGGTGCTTCCCATCGGCGATCCCGTTACTACGTGGTATGTGATCTCGGTGCGGCGGCGGTAAGTAGTTATTGGCTGGTTTCTGTCGCGAAACTGCCCTCAAATGGCAAGAACCGCTTGCTGGCGCGCGCGGCTCGGAAAACGCTGCGATGATTCCACGGGACTTGTTACCGAGCCGGGCCCAGAGGGCACCCCGCCAGGGAGCGGTTCTTGAGCGACAGAGACTAGCTACTGCAAGTTGTGATGGCGGTTTTGGCTTGGCCAAAAGCTATAAGCTAAAAGCTAAGGAAGGTAAGGAACTATCCGTGACCAATTCAAGCGATTCCATGACCCGCCGCGGACTGCTCGGCCGGGCGGTAGGAGCAGCAGCCCTGATTTCGGCGCTCGACTCCGCCAGCCAATTGACTGGCCAAACTCTCGCGACGCCGGCGCGCATCCGCGACTCTTTTGACTTCGGCTGGAAGTTCTACAAAGGCGACGCACCGGGCGCCCAGCAGCCGGGTTTCGCCGATGCCACTTGGCGCAGTCTCGACCTGCCGCACGATTGGAGCGTCGAGGGCCCCTTCGTCCCAACCGAGCCGAGCGGAGGCGCCGGTGGCTTCGCGCCCACGGGAATCGGGTGGTACCGGAAGCATTTCCGCCTGCCCGCGTCGTATAAAGACCGGCAAGTGTCCATCGAGATCGATGGCGCCTACCAGAACAGCGAAGTCTGGATCAACGGCCAATTCCTGGGGAAGCGGCCGTTCGGGTACATCAGTTTCGCCTACGACCTTACCCCGCACCTGAATGCCGGCGGCGACAATGTGGTGGCTGTGAAAGTGGACAACACTCCGCAACCCTCCTCGCGCTGGTATTCCGGCTCGGGCATCTACCGGCACACCTGGCTGGTGGCGGTGAATCCGGTCCATGTGGCCCATTGGGGCACGTTCGTCACGACGCCGCGAGTTAGCAAGGAGTCTGCCGCGGTTCACGTGAATACCAAGGTCCGCAACGGAAATGCCGCGCCGGCCGCATGCACGCTGACCACCGCCATCGTCGACCGTGAAGGCAAAGTGGTGCAGACGGCAGAGGTGTCGCAATCGATCGGCCCCAACGCGGAATACGAGTTCACCCAGCAGATGGCGGTGGACAAGCCCAATCTCTGGAGCGTCGGCACGCCATATATGTATAAGGTACGCAGCACCGTGCGTACCGGCCAGCAGGTGGTAGACGAATATGAGACGCCCATCGGCATTCGCGAAGCGCTTTTCGATGCCGACCGCGGCTTCCTCCTCAATGGCGAGCACGTCAAGCTGAACGGGGTATGCCTGCACCACGATGCGGCATCGGTAGGGTCGGCGGTCCCCGAGCGCGTGTGGGAGCGCCGCTTCGAAGTCCTGCGCGAGATGGGCTGCAACGCGATTCGAACCAGCCACAATCCCCCGGCCCCCGAGTTTCTGGATCTCTGCGACCGCATGGGCTTTCTGGTGATGAATGAGGCCTTCGACGAGTGGAAAGCCGGTAAGGGACAAGTCCGCGGCAACGGCTATTCCCGCAACTATGACGAATGGCATGAGCGCGACGTGACGGATTTCGTGCACCGGGACCGCAATCATCCTTCGGTTGTCCTGTGGAGCTGCGGCAACGAAATCAGCGACCAGATCAGCGAGCACGGAGTGGAGATTCTGCGCGAACTGATCGCCATTTTCCACCGCGAGGATCCCACCCGCCCGGTCACCGCGGGCTGCGACCAGATTGCCGCCGAACCCAAACCCGCTCCGGTGGAATTCCTGAGCCTGCTGGATATTGTGGGCTATAACTATGCCGACCGCTGGCGCGAACGCAAGGAACTGTATTATAGCGAGGACAAGGCGGCGCATCCCAACTGGCGCATGATCGGGACGGAAAGCTCCGGCATGGGCGGTATGCGCGGCGATTATCGCGGCTTCGTGCCGCCGGCTCCGGGCCAGGCGGCGATAGCGGCGCCGCCGGTTGCCGTACCGGCGGAAGCACCGGGAGCAGGGCGCGGCGGCGCGGCTGGCGGGCGAGGGTTTGGGCTCGGCCGCGGCGGATTCCGTGGACTGGACACCGAACAACTCTGGAAGTTCGTATGCACCCACGATTACGTGGCCGGCGACTTCATGTGGACCGGCATCGATTACCTCGGAGAAGCTGGCGGAGCATCGCGAGGCGCCACCTCCGGCGTGATCGACAGTTGTGGCTTTCCCAAAGACGGCTACTACTTCTACCAGAGCCAGTGGACTGAAAAGCCCATGCTGCACGTTTTCCCGCACTGGAACTGGAAGGGCCGCGAGGGCCAGTTCCTCCCTGTGGCTTGTTACACCAATTGCGACAGCGTGGAGCTATTCCTCAATGGAAAATCGTTGGGCGCCAAGGGCCAGACTTTCCCGCGATTCGGGATGCAAGGGCGTTATGGACAGTCCCCGCAACCGGGCGGCCTGCGGACCACATCGGACCTGCATCTGGCCTGGGATGTGCCCTACGAACCCGGCACTCTCAAGGCGGTGGGGACGAAGGCCGGCAATGTCGTGGCACAGGTGGAGATCTCGACCACGGGCGATCCGGCGGCCATCGATCTTTCCGTGGACCGCGCCGCAATTCGCGCGGACCGGCGCGACCTGTCGCATGTGATTGTCAAGGTGCTCGACGCCGAGGGCCGGCTCCATCCCGACGCGGACAATGAAGTCACGTTCGAGGTCCAAGGGGAAGGCAAGCTGATCGGCGTGGACAATGGCAATATGGCCGACATGACGGCGGACTTCAAGGGCAAAGTCAGAAAGGCCTCGCACGGCATGTGTCTGGCGATTGTGCAATCCACTGCGACGTCCGGGCAGATTCGCGTGACGGCGACATCGCCCGGCCTGAAATCGGCGACGGTGACGATCGCCACGAGGGCCTGATCGGTAAGGTCGCGGCTCGGATGCGCATTCAGAGCCGCGACCGTAAGGGAGCGTTAGGTGGGGCAGGCGGTGCTCGCCTGCCTCATCCCCTTCGATCAGGGGGCTTGGTTCAGCGCGGGCAGGCGAGCACCGCCTGCCCCACCGCCGTGGAGCGGTGAATGGGCGAAAGCGGAAAGGCACTTCTTTATGAAACGGATTCACGCGAGAGAGTTGAGCCGGCGCGCGATGTTGTGCAGGACCGCGGCGGCCAGTGGATTGGCCGGCATTTTCACCATGTCGGCTTCCGGCCAACAGGCGGGCGCCCCCGCTCAGGCCCAGACAGGCAGGGGCGCTGCCGGTGGTCTTGGCGGCCGCGGCGGGGTGCACTACGGGCCCATCAATAAGTTCTCCTCGCCCAGCGACCTGCGGATTACGGACATACGTGCCCTCAGGATAGCGGCCAACTTCGACTATCCCGTCATCAAGATCTTCACCAACCAGGACGTCTACGGACTGGGAGAAGTGCGCGATGCCGGGAACGAGAATCTGGCGCTGGGCATGAAGCCGCTGCTGGTGGGAAGAAACCCTTTGGACATCTCGGGGATTCTCCAGACCGTCCGTCCCTACGCCGGCGCCGGGCGGCAGGGCGGCGGTTTCAGCGCCATC
>PLRZ01000261.1 GCA_003164075.1 Bryobacterales bacterium | reverse complement strand
CGTTTGACGATGTTGACTCGCGACACAATGTCTCTCCTGCTAGCCGCATCGTAGCGGACTGCATGGTAGACAGCACATGGTCTAAATGACAGAAAACAAATGGGGTGGGCAGAAGCTGGCATTCTACCACTGAATTACTCCCGCGTTCCTTTGTTTCCCGCTACTTAACTGCTTCTAAAGGACTTAATCTGGTCTGCTGCCAGTCTATTCTGTCTATTGCGTCCATCCAAAACCATGCGTTTTGACCGCGAAGTNNTTTACTGTCCATCTCATGGCAAACTCAAACATAACACGATGGGACTCCGGAAGGAAGCGCCGCTTCGCTGCTTGTCGCCAGCCTACCAAAAGAGGCCCCAGGCCCTGCCAGAGAGGCATCAGAAGTTTGACAATTGCGGGAGTCCATCCTGAAAGCCGGCTTGGGACAACTCCTCGATCTGGCCGCCTTTTATCATCCCGCGGTCGCCCACAAAGTTCACCCGCCGGCAGCCAAAGCGCTGGTTCGCCTTGCGCGCCTGCGCACCAAAAGCCCGCGGGTCTTGGCTATTGCCGCGGAACACTTCCGTGGAGACCGGCGTGGACGATTTGTTTCTTGCCTTTCTTGCCGTCGCGGTGGTAGCCATAGGCGCCGAAGGCATTGTCCTCCCCCTCCGGATGGCTGCCGTCGAAGCCGCGGCGAATGCCGGGCACATCGCCGCCAGCCTGCACCTGGGCCAGGCGGACGGCGGAGAGACGGGAACCCTGCTCCAAGAGGCGGGCGATGACTTGCCAGCGCGCCGGTTGGCCGGCAAAGCCGGAGCCGAGGGCTTGCGGGAGTCCGACGCGGCGGACCATTTCGGCGGCAGTCCAGACGGCGCCGGCGGAAGCGCCCTCCCGCAAGAGAACGGCGTCAAGGCAGGAGCGGGCGGAGAGGTGGTCCTTGTGTTTGAGGGCGAGTTCGATGGCGGCGGTCCCGGCGGGATGGCAGTGGCTGAGGTTGGCGATATCGCGTTTTTTGACTTTGCCGCCCTGGCGGGAGGATTCGCGGAGGTAGATGGACTGGTAGGATTTGCCGTTGGAGGAGGGCCGGAGGGTGCGGGCGACATACAAGTCCACATGAAATTGAGTTCCGTGGCGCGCCCCTGCGAGGGAGTCTTCCCCCGTTTCGTGGCGCGCTCCGCCGGTTGCTACACTCTCGTTAGGTGCCCGAGTCCCACATTCGCGTACACGGTCTCTCCAAGGTCTACCAGTCCGGCGGCGCGGACCTGGTGATCTTCTCGGGTCTCGACCTGGAGGTGTATCGCGGCGAGATGCTCGCGGTGGTGGGCGAGTCGGGGGCCGGCAAGTCTACCCTGTTGCACCTGCTGGGCGGCCTCGACAGGCCTTCGGGCGGTACGATATACTACGGAAGTACTGAAATTTCAGGGCTCTCGGACTCGGCGCAGGCGGATTTCCGCAACCGGGAGATTGGCTTCGTTTGGCAGATTCACTATCTTCTGCCGGAATTTACGGCGCTGGAAAACGTGATGATGCCGCTGCTGATTCGGGGATGGACGCGCGCGCCAGCGGCCTCCGAGTCATTGGCGAGGTTGGATGAAGTGGGGTTGCGGGCTCGGTCGTCGCACCGTGCCGGGGAACTCTCGGGCGGAGAGCAGCAGCGAGTCGTGCTGGCCCGCGCGCTGGTGGGGCAGCCTCAGGTTTTGCTCGCCGACGAGCCCACGGGGAACCTGGATTTCCGGACCGGAGAGATGATTTTCGAACTTCTGGAAGGGCTCCATCGCTCGCACCGGCTCACCTCGGTTTTCGTCACCCACAATCTTTCGTTCGCGCGGCGCTGCGACCGCGTACTGAATATGGAAAAGGGCGGCCTGGTACCCGCCGCCCAAAACGATTCGCAACCGGGAGGCGGTACAGAGTATCTTTAGTTACAAGGGGGTCATTCGATATGTTTGAGCGTTACACCGAGAAGGCGCGGCGGGTCATCTTTTTCGCGCGCTACGAGGCCAGCCAGTTCGGCAGCCCGTACATCGAGACGGAACACCTGCTCCTCGGGTTGCTGCGGGAGGACAAGGCACTGGCCAACCGTTTCCTGCGCTCCCACACGGCGGTGGAGTCCATCCGCAAACAAATCGAAGGACACACCACCATTCGCGAAAAGGTCTCCACTTCGGTGGATCTGCCCCTCAGCCACGAGTGCAAGCGCGTCCTGGCCTATGGCGCGGAGGAAGCCGAGCGGCTCAACCACAAGCACATCGGGACCGAACACCTGCTGCTTGGACTGTTGCGCGAAGAAAAGTGCTTCGCCGCCGAGATTCTGCACGAGCGTGGTCTCCGGCTCACCACCATCCGCGAGGAACTGCAACGCTCGCAGAGCGAGAAAGTTGCCTCCGCGCGCCCCAAGGAAAGCTCCCTGCTGGCCGAGTTCAGCCGCGACCTCACCCAGGCGGCCATGGACAACACGCTCGACCCGCTCATCGGGCGCGACTACGAACTGGAGCGCGTGGTGCAGATTCTCTGCCGCCGCAC
>PLRZ01000054.1 GCA_003164075.1 Bryobacterales bacterium | reverse complement strand
GTCCCCGAATTAGCATTACAACTCCGCCAACACCGCCGCCGCGTGACCCTTTGCCTTCACCTTGCCATAGATCTTTTCGATCTTGCCGTCGGGCCCAATCACGAAAGTGGTGCGCTCAATGCCCATCGACTTGCGGCCGTACATGGTCTTCTCTTTCCACACGCCGTAGGCTTCCGCCGCCGCCTTCTCCTCATCGGCCAGCAGCGTAAATGGCAGATCGTACTTCTGTTTGAACTTCGCCTGCGCCGCCGGCTTATCGGGCGACACGCCGACCACCGCCGCCCCCTTCTTCGCGAAGGCCTTCACGTCATCGCGGAACTCGCAGGCCTCTACCGTGCAGCCCGGCGTATCGGCCCTGGGATAGAAATACAGCACCACCCGCTGGCCTTTCAGGGCGGACAAACGAAAGTCCTCGCCGGTGTCGGTGTGGACCGTGATTTCGGGAGCCTGGTCGCCAACTTTCAACATGCATCACCTCAGTTTCTGTTTGAACAATTCGGTGACCAGCGCCACGTTGGCCTGGCCGCGCGTCGCTTTCATCGCCTGGCCCACCAGGAAATTGATCACCGTAGTCTTGCCGCCGCGGTACTGTTCCACCTGCTTGGGATTCCCGGCGATTACTCCGGCGATCACCTTTTCCAGCGCGCCGCTATCGCTGATCTGCTTGAGCCCTTCCTTCTCCATGATCGCGCCGGCCGCCTCGCCGGTGGAAAACATCTTCGGGAAAATCTCCTTGGCCAGCTTGCCGGAGAGCTGGCCGCCGGCGATCAGCTTGACCAGTTCGCCCAGGTGCGCGGCACTCACCGGCGACTCCGCAATCTCCTTGCCCTCGGCCTTGAGCAGCGCCATCAAGTCGCCCATCACCCAGTTGGCCGCCATTTTTGGATTGCCGGACGCGCGCGCCACCGTCTCGAAATATTCGGCAGTCGCGCGGGAGGCGGTCAGCACATCGGCGTCATACTCGGACAGGCCGTATTCCTCCAGGAAGCGCGCCCGCTTGCGTGCGGGCAGTTCCGGCATGGTGGCCGCGATCGTCGCCAGCCACTCGTCGCCGATACGTAGAGGGACCAGGTCGGGCTCGGGGAAATAACGATAGTCGTGGGCCTCTTCTTTGCTGCGCATGCCCGCCGTCTCGCCCAGATCGGGGTCGTACAGGCGCGTTTCCTGCAGCACCCTGCCGCCGCTATCGATCAGCGCCACCTGCCGCGCGATTTCGTAATCCAGCGCCTGCTTCAGAAAGCGGAAGGAATTCAGGTTCTTCACTTCCACCTTGGTGCCCAGCTTTTCTTCACCCGTGAGGCGCACGGAGACATTGGCATCGCAGCGCAGATGGCCTTTCTCCATGTCGCAGCTCGACACTTCGATGAACTGAAGCGCCTGCTTCACTTCGGCCAGGTAGGCGTAGGCCTCATCGGAGCTGCGCATATCCGGTTCGCTGACGATTTCGATCAGCGGGGTGCCGCTGCGGTTGAGGTCCACATAGGAACAGCGGCCGGAATCCTTGAAGCCCTCGTGGATGCTCTTACCGGCATCGTCCTCCATGTGGACGCGGGTCACGCGGATGCGTTTGGGAACACCGTCAACGGCGATATCGACGTAGCCGAACTCGGCGAACGGCTCGTCGTACTGCGAGATCTGGTAGCCCTTGGGCAAGTCCGGGTAGAAGTAGTTTTTGCGGGCGAAGCGCGAATGCGGGCGGATGCGGCAATTCAACGCCAGCGCGCCCTTGATGGCCAGTTCCACGGCGGCGCGATTCAGCACNNCCGCAGAAAATCTTGGTAGCGGTGGCGAGTTGTACGTGGACTTCGAGTCCCACGACGGTCTCATAGCGGGCAATCGCATCAGGCGTGGCCAAAGCAAGCATGGTGTCTTTCTATTGTAGAGCCACGGCGCGATGAGCGTGCCGCACCCGGTGCTACCATCGCATGTATGGCGAAGTTCCGGCCGGCCAGAGCGAAGAAAAAGACCGCACCAGCCCCACAGGGCGCCATTTCCTGTGTAATCCTGGTGGTTCTCGCCATTGCAGGGGTGATGCTCCTGCTCTTTTTTGTGATGAAATCCTCTTCGGGCAATTAACGATTCATGCGAAACCATAACTCTCAGCCCGGCGACATGCGGCCCGTGGAAATTATCACCGGCTATCTGATGACCGCCGAAGGCTCGGCCCTAATCAAAGTGGGGAACACCCACGTGCTATGCGCCGCCACGGTGGAAGACAGCGTGCCGCCGTTCCTGCGCAATTCCGGCAAAGGGTGGGTCAGCGCGGAATATTCCATGCTGCCGCGCTCTACCGCCAAGCGCACCCCGCGCGAAGTCACCAAGGGACGCGCCTCGGGACGCACCCACGAAATCCAGCGCCTCATCGGCCGCTCCATGCGGGCCGTCGTCGATACCGCCGCGCTGGGGGAACGAACGGTGCTGATCGATTGCGACGTCCTGCAAGCCGACGGAGGCACGCGCACCGCCTCCATTACCGGCGCTTTCGTGGCGCTGGCGCTGGCCCTGAAGCGCATGGTGGATTTCGGCGCGCTCAAGTCGGTGCCCTTGCGCGATTACGTGGCCGCCACCAGCGTGGGCATCGTAGGCGGTATTCCGATGCTGGATCTCTGCTACGAAGAGGACTCGCGCGCCGATGTCGACATGAACGTGGTGATGACCGGAGCGGGAAAGTTCGTCGAAGTGCAGGCCACGGCCGAGCATGCCGCCTTCGACGATGCCCAGATGGCCAGTCTCATCGAACTGGCGCGCGTGGGCATCGCGCAGCTCATCGAAATCCAGAAGAAGGTTGCGGCGATTTGATCCGGCTTCAGTGTGCCACCGGCAACCCCGGCAAACTGCGGGAATTCCGTCTGGCGGCGGGGCTGGCGCCGGTAGAGATCGAACTGCTGCCCGGCTATAAAGAGATTGTGCCGTGCGTGGAAGACGGAAGCACTTTCGAAGACAACGCCGTCATCAAGGCGCTCCACTACGGCCGCCACGCCTCCGGCCTGCTTTTCGCGGACGATTCCGGCCTGGAAGTGGACGCGCTCCATGGCGCGCCGGGAGTCTTTTCAGCGCGATTCTCGCTGATGCATCCGCCGGTGGCGGGCCCGCCGCTGCCCGTCGACGAGGCCAATAATCGCCTGCTGCTCGAAAGAATGCGCGGCGTGGAAATTCGTACCGCGCGCTTCGTGTGCGCCATCGCATTGGCGGACGGCGGGCAACTGCGGGGAGTGTGGCGCGGCGCGGTGGAAGGAATCATCCTTGACGAGCCTCGCGGCGCGGGAGGCTTCGGGTACGATCCGCTATTCTTCAGCCCGCAGGTGGGATGTACGTTCGGTGAGGCGAGTGACGACCGGAAGTTCGCCGTGAGCCATCGAGGGCAGGCGTTGCGGGCCATGCTGGAGGGAGCTTTCAGCGATCGGCGGACAGCTTTCAGCTCGTAGCGGTTAGCGGTTAGCGGTTAGCTCTTGGCTATTGGCTCTCTTGCCGCGCCGGCCTCCAGCATAAGCCTCCGCCTCTCACCCTAGGAGCCTCCGCTTGACGTGTGGGAAGACAAGGTAATCAGTCCCACTCGCACGCCTCTACGTCTTTAAAAAGGGAATTCGCCCGAAGGTTCTTCTCCATGCGGCTTTCGCAATTCTTAAGCGGTCGCTTCCATCCGGCAAGATACGCCCCCGCGCACTACTGTGCAATACCCGATCCCTAACCCTGATCAGGCCGTTCATTGAAGCGCGCACCAAATCGCGTTCTTTGAGCCTGTATTCGTTGTCAATTGGTCTTTGACTCTTCAGCCTTCGAAGAAAGCTCTTTAGATCTGTGCGATACTTTTCGTGTCTGGAGTCCTTGAACGCGGTCGTGTAATCGAGTGGCACCAAGCCGGTGAACTTCTCCAAGAGGTACCACAATCGCGCTGCAAACACGACGGTTTCATCCGCTATGCTCTTGTCGCCTAATGGAAACTCCGGACAGATCATCACCTTGTTGGGTTTTATGGCGAGCACTGCCAGGATGAAGCTCCATAGGTCGTCTTCTGTTCTATTCATATCGCAGATTACGTACTTCAGCCACAGTCCGCTGGTTCCACTGTTCCGGTACCTGATCAGGTTCCCAATGACCCGGGAGTAGACATCTGCTCCTCTCAGTTTTCTATATGTGGATGCCACGCCGGTGTCGAGAGATGTCGTCAGAATAATTGCATTCTTCTTGAGGGCATCATAGATGCGCTGACTGTACATGGAGGCGTTAGAGTAGACTACGACCGTCCCCAACTTGTTGCTCAAAAAATAATTCAACATCTCATCCAGGTTCTGGAGCATTGCCGGCTCTCCGCCACTGAAATCGATCCAGTTATCGCCTCTTAGTTTTCCTCTCTTTCTAAATTGCTCCAGATAGCCGAGTACGTCGTATTGCGGTCCGACGAAGTTGTTGTCACGCGTATATGGACAGTACGCGCAGCGTTCATTGCACTGTGTGTAATGTTGTATGCCCATGCTGCCGGGCAGCGGCTCTCCGCCGAGGTGTTCAAAGTTAACGTCTTTGAAGTTCTTTTCCTTGAGGTGGTCGCAGGTTAAGCACGAACCTGTCGGTCCATCGGTCAAGCCGTTGACAGCCGCAAAGAGCTCCTGCCTTCTTCGAACCACCAGATCGTAAATAGCGGTGTTGTTTCTGATTTCATCGGCTGTGATGATGACGGGCGATGAGATGTACCCGTGAACACAGCAGCGCACTCCTTCCGGCGCGAAATACGAGCCGGTCTCGATGTATTTGCAGGATTTCACCAACTTCTTGGAGGTCTGGCCTTTGATCGGTGTGTTCGTTGGACATTGTCCTATCATGTTCTGTTTCTCCGCGGTGACTTGCTCTCTACACGAATATGGTCACCGAAAGCTCCGGCGTGTCGGTTGACAGCCACGGCCGACAGCACGGTAGCACGGCACCATCCCATATCCAGTGCCCTGCTCTCCATCTTGAGCAGGGTAAGCCCGATAGCCTCCACCAATGCGGACAAAGACGCCTCCGTGTACAGGTTGATGTGCTCATGCACCAGGAAGGTCTCGCCGCCGCCGCGCAAGGCTTCCACCCGGTGTTCCGTGGCTTCCTTGGGAACTTCGATATAGACCAGTGCGCCCGGCGAGGCATGCTGTATGACGGACTTCATCAGTTGTTTGGGATGACGGACATGCTCCAGCAAATGGCAGACTTGAATATAGTCGAACATTCCTAGCTGTGTAATTTCGCTGACTTTGGAAATCTCCGGCCGGCAGGGACGCTCATCCGAGACTTCGTACACGGTGCAGTGGCACCGGCGCAATTCTGTAGGAATGAAGCTGCCGTCGGCACCGGCAAAATCCAGCACGTCACGAATTGACGCAATACCCGGCACATTCATGAGAAACCTGTCGACGTGCGCCATGCGAGCCTGGTGTTCGGCGGGTAACTTCCCCACGGAGTCCGCTACTCTGCGATATGATGGCTCATACTCGCATCGCTCCCGATTGTATGATGCGGAGCGGTAATCACGATAGAGACCTAGCAGTTGAGAGTCCGGCAAATTGAGAGCCGGACAGACGAAGTCGCACGTGGCGCAGATCAGTATCTCGCAATCCAGCGGCCGGTACTGTCCCAATAAGGAGAGGATGGGGATGTTGCGTATCAGTCCTGCAAACCCTGCGCCAAAACGACGTGGCAGGAAGGCGGCTATAGTGGGTGGCTCAATGGCAAATACGCGCTTGATGAAGAAGGGGAGAAGCCGGCCTCCGCTACGTACCAGAATATCGCGCGAATCGCAGTTCGGACAGATGTCAAGACTCATTACATTTGTCCGTAGCAGGTTGTCTCGAGAGTTTAGCAACGCTTGACATAAGAAGATGTCTCAACGTTCCTCGCGGAAGCAGGAGAGCGGCGATCAGGCGGCTCCAAGCCGTCGGGCTCGACGATAGATACGGAAGACAGCTCGCAACCCAGCCCCACGCTCGCATTGCGCTGGCGCCCCGCAGACGACTCCAGATGAACTGGTTGGCAGTGGAGCGGGCGATATGACGCCGGCTGTCGGAGCGCAGGCGCGAGCAGTAACCGTTGTCTGCACCGGCCCGACGCGCTCCATCGAGGACCTCGTCCGCCAACAGTTGCGCCTCGCGCGCCCAGACTAACGGTGGCGTGCCGTGTGAGATGTTGTCGTTTTGGGACCGCAGGAGAATGTAATGCGAGAGCACGCGCGGAACGCAGCCTACCGGTCCCCGAAGCGCCAACTTGGTCCAGAAGTACATGTCGCCCAGTATGCGGTCATCCGGCTGAGGCCCCAATTCCCGTAAGTCCCGAAGTCGCGTTACACAGGCACACCAGGATACTTCGCGGCGGTCGGCATAGTGGGCTGCGAGGAACGCCAGGCCGGGTTCGGTTGGCGGCCCGACTACAGCGGGCACCAGGCAGTCTTCGTAGTGCACCGCACATCCCGTGTAGACGAAGGAGAGTTCCGGGTGTCGATCGAACAGGGCGAGCACCTCAACGGCGAATTCAGGCTCGAGAAAGTCATCGTCGGACAATCCGAGAAAATACTCACCGTGCGCCTGTTCCATCAGGAATTGACCGTGTCTTGCCGCGTTCACCGTTTTCTCGTGACGAAAGGTCCGCAGACCTCGTCCGGCGTAGCGGTTCATGACAGCCGGAGTTTCATCCGTCGACCCGTTGTCGGAGACCAGAATCTCGATGTCCGGCGAGGTTTGCGCCAGCGCGCTCTCGATCGCGCGGCTGAGCAGTCCCGCGCGGTTTACCGTGGGAATGGCGATTGTCAGGCGCGGCGTCATACGTTCCACCAGAAACCGTGGAGTTCCTTCGCCCAGCGGCCCATGCGCCATACCAGTGCCGGACAAACCAACAAAAGGGTGAAGGTCGTGCCCCAAAGGATGCCCGCTATACCGAAATGCCGGGCCCAGAGGAATTTCAATGCGATAGCCCCCAGGGTCGCGGCCGTAACAACAAGTACTTGGAAACGGATGACTGAAATGGCATTGAGGAAGAGGGTCGGCATACGGACCAAAGCCACTGCCACAATCCAAGCTGACATGGCCCACAACACGTCGCGGCCGATTCCCAGGTTGGGGCCGAGCCACCACCGCAATAACGGACCGCCAACGGTCAACAGGAAAGCGGCCCCGGCAGTGGCGGCGCCCACCAATACAATCGCCCCGTGCACCAGGCTCCGGCGGATCCAGGGCATGTCGGCCGTAGCCGCCGCTTCTGTAAACGCCGGCCACAACGGCTGGGAGATCACCGCCAGAACCCCAGCGGTGGCCATGCAGATTCGCAGCACCACAGTCATTCGCGCCGACGCCTCGGGCCCCAGAAGCTGTAAGGCAAACACGTTGTCCAATAAGTAGGAAAGGCCTCCAGCCGCGCTCAGAGCGCAGAACAACATGCCCTTCGTTGCCAGGCGCCGCGCCGCCTTCTGCGTACCCGCCAAGCCGCTCGGCCGCAGTTCCGGATGCTGCAACATCAGGTGCGTGAGACTCCCAAGATTAGCGAGCACCAAGCCGCCATAGACCGTGGCCACATATACGCGCACGTCCCTCGAAACCAGAGCGGCAGCGAGCAGACCCGCTGTCGTCAACAGGGTCTGCAACAGTTCCCAAAAGCCCGCCACATATCCCTTCTGCAACGCCAGCCAGACGCTGTTTGCTCCACTTAAGGGCAAGTTCACCGCCAGACCGACGACCGCGATGAGATAAACCCCGCCTTTGGCTTGCAAGGATGGCACCAGGTTTGCCGCTATCAGAATGAGAGTTCCCAACCCGGCGCCGATGACTATGGCGCCGGTTACATGTTGGCGTGCTTCCTCGTCTCGATGAAGAGCAGTCGCTTCGGCAACCAGTGTCACCAGCGCAGAGCCTACTCCGAGGTCCACAAGTCCGGCAAGCCACGCAAGGGAGGCCGCAGCACCCCATACTCCAAATTGAGCAGGGCCTAGAACCTTGATCAGCAGCGGCATGATCAACAGAGTGCAGGCAGCCTGCAACAATCGTTGAATCGCTCCGGCGCCTGCGGAAAAAACGATTCGTCGATTGCGCCCTTGAGTGAGCGTGCTCCCAACCCGACCAAATGGGGTACGGCCAGATTCTTTCCGCACATGCGCAGCCGGTTCAAGGCTGTCCAGGAGCGAAAGTCCGCTCGAACCCGGTACCGCGCGCTCCTCAGCCATTCCTCTTCGCCTTCTCCAGCGCTGCGTGCACAATCGCCATCCCATTTCGCACTGATGCGGGATACCCGACCAGGGGGATGCTGCCCGCGGGCTCGAATTCTTCGGCCAGAGGTATTCCGGGCGGGAATTCGAAGTTAATTCGCTCCCGTTCCAGCGCCA
>PLRZ01000537.1 GCA_003164075.1 Bryobacterales bacterium | reverse complement strand
TGCCAGGTGAGCTGCAGGAATGTGACGGTGGCGCAGCCCTCGCCCACGTTGGCCGCTTCTTCGCCGGGGAGCACCAGGTCGTCCTGAAAATGCTCGCTCGAGCTGGTGGTTCCGGTGACGTAGAGCCGGTGCGCGACAATGTCCTTCCAGGCGATTTCCGCGGGCTTCAGATATTCCTCTTTGCCGGTGATCCGGTATAACTCAACCAAGCCTACGAGGTTCGACATCATCTCATAGGCTTTGGCGTTGGCGGTATGAAAAACGCTTCCGGTGGAGAGCAGCGAAGCGATGATTTTAGGACCGTTGGGCTGGTCCCAGGAGCGCACCAGGTACTCGCAGAAATTCAGGTATCGAAGGTCGCCGGTAAAGCGATAGAGATTCACCATGGCCTCCAGCACGCTGGTGGACGCCATGCCGACGTGCGTGCCGGCGGCGATGATGTCGCGCTGTCCGGGACCGGTTCCAAAGGTGCGCACCAGCAGGTCGCCGATCTTTCGAGATGCCCCGAGGGCCGGCTCGTCACCGGTGGCCTGGTAATAAGCCAGCAGACCGAGCAGGTCGTACTTATGAACCCACACGTCCCAGCTTGTCCAGCGCTTGTCGTCGGTGTAAGTGCCCAGATAGCCATCGGGGAGTTGCGCGGCGATCAGGTTACGCGCCATGCGGTCCATCAGCGTCTTGAGGCGCTGATCGCCGGTATAGAGCCAGGTGTTGGCGGCGGCGTGGAGGAACTTGCCGGCGTGTTCACCGGCCCAATCCTGCGGTCCGGGGCGATGCTGGAAACAATCGATCAGGGCGGTCTCGTCCACGCGCAGCAGACGGCCTTCCAGGTTGACGCGCATGCGCTCGCCCAGGATGCCTTCGATATGCTGGCGGTCGAAAGCGGCGGGAGTGAACTGATCGGCGATCTTGTCGGGGACCACGGGGGCTCTTGCCGGCGGCGCGGCGAAAGCGGGCAAAGTCAGCAGCAGGGCGACGATCAGGTTACGCATGGCGACGTCATGATAACGCCATTGCGGCGGGGCTTGCGCGCGCGATGGCGGGATCCGGGGCGCCCGCCAGGTAAACAGCTACACTTGCAAGGTTACCTTGCCAGTTTGACTGCTCTTCTGGTAGGATGAAATCGCCATGCCGCGAAAGAGCGCCGACGCCGCCGTAATCGACTTGAGCCACGCCTTCGGGCTCTTGGTGCGCCGCGTGCGGGCGGCGGCCGCCGCGCAGGAGCTTTCCCTGACCGAGGCCGCCGTCATGTCGCGCCTGGCGAAAGACGGGCCTGCCACCACCGCCGACCTGGCGCGCGCGGAAAGCATGAAACCGCAGTCGATGGGAGCCACCATCGCGGCGCTTGAGGACATGGGCATGGTGGAGCGCAAGCCGCATCCCACCGACGGCCGCCAGGTGAATATCGAACTGACCGCCAAAGGCGAAGCGATGCGGAAAAGCGCCAAGGATGCCAAGCGGACGTGGCTGGCACAGGCCATCGCCCAACTCGACGAACGGGAACGGGAAACGCTGTTCGCGGCCGGCGAGATTATCAAGCGCCTGGTGGAATTGTGAGAAAGCCCGCGGCCGGTCCGGATATACGGGAGACTATGTCGCACGCGTGGCGGGCGCTGCGGCACCGCAACTTCAAGCTCTTCTTTTTCGGCCAAAGCATCTCGGTGATTGGCACCTGGATGATGCGGCTGGCCACAAGCTGGCTGGTTTACCGGCTGACCCATTCGACGCTGCTGCTGGGCGTGGTCAGCTTCGTGGGGCAGATTGTTTCATTTGCGCTGGGGCCATTCGCGGGCGTCTGGGTGGAGCGCCTCAATCGCCGCAAGTTGCTGGTGTGGACCCAAACCGCCGCTGCCGTCCAGGCACTCGCCATGGCCGCGCTCACCCTGGCGCATGTCATCACCCTCTGGGAAATCGTAGCGCTCAGCGCTGTGCTGGGCGTGATCAATGCGTTCGACATGCCGGGGCGGCAATCCTTCCTGGTACAGATGGTCGAGGATCGCAACGACCTCAGTAATGCCATCGCCATCAACTCCGCGATGGCGAACGGTGCGCGGCTGATCGGCCCGGCCATCGCCGGCATGGTGATCGGAGCCGTCGGCGAAGGCTGGTGCTGTCTGATTAATGGCGTCAGCTACTTTGCGGTGATCGCATCCTTGCTGCTGATGCGCATGGAGCACTTGAACATGCGCCGCAATGCCGGCAGGATGCTCGAACAAATGCGCGAAGGTTGGGACTATGTCCGCACGTTTCGTCCCATTCGCACCATCCTTCTGCTCTTTGCGCTGATCAGCCTGATGGGCTACTCCTACGCCGTTCTACTGCCGGTTTTCGCCGGCCAGGTGCTGCACGGCGGTCCGAAGACTCTCGGCTGGCTCACGGGAGCTTCAGGGATCGGTGCGCTGGCATCGGCGATTTCTCTGGCAGTCCGCAAGTCGGTGGCCGGGCTGACGCGCATGATTCAGGTCGCCGCCGCGATGCTCGGAAGCGCGCTGATTCTCTTTGGCCTGTCGCATACCTTGTGGCTATCGCTGGTACTGATGGTCTTCGCCGGCTTCGGCTTGATGCAGTGCGCGGCCGCCAGCAATACGATCGTCCAGTCGCTGGTGACGGAAGACAAGCGGGCCCGCGTGATGAGTTATTACACNNATGGCCTTTTTCGGCGCGGCGCCGTTCGGCAGCCTGCTGGCCGGCGCGCTGGCGCAGCGGATAGGGGTGTCCCATACAGTCATGGTTACCGGCGCGTTCTGCGTCGCAGGCTCGCTATGGTTCACGCTCGATCTGCCGAAAGTCAACGCAGTGATGCGGCCGATCTACCAGGAGATGGGACTGGTACCGGCGCGCGACAGAGACCCGATTCCCGGCGTGCGGGAGCCGGCTATATGATCTTCTTAGGAAAACACCCAACTGAAAGGAAGGACCACAGTGAACTGGTATAACTACATTGCTTGTCTCTTCGCCGGAATGTTTCTTGCCAATGTCGTGCCTCATTTCGTGCATGGCATTTCCGGCGACCCTTTCCCGACGCCATTCGCTCACCCTCCCGGAAAAGGACTGTCATCGCCAACGGTGAACGTTGTCTGGGCACTATTTAATCTGGCCGTCGGTTATGTTCTGTTCAAGGCCGGAAAGATCTCGAGTGAAGACTACCCGGCACTTATTATTTTCTTCGCGGGCATTGCCGCCATCAGCATCATGTCGAGCGTGGGATTTGCAAAGAAACAAGCCCGGTGACCGCCTCTTAACCGACAGGAAGAACCATGCCTCTCACAAAACTCGATACTACCGCTGCCTTAGTCGTGATTGACCTGCAAAAGGGGATTGCCGGTTTGCCGACCGCGCACCCCGTGGGTGAAATCGTCGGTCGAACTGCGCAGCTCGCGCGCGCTTTCCGCGAGCGGGGCCTGCCGGTGGTTCTCGTCAACGTGTCGGGCCGGGCCCCGGGCCGCACGGATGCCGGAAGTCCCCAGTTTTCGTTTCCGGCCGATTGGACCGAGCTTGTTCCCGAACTGGAGCGGCACCCTGACGACTACATTCTCACGAAGCAACGCTGGGGGGCGTTCCTTGACACAACTTTGGACGATTACTTGCAAGAGCGCGGCGCAACGCAGGTGGTACTGACGGGCATCGCGACGAGTGCCGGCGTTGAATCGACAGCGCGGAGCGCCTACGATCTGGGCTATAACGTGACGCTGGTGGTGGATGCGATGACGGACCGGGATGCCGACGCGCACCGTCATAGCGTCGAGAAGATTTTTCCCCGGCTGGGTGAGACGGCCAAAACGGACGACGTGCTGAAGCTGTTGAAAGAGGCGACGGCCCGGTAAGCCAGGACCAGCGCCAGCACATGCAGCGCGGGCCTGCTCTGGCAAGCGCACAGGCCAACCACCACCGCCGCAGTGTCCTCCGCATCGGATTATCTCGCCGCGCCGGTTTTCGATTCCAGCCCATTCAGAACTCCTGATGTCGCCCCGCAATTTCTGCCTGGCGGGGAAAATGGGTTGAGCCATTCCTTTCGATGGCGAGAGCTTCGCAGGTGGGGCAGGCGGTGCCGCCTGCCCGCCCGCGCTGAATTTGGGACCGCGGGCTCACTGCAAATTCCACGACATCAGGAGTTCTGTAGTTGGGGAAATT
>PLRZ01000405.1 GCA_003164075.1 Bryobacterales bacterium | reverse complement strand
ACCTTCGGGGTATAAGTGATCTTGAAGTCATAGGAGCCCTTCAACCCGGTAAAGTCCACCACCGTTTTGTTATCGAAGTATTGGGCCGCCCCGGGAATCGCAGCCATTGCGCCCGCAAAGGTCGCCATGCTGGTGTTCTTGCATGTGTACGAAAGAACCGGGATCTGGATGGGTTGAGGAGGGCCGCCCGCGGCGCCGCCAGGCTGGGGCTGCTGGGGCGCCCTCTCCACCTTGAAATTGCATCCCGTATCGCCCGTTCCGTCGGATTCCTGCAGTTTGAGGCTCTTCCCCGCCGTCAATCGATACGCCGTCATGGGCTTGCTATCGTCGTGGACCACCAGCTTGAAGCGGTCCGCCAGCAGGGACTGCAGCATGAGTTTTCGGGTCTCGGCAGTGGAACCGGCGGGGGTATTGGCAATGACGTCGAAGCGGTCGAATTCCAGCCAATTGGGTCCGCCGAACACTCTTTCCTGGTCGATGCCGTAAGCAATGTGGATCAGATCCACCATGGTGGCGAATCGCAACTCATACCGTCCGCTGCTATAGAAGGGGCCTTTCACAACGGGAATGTTGCTGTGGGCGCTAACATGGACGTCGGCGGCCACAAAGGAAGGCCGGGGTCCCATGGTGAGTGTGGTTCCGGTGGACTGGGCGAACGTCGCACCGGAAAAAATGACGAAAAGACCGACATAGGTGAACAGACGCATCTTATTGTGACCTCCTTGAGACTGAGTGCTACTTGCTTCCGTGGCGCAGACACTCCTGTCTTGCAGTGACGCTCCTACCCAGGAGGGTCGAGAGGAGTCCCGACCCGGCAGGCAGGAGCGCCTGCGCCACACCCCTAATTCACTAACATCACCTGGTCCTTCCAGAAGTTGGCCTTCTGGCTGGTGGGATCGACCACGGTAACCTGGCAATCGTACTTCCCCGGGGGCAACTTACTCAGAGCCAGGCTGAACCGCATGGACACCGCCTTGGATTTCGGGTCCATGCCTTCCGTTACGGCCAGCGGCGGAGTCTGAAACGCCTTGGCCTGGCCGCGATAGAACGTGACGAAGGCCACCAGCGGCTTCTGGGTATCCGCGCCCTTCTCATAGGCCTGCAGGAAGATGTACATATCGCGGCTCTTGCTGAATACGTTGTTGATGCTGGGCATCAGCTTGATGCCGTCCTGAATCATGGGGTTGACGGTGGGCCCTTTGTCCTGATTCTTGGAAGTGTACAGCGCATCCTTCTTCATATCGATGCGCTGGCTTCCCAGAACCACCGAACTGATGGGCACCCTAGTCAGTTCCTTATTCAGATTCGGTATGACGAACTTTTTAATATAGGTTCCAGTCCTTCCCGTTTCGTCGTCGCGCGCCAGCACCTTGATGATATAAGATCCCGGTAACAGCACCAGGTTGGTGTCCCATTCGAGGGGCTGTTTGGCGAGTTGCGCGGCGGTTTCGCCGGAGAGCTTCTGATCGACGTGGTCCCTGATATTCCCGACCGTGGAACCGTATTCGTCTTTTACTTCGCCCACCAGGTCGATGGTGGTGCGTTCCGCTCCGCCCTTGCGGGCCAATGCCAGCTCGCTTCCGGGGATCTTCATGGCGATTCCGGTGAAGTATTCGGCCGAATTCAACTGGAAGTAATTCACCTGCAGAGTAAGGTTGGCGATCTCAGTCATGGGGTCGCCCATCATAAGCGCATCCTGCAACTGCCGGTCCTTGTCCGAGGAAGTGAATTTCTCCCACGTCTTGCCGGCATAGTAGGCCTGGCGATAGTCCAGTTTGGCGGTGGCGTCTTCTTTCAACGAAATCTTGATCCGCCGCATCCTACCATCCAGCTTGGAATTAGTAGTGTTATAGCCGACCAGGTAATAGTTGGAAATGGACGCCTCGGCCTGCTCCAGGCCCATCGAAAGATCGTTGTTATCCAGCAGCGCTTTTCCGCCGGTATCGGTGGCCAGGGCATACAGAGTGTCCTGCGTGGCCTGAAAACGGGTGGTGGTAGCCAGCGCGCCCGCGCCGCTGTACATGTTGCCGCTGCCCTGCGAGCCCCTGGTGGCGTCGCCCATGGGAGGCAGGGCCACCAGCCCGCGCGCGTCGATGGTGAAGAACGTGGTGTTGGCCCGAATGGCGGCGTTGGTGGTGGCCTGGAACTGCGCCTGGTTATCGATGCCGTTGAGTTGCAGCCCGCTGGCGAAGTAAATCAGCACCTTCTTTTCATTCAGGGTGCTTAACAGTTTCACCGCCGTCTGCAAGGCCGCTAACTGGCGGTTGGTGTTAAAGAGATTGAATTCGCTGTCGTCCTCGCCGAAGGCCGATCCGGTATCGGAGGCGTCGTTGTCGGTGTCGGTTTCGTCCAGGCCGGAACCTTCCCCGATGGCCATCTTATTAATCGCCGTGAGCAGGTCGTCGCGATGATCGGTGAAGTCCACCAGCACGCGCACGGCCTCGCCATCGTACTTGATGATGGCCATCAGGTCGGCCGATTTCATCTGCTTGGCGATAAATTTCTGGGCCGAATCGAGAGCGCGCATCTGGTCCGGTATGGGCATGGCGGTCATGTCGAAATACAGAGCCAGAAGACGGCGATCGCGATATTTCAGATCGCCGGGCGCCTCGGGCATGATCTGGAGGCGCGTGAGCGGATCGACCTTCTCCTTTTCCTTTTCCGCGGCGGCCGGAATAGGTGCGGCGGTGGACACGTCGATCGATGGCAGCGGGTTATCCTCCATCTTCTGGTAGTCGCAGAAGGTGATGGTCTGGGGCACATTGTCTTCGGTAATGACGAAGTCCTTGGCGGTGAGGCCATCGATCGGTTTGCCGTTCTTATCCTTGACGAAGACAGCCTCCATTACGGTGTTGACGCTGATTCCGAACCTGGCCGGCCCGCTGGAAGGCTGGAGGGCCTGCTGGGGATTCGCCTGTTGCGGTTTCTGCTGAGGCAGCAGGGTATTTGCCGCCAGTATGGAAAGGAGCAAGGCTACAGGAATCGATCGCATGTTCTAAAATCTCCATCGGAAAGTGGCTGTCAGGTTGCGCATGCCGCCCGGTTGATTGGGAAATCCGAACTGGCCCCCGAAGACGCCGTTCCAGGAGCTGTAATTGGGGTGGTTGAGCACGTTGGTGGCGGCGAATTGCACGGTGATGTTGTCGGAGAACGAACGCTGCATGCTGCCGTTCATGGTGAACTGATTGGGACCGGTGATGGAATCCCGTCCTGCGTCGCCCCACTGGCCCGGCAACGGCGCCGAAAACGCCAGCGGGTTGAGGAAGCTTCCTCCCAAGGCAGCGTAAATGTCCCCGCCGACATACTCCGGCCGGAGGGTGCCTTGAATGCCGGTGCCTTGCGTGGGGAGCGGGTATATCGGCGAGAACGGAAGACCGCTGCCGGCGCTGATGTTGGATTGGACGGTCCACCCTTTGATGATGAGGCCGCGCCAACCGCTCAGCAGCGCTCCGCCGCGAACGCTTGCGCCGGTGCTGTACTGAATCGCCGCCGTAAAAAGGTGGCGTTGATCGAAGCTTGAAAGCCCGCGCTCGCCCGAGAGGTCGAGCCAGTTCTGGGCAACGCTCCAACTCTGCCCGCCGGGCGTGGCATCGTCGATAGCTTTGGAATAAGTGTAATTGAATAGGGTGGAGAGCCCACCGTGGAAGCGGCGCCGCAGAGTCAGTTGGCCGGCTTGCTTGGTGGAGTTGCCATTCGAAGTGATGTACTCGAATCCCGTGGGACAGCTCGGGCATGGGCTGGTCTCGCCCTCCGGGTAAGTGTTGGGGAGGAAAGCTTGCGGCTGGCGGGTCCCTTTGATACCGGAGTACTGCACCGTCAAGAGCATGGAGGCGGTCACGTTTTGCGCCACCGACAGATACCAGTTCTGCGAGTATCCTACCCGGTAATTGGGGTCGACGGCATAAAGGGTGTTGCTGGTGGTGCTCGAGGCGATGAAGCCGTTCGCCAGAGTCAAAGGATTGCTGGGACTATTCTGGACGCTCAGACTCTTCGAAAGCGGCGCTTGCTGCATCATCAGGGAGGCAAGATTCATGTAAGCCGCGGTGTTGTAGTAGACGCCGTAGCCGCCGCGCACCACCATGGAGGAGCCGAAGATGGGCCTCCACGCGAAAGAAAGGCGGGGCTGAACGGCGTGCTTATCGGGCTTGATCAGAGACGACGGGTATTGCAGGTGGGTGAGCGGCCCCACGGGGCTGGTGGCCAGCACGGGTAGAGTGGCGGTGAATCCCGGAGCGATGTCCAGGTTGACCAACCGGCCGTACTCTTCGGTGATGGGCGAGCCGTATTCCCAGCGCACGCCCCAATTCAAGGTCAGAGAGGAATTGACTTTCCAATCGTCGTTGACGAAGGCATCGTACATACCCGCCTTCAGATACTTATCGGCATTGCCATACGCGATGGTGGCGGTGTCCGGAATCCCCACCAGGAAATCGGCGAAGTCGAAGCCGGTGGCCAGACCGTTAAAGCCGAACGAGCCTCGCCCGTTGGCTTGCCCCAGCGTGGAGTAATCCTGAAACTTGACGTCGCCGCCGAACTGGAAATTGTGCGGGCGCCGGATATAGTTCAGGTTCCCGGTGAAAGCCTTCGACTGATTCCGGGTGAGTTTCGGGTTGCCGTCGGAGAGGCCACTGATGCCGCTGCTCTGAAAGCCGAGGCTCGGCGGACCCCAGTACAAGGGGCTCTGATCGTTGCCCGTGATGCCAAGCGAACCGGATAGGTTCTGGTATTGGCTGTTATTGGCGAAGAAAGGCGTCATGTCGATCGACTGGCGGCTGTATTGCGCTTGCAGCATGAGGTAAAGCTGCCGTGTCAGGGTGCGCCGGTAAAAGGCTGTGGCCTGGAAGCCGAGTGAGTCGTTGTGATCCAGGAAATTGAAAAGATTTGCGGGGTTTTGGGACCGGCTGTTCTGATAACCGAAGTTGCCGCCCGCCTGGCTCTTATTATTGATGTTCTTGTTGACGCGCGTCTGGAAGGAGTCGCTGTCGGTCCGGCCGATAAGCGGAATCTGGTAGTTATAATTGACGCCCGGCGCGCTGAATTGCGGCAGGGGATAGAAACTCAGCAGGTATTGCGCCTGCTTGCTGATCTGGCTGGCCGGGACGATGTCGTTGGGGTATGCGGCGCTGAGCGTGCCAATCCCCGCAAAGTCGCCGGCGCGCTCGGCTGCCGAGGGCACCGTGCCGGTAACGTTGTTAGCCGTCCGGTTGCGCATCAGTTGATAGGCGATGAAAAAGTTCGATCCGTTCCAGCGAAACAAGTGCGGGATCAGCACCGGGCCGCCAAGAGTAGCGCCCACCGTGAATTGGTTATAAGGCGTGCGCGGCGTGTCCAGCCCCGTCAGCGAATAATCGCGCCCGTTCAGAACGTCGTTATTAATCTGGAAACTCAGGCCGCCGTTAAACAGCGAGCCCGGCCCTTTGCGGCCATTGCCGATGGCGCGCCGCTCGATTCCATTGCTGGTACTGCCATTCACCACGAAGGCGTCCGACGATGCCTGCGAGACTTCCGGCGGAGGGCCGGAGGCAGCGGCTCCCGTGGGTGCGGGAGCATCGGCCGAGGCATTTACATCGGTGCGCTGAAAGCCGGCTTGTGGCGTGGCGGGCGCGGCCGCGCCTTTCTTGCCCTTGGCGGGCGGCTTGGCATTAGCGGCGGCCGCGGCGGCGGCGATGGAGGGCGTGGCAGGCTGTGCCGCTTCCAGAGCGGCGGTACCCGCGGCAGCGGCGGGCGCCGTGGTTGCCGCAGCCGTCGCGGCCGGCGCCGGTGTCGCCTGCAAGCTGGGCTTGATCTCGTCCATGGTCATTAACTTCAGTTCCCACTCGGCGCCCGGCGCGCCGGGGGCGACGCCGATTTCCTTCGTGACGGTGGAAAAGCACAGCATCTCTACTTGTACCTTCCATACACCATCCTCCAGGTCGGGGAAGGTATAGACGCCGGCATCGTTGGTGACGGCGACTACTCTCTTGTCGTCCTTAGTTGCTGTTACCGTGGCGCCGGGGACCGGTACGCTTCCGAATTTGACTAATCCACGGTGTTCCGACGCCGCCAGGCTCATCACTGCCAGGCAAGCGATGGCACAGAACCGGAAATAGCGGGAGATCGCCTTCAATTCCATCGGTAGTCTTGCTCCTTCACCATAATCTTAATAGGTTACATTCCGCTGACTAAGGAACTGTTAAAAAATAAACTTGCCTAAGGTGGCGATTGAACAGGTTATTTCCACACAGACCCTAAGTTGGCGCGCACAGGGAGCCAACGGTTGCTCCATACACAGTTTCAGACGCGCGCTAATGTATTGCTGCCCGATCCTTACCAAATCGCTCACTCAGTTCTCAGTCGGGACTTTCTCGGCGCGATCGATTACCAGGATATCCGCCGGGTTCTTCTTAGCCTCGAGTTTCAAGCCATAATTGGTTTGCAGCGTCTGGGCCAGCGAAAGGCCGGGATCGCTGGCGCCGTCAGGCTGTATGTTCCCGCCCGCGGGTGGGGGTGGCGGCGGCAATCCGACGCGCAACCCCGCCATCCTGCCACCCATATTCTCGTTTTCGTCCGGCGTCCAGGATAAGTCGATCTCATAAGTGCCGGTAAGTTCGGTAAGATCCACCACGGGACGGTCCGTTAAGTTGGAGAGCATATCGCAAAGCCGCTTCATGGTCGCGTTCCCGTCCATCCGCCGGTTGTTCGGCCCGATCATCATGCGTATTCCCAGACCCATGCCGCGGCCCCCCGGTCCGCCGGTCCCGGGAGGGGGCGGCGGAGGCGGCAAGGCTCCTGGAGGCAAAGGCGGCGAAGCGGCGGCCAGCGAGGCGGCGTCCACTGCCTTCAGTTTCGGTCCGCCTTTGGCCACCGAAAGAGTGTACACCGCCAGCGGCTTGGATTCGCGATGCAGGGCCAGCTTGAACCGTTCTTTCAGCAGCCCTTGCATCATCAGATTGATTTGTTCGGTGTTGGAGCCTTTGGGGATGGTCGCCACGATGTCGTAGCGGCTATCCTCCAGCCACTGCGGCCCTTCCACCTGGTAATCCTTGACGCCGTATGCCCGCGCGATCAGCGTTCTCAGGTTGATGCCCTTGTAATCGATGCGTCCCGGATCGATGGGAGCGCCTCCCATGTTGAACATCATCACGCCGGGCGGCAGGGGCGCGGACACTTTCACCGATGCCACTTCGAAGGCCGGCGCGGGGGCATCGCTCTGTCCGAATGCCCCTCCGGTTGCCAGGAACACCAGACTGATGCCTGCCACCGCTCGTATCATTTCCAATTTCAATTCTCCACCGGCGCTTTCTCGGCGCGGTCGATAATCAGAATCTCCGCCGCACTCTTGCGGGCTTCCAGTTTGAGTCCCAGTTTCTCCTGCAATGCCTGCGCCAGCGTGAGGGTGGGTTCCGGTGCGCCGCGAGGCCCCTCGATACCCGGCCCACCTGGTCCGCCCGGACCTCCGGCCAAGGGCGCCATCTGCGCCATTTTGGCGTTCATGCGGTCCATGTCATCGGGCATGAAAGTAATAGCTACGTCGTAGGTCCCCGAAAGTTCCGTCTGGTCTAGCACGGGACGTTCCAGTTGCCGCGAGAGCGCATTGCACAATTGCGCCATGGTCATCTGGCCCGCCATCCGGGTGCCGTTGGGCGACATCATGATGCGCATCCCCGGCCCGTAAGCCGTTCGCGACTGCAGGGAGGCGCGGCCGTCCGGTGGGCCAACGGGCGCCGCAGGGGTTTCCACTTCCTTCATTTTCGAACCGCCCTTGCCCACCACCAGCGCGAAGACCGGCATGGGCTTCGTTTCGCGGTGAAACACCAGCTTGAAGCGTTCCGCCAGCAGCGTCTGCATCATCTGTGCGGCTTGCTGCCCGGTAGTGCCGGGAGGCATTTTGGCAATCAGGTCAAACCCCACGCTATCGATCCAGTCCGGCCCTTCCACCTGGTAGTCCTTGAGGTTATAGGCCATGGTCGCCAATAATTTCACAGTGACGTTGCTGTAAGTGAACGTGCCCGGGTCGGTGGTGCCGGGCCCACCGGCCAATCGGCGCATGATCTTGCCATCGGAGCCGGGGTTTGCGGCAGGCTTCAATGAAGCTACTTCAAAAGACAACGGGGACGCCGCGGTCTGCGCAAACGCCGCGCACGACGCCAGAACGATCAGGCTGCTTCCCACCATGCTTCGCATCATTCAGGATCTCCTATCCTCACAGTGGGGTCGCCTTTTCACACTCCTTCCCGAGTGCAAGACCGCCTCTGTGTTTTGACGGTATTGCTCCCGAAAGGATTGGAACTTCCCGAAGTTTCTCTTCACTCTCCCGCATAGAGTCCCCTCGCCGGCGTAAGACCAGTCAAACCACCCACTGCCGGGCCTCGCCGCCGAACCGTGTTTTACATATAGACGCCACTTCGAGTGAGAACTTGCAGAGAAAATTGCGGAAATCCACGAATTTTTTAGTTTCCAGCACCTGATAAACGCCGGCGCGTTAAGATTTGTGACAAAAGGGGTCGATTTCGGGTTTTCTGCACGGCGATATTGCAGGCCCGATTGTGGGAAGTTCCCGAAACTCAGTTCTCGACCGGAACCTTCTCGGCATGGTCCACGGTCAGCAACTCCGCCGGGATCTTCTTCTGCTCGATCTTGAGCCCCAGTTGCTCGTTGATCGCCTGGATTACCATGTTGATCAAGTCGTCGATGCCGGTTGGCTGGGTCATGGCGAAGCTCGAGGCGTCCAGGCTGAAGTCCCAGGCGCCGGTCAGTCCGGTCTGGTCTACCACTACGCCTTGCAGCGGGGACTGCGTCATTTCCGAAAGCTGGGCCATGGTGACGTGGGTGAATGCCACAATCAACCCTTTGCCGCTGGGCTTGGCGTCCATTTCGCCCTCGCCTTCGGACGGTTTCATCTTGTGCCCACCCTTTGCCACGGTCACCACGTAAGCGGGCATTTCCTTGGTCTCTTTGTGGCAGGTCAGCTTGAATCGCTGCGCCAGCAACGTCTGAACCATCAACCGGAGTTGGTCCTTGGACACCGGTCCGGAGGCCTTGGCCATGATGTCATACCGGTTCGACTCGATCCAGCCCGGTCCGGTGACCTGGATGGGTTGCAGGTGATAGGCCCACTGCACCACCGATTTCAGCCGGATGTTCGTCATAGTCACACCGTCCGGCGATGTGGCGATCGCGTCCGTCCGCACGCGTTGGCCCTCGCCAACCGCGCTTACCTTTACCGACGCCACTTCGAACGCCGGGGCCGGTTCCGCGGATTGTGCAAACGCCCCGCAGACACTGGAAACCAACAGACTTGCCGCCAAACCAACACGCATTTTTCCGCTCCGCCTCCGTAAAAGGAGACGGACGCGCCCCTCAGTTATTGCAGACCACGCTCACTTCCCCGGCAAGTGGGGAATCCGGGGCAAGGGGAACGCGATTCCGCCGGTTCGGCGTATGAGGCAGGCGCCATGGCCGGGGCCTGCGATGAAGCTAGCCGGCCCGCTTGCTGGTGGCTCGCCGGGGCTTTGGCTTGTTCTCGCCCTCGAGATTGAGCGCCACTGCCGCGCGGATGAGATCCTTCAGGGCCGCCTCCTCGACCTTGTCGCCTTCGTGGATGTCAATGGCGCGCCTGACATTCCCGTCGANNGATGCCGCCGTGGGAAAAGACGGGAACCCCTCTCCACTTCCACTCTTCCGCGATCTCAGGGTCCGCCTCGTGTACTATTTCGCGCACTTTCGCGAGCATCTTGCCGCGCCAGTCCGCAAGTTC
>PLRZ01000502.1 GCA_003164075.1 Bryobacterales bacterium | reverse complement strand
GAATCGGCGGCAGGCTTCGCGTCGGGCTTGGCGTCGGGCTTGGAATCGGCGACAGGCTTCGCGTCGGACTTGGCGTCGGGCTTAGAATCGGCGGCAGGCTTCGCGCCGGGCTTGGCGTCAGGCTTAGAATCGGCGGCAGGCTTCGCGCCGGGCTTGGCGTCAGGCTTGGGTTCTGTGCCTTTCGCATCGGGCTTGGCACCGGGCTTGGAATCGGCGTCGCTTTTCGCCGCCGGCTGGCCGGGTTTGAATTTGTCTTTCGCTTCGTCAATCGCCCCGATCATATACAGCGCGCTTTCCGGATAGTCCTTGAATTCATCGCGCAGGATTCGCTCGCAGCCATCGAGCGAATCTTTGAGGCTGACCATCTTCCCTTTAATTCCGCTGAACTGCTCGGTGGCGAAAAACGGCTGGGTGAGAAACCGCTCCAACCGCCGGGCGCGGGCGACTATGTTGCGGTCTTCCGGCGCCAGTTGTTCCAGTCCGAGCATGGAGATGATGTCTTTGAGGTCCTCGTACTGCGCGAGCGTCCGCCGAATCTCCTGCGCCAGCAGATAATGCCGCTTGCCAACGATTCCGGGCGTGGCCATTTTGGAGCTGGATTGCAGCAGGTCGATAGCCGGGAAAAGCCCTTGACTCGCCCGCTTGCGCGAAAGCACGATCGACGTGGACAGGTGCGAGAAGGTGTGTACCGCCGCCGGGTCGGTCAGATCGTCGGCGGGAACATAAACCGCCTGAATGGACGTGATGGCGCCGGTATCCGTATTGGCGATGCGTTCCTCCAACCCAGAGAGCTCAGTGCCCATGGTGGGCTGATATCCCAGACGCGACGGCATTTGGCCCAGCAAGCCGGACACCTCCATGCCGGCCTGGATGAAGCGGAAGATATTGTCGACCAGGAACAGCACGTCGCGATGCTCGTCGTCNNCCCGGCGGTTCGTTCATCTGGCCGAACACCATCACCATGTTCGGCAGCACGCCCGCCGTCTTCATGTCGCGATAGAGTTCCTCGCCCTCACGGCATCGTTCGCCTATCCCGCAGAAGATACTTACACCCTTCTGGTGCTCGATCATGTTGTNNTGTTGTGGATCATTTCGGTGAGCAATACCGTCTTGCCCACCCCCGCCCCGCCGAACAGGCCGCCTTTGCCGCCGCGTTCGAGCGGCACCAGCACATCAATGGCCTTGATCCCCGTTTCGAAGATCTCCGACTTGGTGGAACGCTGGGTCAACGGCGGCGGAGCTCGATGGACGTTGCGCCATTGGACGCCGGCCGGCGGCGGCAGGCGGTCGATGGCGTTTCCGAAAACGTCGAACATTCGCGNNCCGTGTCTTCCACGGAGTTGCCGCGAGCGAGCCCTTCGGTTGGGGTCAGCGCGATTCCCCGAACGCTGTGCGCATCGAGTTGCGCCAGAATCTCGATGGCGACTTTCCCTTCTTTCGCGTGCAGCAGCGAGTAGATGCGCGGCAAGTGTGCGTCGAACTGAACGTCAACGACACTGCCGCGCACCGCGATTACCGCGCCACAGTTCAAAGGGTTCGAAGTGTTCTCCATAACTGCTTCAGTTACTTGACTGCCGCGTTTGACTGCACCTGCCTTTGGCCGCGGGGGAAGAACGATAAGTTATTGCTCAGGACATAGATTGCGATGGCCGCGAACATAAAGAACAGGCCGACCCAGACACGCCAATCACGATGCGCGCGTTTCCAGTAAGGATCCGGGTCATGATGAATGCTGTCGCGAGCCGGCGTTCCATGCTGATGAGAACTCTTGTCCGGATTCATTGGCGCGGGCCCCCAAGCGCCTTCACGCGCACCTCCGGCTCCATCCCAGCACTGTATTCGCCCCGGCGCGCAGCCCGGTTGCATCGCGCTCGATGATACAAAGCTTTCTGTGCCGCCGATACGTTGGCCTCCTGGCCTCGCCAAATCTCCAATGCCGGTTGCTGGATGGCGCGGGCAAACGAAAATGCCAACGCCCAGGGCAGTCGCGACTCAAATCGTACATTCATCGCGTTCAAACGCGCCGAGGCCAGTTCCGCGGATTGGCCGCCCGACAGGAACGCAATCCCCGGAACGGCAGCCGGGACCGATCGCAAGAGACAGCGCACCGTGGCGTCGGCGACCTCTTCCACCGTTTCCTGCCTGGGGCAGGTCGATCCTGGAAGGACCATGTTGGGCTTCAGAATCACGCCCTCCAGCATTACCCCCTGTATGTAAAGCTGGTGGAAAACAGTTCGTAGGACTTCCTCCGTTACTTCGCGGCACCGCTCCAGCGTATGCCCGCCGTCCATGAGGACTTCCGGCTCCACGATGGGGACCAATCCGGCTTCCTGGCACAAGGCGGCATAGCGGGCCAATGCGCTTGCGTTGGCCTCGATCGCGGCCCGGGTGGGAATGCCTTCGCCCACGGCAATCACGGCGCGCCACTTGGCAAAACGCGCTCCCATTTGGGTGTATTCAGCCAGGCGGTCGCGCAATCCGTCGAGACCTTCGGTGATTTTCTCTCCCGGATGACCCGCCAGGTTTTTCGCGCCCATATCGACTTTGATGCCCGGAACGATACCCACATCGGCTATAGCTTTGGCAAAGGGAGTGCCATCCAGCTTCTTCTGACGGATCGTCTCATCGTAGAGGATCGCGCCACTTATGGACTCATTGAGACCAGGAGTTGTCACGATCAGTTCCCGGTAGGTTCGCCGGGTCTCCGCCGTCAGCGGAATTCCTAACTTGGCAAAGCGTTGGTTACAGGTCGGATCACTTTCGTCCATCGCCAGAAGGCCCTTGTCATCGGCGACCATCGCCTTCGCGGTGTTTATCAGCTCTTGCGTATTCATTTGGATGCGCTCCATTTCCAGTTTCGGATTTCCGGCAAGTCTTCGCCGTGCTTATCGATGAAAACCTTGTGCTCGATCAGCTTGTCCTGCATGGTTTGCTTCAGGTACGCGCCCTGAGAGCCCAAATGCGGCAGCCGATCGATCACGTCCTGCACCAGGTGAAAGCGGTCCAGCTTATTCTGCACCCTGATGTCGAAGGCCGTCGTGATGGTGCCCTCTTCCGTGTAGCCGCGGACGTGCAGGTTGCGGTTGGTCCGGCGGTACGTCAAACGGTGGACCAGCCATGGGTATCCATGAAAGCAGAAGATGATGTGCTTATTTGTCGTGAAGAGCGCATCGTAATCAATGTCACTTAGCCCGTGTGGGTGCTCGCTTTGCGGATGTAGTTTC
>PLRZ01000080.1 GCA_003164075.1 Bryobacterales bacterium | reverse complement strand
GAGTCCGGCGCGGCCACCTCGGGCCTGACCTTCCTGGATCTGTTGAGCCGCGCCGACAACGGCGATGTGCGCGCCGCCAAAGCGCTGGAGACCATGGCGCAGTACCTGGGCAGGGGAATGCGGATGATTGTGGCGGGGTTGGCGCCGGAGCGCATCGTGGTAGTGGGCGATCTCACCCGGTCGTGGAACCGGTTCGGCCCGATCATCGAGGCGGAAGTACGGGACCAGATTCTGCCCGGCGGCGGCATGCCGCGCCTGGATCCGGCGCCCGAAGATGGCATGGCGCGTCTGCGCGGCACGGTAGCGCTGATTCTGCAAAAAGATTTCGGGGTGTACTTCTAGAGCCGCTGCGGTTCACTTCGCGGATATGGCGGGGAGCTGGTGTGATGGGCTTTCAAGAACCGTTGGCCGCCCTTCATTTCACCGAGAGGCAGCATAGTGGAAACTGATACTCTCAACACGCTGGTCAGCGGCGCCATCTGGCGGGCGGAGCGGCTCGAAATTCACGGCATCCCGTCTGCCTCGCAGGCTTGGACGGAAGTTTCCTCGCTTGAGGAGGAGCTGGCGAAGGCGCTTCCGGTGTCCGACCCGGAAGGACGGATCGCGCGGCGTGGCGCAGTGCGCGCCGCACTAAAGGCTGGAGACTACGCTCGGGCCCAAGCACTCGCCGACGGGTACCTCGCCGACGATGGGGCGCCTGAGTCCCTCAAGACCGCGTTGTGTAACATATTGGAAGAGGACGCTCAGGCATAGTTTGCGTGAGGCGCGTGGGACGACACCACATGGAGTCGCCTCTCTACCATGCTTACATAGAGCTCTTCCAGGGTCTCTTTCCCGGCACTTCGCCCGCCCCGCGCCTCTAAGTTCAAATCTCCGCGATCTGCCCAAAAATCGGCTTGAGCGCCGGGTAGAGCGCCTTATACACACCGTGAGCCCGGCCATAATATGCCGTCTCCACCGGGCGCGGAGCCACCGACTCCGTCTCGCGAATGGCATTGCGGCAGACGTCCGGCACCGACCCGTATTCGCCCGTTCCAACCAGCGCCAGTAGCGCCGCGCCATAGGCCGAGCCTTCCCGGGTCTCCAGCGTGACTACTCGCTTGCCCAGAATATCGGCCAGTAACTGGCGCCAGAAAGCGCTCTTGGCTCCGCCGCCGGAGGCGCGCACGGAATTCAACGGCACGCCCAGGCCGGCCACAATATCGAGGCAATCGCGCTGGCTNNCCGCGCGCGGTGGCGTCCAGGTGCGGAGTGCGTTCGCCCATCAGGTAGGGCAGCCAGAATAATCCCTGCGCTCCGGCCGGCGACTGTTCGGCTTCCGCGGTCAGCGCGTCGTACTCCGTGCCGGGGGCCAGCCGATTGCGGAACCACTGCAGGCTCAGGCCGGCGCCCTGGGTGACGCCCATCACGTGCCACTTGTCGCGTACCGCGTGGCAAAAGGTGTGGACACGGCCCGCGGGATCGTATGCCACCTGGTCCATATGGGCGAAGACCACGCCGGAGGTGCCCAGCGTACACGACACGATGCCCGGTTCGACAATGCCATTGCCCACGGCGCTGGCAGCCTGATCGCCGCCGCCGCCCACCACGGGCGTGCCCGCCACCAGTCCGGTGATCTCGGCCACGCGGGGCGTGATTTTCCCGCTCACCTCGGTCGATTCGTAGCATTTGGGGAGGGTGGTGCGGTCGAGTCCCAGCCCGTCGATCATCTCGTACGACCAGTGGCGGTTCACCACGTCGAAAAGCGCGGTGCCGGACGCGTCGGACACTTCCGTGGCGAATTCGCCCGTGAGCCGGAAGCGCACATAGTCTTTGGGAAGCAGCATGCGCCGCATGCGCGCGAAGTTGTGCGGTTCATTGTCGCGGACCCACAGCAGTTTGGGCAGGGTGAAGCCGGTCAGAACGGGGTTGGCGATGTAGCGGAGGATGTTCTCCGGGCCCAATTTCGCGTTGACGGCATCCACCTGCGCCTGACTGCGCTGGTCGCACCAGATCAGCGACGGGCGAATGACGGCCGCCGCGCCATCCATCATGACCAGACCGTGCATTTGGCCCGAAAGTCCGATGCCTTTCACCTGCGAGCCGGAGACGCCGGCTTCGGCGAGCACGCCCTTGATGGCCACGACGGCCGCGTCCCACCAGTTTTCAGGGCGCTGCTCGGCCCACAGCGGCCGCTCCATGCGCATTTCTTCATGAGGCGCGGTACACCCAGCGCGGACGCCGCCCCGTCCATCGATCAGGAGCGCGCGCGAACCACCAGTTCCGATGTCGATTCCCAGCCACATAGAAATCATATGGTGTCACAACAACGCGGCTTTCGCCAGGAGGTGCATTCTGCCCGGCGCGCTACTGCCGCGGAATCCAGTCCATGATGGGATCTCGTCCGGCCTGCAAGTCCCCGGAAGTCATGTCGATGGCGTGGTCCAGCGGGTATGAGGGCGGGTCGCCGCGGGCGGCGAACTCGCCCACCAGTACGGCATGCGCCTGGCGCTTCAAATCGCGGGCCGCCATGAATCCCGATGAGACTGGCGTCCGGCGCTGGCTTTTCAGCACTGCCACCAGGGGCGCTATGACACGCAAGTTGCCTCCGCCATTGTGCCGCAGGTCCACCACGATGCGTTTCGGGCGCCGCTCGCCGATAGTGCGCGCGACGTCCGCGGAGAATTTCGCGAACGGGTTCGACGGATGGTCGGTGCAGTTGTTGTACTGAATATCAGAACTCCTGATCCCGTGGAATTTGCCGTGAGCCCGCAGGTGGGGCAGGCGGGTGGTAACGTGCAAGGCGGAACAACTGGCCGCAGAACCGCTGGTATCGTACACAAGGGGGTGAGGGAAGATGACTAAGGCCTCGGCTTAACGGGATCCGCGAACCGGCTGCGCCACCATAGCAGATCGACTCAACTTGGACTTATATGGTCCAATCAGAGTTCACTCCAATAAGCAGCCGTTTTTGTATAGAAACGCGGTCGTATTTTCGCCGCTCCGCTGTTGAATATTTCAGCAATCTTCTAACTCCGCAGGCAAATAATAGGCAGCCGTCGCAAAAAAATATAGTAAAAGACCGCGACCGAGAATACAATAATGTCTGAATATCCCTTTTTAGGCGTTTTCAGATTGGAGTTTCAAGATGGGGGTCAAAATGAACAAACGGCTTCCTAGAGCGCTAGCTGGTCTTTTCGCAGTGGCGCTGATGGCTGTGGCCGCAACGACCACATTGAGTGCACAAACGACTATGGCGCCGCGCCTGGCACTGCGCGCGCTGACGAACGGCGACATCACGAATTATAAACTGCCGTCCACTATTCAGATATCGGGCGGCCTGGGGACAGTTGGGCTCGGCGAGCCGCTGTATTTAGAGGTGCAGGTTGACATTGGCGTCACCGCGGCCCAGTTAGGCGCCGTCACTTGGGCGATCACCGAGGCGCCATCGGGTTCCACGGCCAAGCTAGCCGCGAGTCCGCTGGGAGCGAACGTGCCCATTGCGGAGCCGTCGGACGCCCTGGTCTACAAGGTGGCTGGCCGGCAACTGTTGGTGCCGGATCTTCACGGGCTCTACGTAGTAAGTGCTACCGTGACGATCGGCGGCACGCCGACGGCACTTGCTCAATCCTATGTTGGGGGGACCTATGTGGGCGTAGCCGTCTGCACGCAGTGCCATGGCGGAGGGCTTGCCGAGGCTTTGGTGACGCCGTGGTCGAAGACGGCCCACGCCAGTGTCTTCACCGACGTCATTAACGGCACCGCCATCGCAGGCGACACCGAAAGCGCGTCTTGTGCCGCCTGCCATACGGTGGGCTATGACGCCAATTCCACCGTCAATGACGGCGGCTTCAGTTACCTGGCCAAGCAGTTGAAATGGGCGTTTCCGGCGACCGGCCAGGCGGGCAATTTCCTAGCCATGCCGGCTGCCCTGCAGAACGTGTCTAACATTCAGTGCGAGAACTGCCACGGGCCGGGCAGCGAGCATGCCAACTACGGTGGCGACGTGATTGCGGTTGCGATACCGTCCAATTCGGGCGCCTGCAGCCAGTGCCACGACGAACCGACGCACCACATCAAGTCCGCTGCGTGGGCCAATTCCGTGCACGCCGTAACCACGCGGGATCCGGTGGGCAATGCGACCTGCGTAGGCTGCCACACCGGCACCGGTTTCATCGCCAGGATGAACGGCGCCACCACCATCACCGACACCACATACCACTCCATCGATTGCGCCACCTGCCATGAGCCGCACGGAGTAACCCAGCCAGCCACCGATACCCATCTGATCCGCAACATGGCGTCTGTGACGCTGGCCGATGGGACCAAGGTGACAACAGCGAACGCCGGAGAAGGCATCCTGTGCATGCAGTGCCACCAAAGCCGAATGGCCGCCTCAGCCGTGGACACCACGGCGGGAAGCGCCCACTTCGGGCCGCACGAAGGGCCGCAGGCGGACATGTTGATGGGCACCAATGGCTACACATACGGCCAGACAATCCCCAGTTCCGCGCACCAATACGTGACCACGAATACTTGCGTCGACTGCCACATGCAGACCGTGGCCAGCACCGATCCGGCGTTCATGAAAGCCGGGGACCACACCTTCAGCACCACCTACGCTCCCGCGGGACAACCCGCCGAGGACTTGGTGGGCGCCTGCCAGACCTGCCACGGGCCGGACATCACCACCTTCAACTTCCCGACGTTCGATTTTTCGGGCAACGGAACAGTCTCAGGCGTGCAGACCGAAGTACAGGGCCTGCTCGACCAGCTTTCCGCGTTGCTGCCGCCGAACGCCCAGGCGAAAACCTCGCTCACCATCGATTCCACCTGGACGAAGCCGCAGTTGGAAGCGGCGTACAACTGGCTGTTCGTCACCAACGACGGCAGCAAGGGGATACACAACATGGAGTACACGGTAGGCCTGCTTAAGGCGTCTATCGCCAACCTGCAAAAGTGATGTAGCTGCTTCCTGGCGGGGCGTGACTCCTCGCGCAGTACGCGTGGGGTCACGCCTGCCGGTTGGCTGAACGGGTTTCCAGGCAATCGGTCAAAGGTAATAGCGGTGAAGCGGCTGGGGCGCGATTGAACTGGTTATACGGCCGCTTCCACGGTCGCCAGCGGCGGAGCCCCGTAGCTCGCATACCACGCCGCAACTTTCGCGCCCTTGGCATTGATGAGTATCGCTACGCCCCCCACCTCCGCGGATGCCAGTAGACATTTCCTGCCCGCCGACAGCAGAAGTTGCCCCCCAAGCCCTTGCCCCTGTACTTTGAGATCCACCGCCAGGCGCGCCAACTGGAATGCCGGCACGTCATGACGCGCCAGCCCGCGCCGGACAAGCTCCGGCGTGCGGGCATACGCAATGGAGCAGGGACTCAGGCTGCCCCACCTCGGGCTTCCCACAACTTCCACGACATCAGGGTTTCGAGACTCGTACCTCACCGCGGAGATGTTGGGAAAAGACGCCCAACCGGGTGACTTCCGCACCATCCGCGAGGTCCGGCAAGGCTGCTGCGACTACCGGATGCGGCCGCGGACGGAGAGCAATTATCGCGCGTAGCGCTGCATGGCAACCGCCGTTCGAGATATACTTCATGCAATCCGTATGAAGACTGCGCTGTTTATCGGCCTCGGCATTTTCACCCTGGGATATCTTCTTGTCTGGGTGCGGCAGATTGTAAGCGTGCGACGTTTGCGGGGGACCGGCGCGCCTTCCCACACACCGATGCCCCTCGATATCGGCATCGGTTTTTTCGCTAATTTTCTGGACACCTTGGGCGTGGGCTCCTTCGCCACCACCAGTTCCCTCTTCAAACTGGGCGGCCTGGTCCCCGACGAGCAGATTCCAGGGACTCTCAACGTGGGCCACACTCTGCCCACCGTGGCCGAAGCATTTATCTACATGGCGCTGGTGCAGGTGGACGTCACTACGCTGGTCTTGATGATTGCGGCGTCCACGGTGGGAGCGTGGCTGGGCGCGGGAATCGTGAGCGCATGGCCACGGCGCAAAGTGCAGATCGGCATGGGCGGCGTGTTGCTGGCCGCGGCAGCCGTCATCGTACTGCGGCAGATGAATTGGGTGCCCGGCGGCGGCCATGAGATAGGACTCACCGGAACCAGGCTGATCGTCGGCGTTGCGGGCAACGCACTGCTGGGCGCGCTGATGACGCTGGGAATCGGTCTCTTCGCGCCCTGCATGATTCTCGTTTACCTGTTGGGCATGAGTCCGCTGGTCGCTTATCCCATCATGATGGGCTCCTGCGCATTCCTGATGCCGGTGGGCAGCGTCCGCTTCGTGCGCAGCGGCAGGTACCACCTGAAAGCCGCTCTGGGCCTGGCGGCCGGCGGAGTTCCCGGCGTCCTGCTAGCGGCGTATGTAGTGAAATCGCTGCCGCTGACGGCGGTCAACTGGCTGGTAGTCTGCGTGGTGGTTTACACCGCCGCGATGATGCTCCGCTCCGCCCAGCGGGAACGCCGCCAGCCGGACTACGTGGTGACGGCGGAAGCTTCCGGCGACTAAGAGAATGATCACTCAAGCGGACAAGGGCGCGGCATTTTAGGCGCTGCACACGCGCGCCGGCATTCAGCCAAAAGCATGAGTCTTGACAAACTCTCACATTAGATATAGTCTAAATTGGTCATGGACGCCGGGGCGATTAAACGGTCCTTGGAAGCCAGCGGGTTGCGGTGCACTCCGCAGCGCTACGCCGTGATGGCATTCCTGATGGAACACAACAGCCATCCCACGGCTGCGGAAATCTTCGAAGCCGTGAATCGCGTGGATCCGCGCTCTTCAAAGGCCACGACGTATAACAATCTGCGGGACTTGGTGCAGGCGGGTTTGGTGCGTGAAGTGGCCATCGAGGGCCGCGGCGCGCGATTCGAAGCGATAGGCATGCGGCATCACCACTTCATCTGCGACCGCTGCGGCAATGTGGAGGACCTTGAGTGGCACGACGTGCCCAGGCCTGACTCGGGCGCCCTCGGTAAGCGGATTGTTCGCGAATGGGAGCTGATTTTCCGGGGGCTCTGCACGAAGTGCGCTCCGCGGCGCGCTCCCGCGAATGGGAAAGCCAGGAGGGGGCCGTAGTTCGTCACAGTTTTCTAACTAAGTTGAAGGAAGATGAAACATATGGATAAGACACTCGAAACCACACTGGGGGCGCCTGTCCCCCACATTCCGGAGCAAAACTTGTCAACCGAAGCCAAGTGCCCCTTCTCGGGCGGCGCTCGCAAACACGCAATTGCCGGGGCCCCAACAAACGCAGACTGGTGGCCCAATCAACTGAACCTGAAGATTTTGCGCCAACACTCCCCGCTGTCCGACCCAATGGGCGAGGCGTTCAACTATGCGGAAGAGTTCAAGAGCCTCGACCTGGATGCCGTGATCAAGGACCTTCATGCCTTGATGACGACCTCGCAGG
>PLRZ01000591.1 GCA_003164075.1 Bryobacterales bacterium | reverse complement strand
AAAGGAATGGCTCAGCCCATTTTCTCCGCCAGGCGGAAAATGCGGGCGAGATCGGGAGGTCTATCGTTCCTCAACGAAGACACCAGAAGCGCCCGGGGACAGATAAGTTTCGGGATTGCCTGTTCCCGGGCACAAGGCTACTTCTTCGCCGCCGGCGGCTGAATCGCCGGCACGTTGGCATCGTGGATCATCTTATTGAACGCCGTTAGATCGCTCGAGAGCAGCCCTTCCAGTGTCTTCAACTGCCCATTGACACGCGTGGCGACGTCCTCGTAGACCATATAGGACTGCTGCGTGGGCTGATTGTCGGAGCTTTCCACCACGCTCAGCACGTGCGCCAGCTTGTTATTCAGCTTGATGGGGAAGTTCAGCGGATCTTCACTGGCGCGGTTCCTGGTCTGGTATAACTCCTCTTCCACCGCGGTCAGCTTCTGAGTAAGCGCCTTGGCCGCATCGGCCACGCGCTTATCGTCGCGCCGCGTGTAGTCCTCCAGTTGCTTGCGGATCTCGCGGATGCGGATCACGCCCTCATTAGTTTCGGAAAGCTTGTCGCGGATCTGCAGGGCCAAGGTCACTTGCTTGACATACTCTTCCTGCGTGGTGGAAAGGCGTGGATCCTTCTTCACTTCGAACGTCTGGCTCTGCGTTTTGCCATCGACGGTCAACTTCACGGTGTACATGCCCGGCGGCACGGTGGGCCCGGTGAGGCTGCCGGCCCACATGATGAGGCCGGGGAAGCTGGTGGCGTCGGGGTAGCGCAGGTTCCACAGGAAGCGATTCATGCCGGCATTCGCGGCGACGCGCGCGGGCGGAGCGCCGCGCCCCGGACCTTCTTCGCCTTCCGGCGAGGGCGCTTCCTGCGGCTGCGCCGGCGGCCGGCTGGAAAACTTGTTGACCGATTTGCCGGCGCTGTCCAGGAACTCGATGGTCAGCTCGCCCTGCGGCCGGCTCTTGAGCGAGTAGTAGACCACCGCGCCGCCCGCGGGATTCTCGCCCACTGCCGCCGTCATGCCGCGCCCGCCGCCGCCACGCCCGCCGCCGCCGAAGCGATAGGTGTCCTTGGGCTTGAACAAGCGGGCATCTTCGGTGGCGGCCGAGTCGTTCAACTGATAGAGCAGCGGCACATCGTCGAGCACGTAGAAGGCGCGGCCCTCGGTGGCCACTACCAGCTCCTGTTCGCGCTTATGGAACGCCACATCGGTAATCGGCGTGACCGGGATATTGAGATTGAACGGCTTCCAGTTCTCGCCATCGTCGTAGGAAATGTACAGGCCGAATTCCGTGCCGGCCACCAGCAGCCCTTTGCGATTGGGATCTTCCCGCACCAAGCGCGTGAAGGATGTTTCCGGGATGCCGTTGACGATCTTCTTCCACGTCTTGCCGTAGTCGTTGGTCTTATATAGATACGGCCGGAAATCGTCGGACTTATACATAGTGGCGGCCACATACGCCGTCCCGGGATCGTGCGCCGAGGCGTCGATGGAGTTGATTTGGATCCACTCCGGCATGTCCTTCGGCGTTACGTTAGCCCAATTCTTGCCCCCATCGCGCGTCACGTTGACCAGGCCATCGTCCGAGCCAGTCCAGATCACGCCCTTGGTAACTGGCGATTCCTGGAAAGTAAAGATTGTGCAGTAATACTCGATGCTGGTGTTGTCCTGGGTGATGGGACCGCCCGACGTTCCCATCTTCGACTTATCGTTGCGAGTCAGGTCCGGACTGATCGCGTCCCAGCTCTGCCCTTCATTGGTAGTTTTGAGCAGCACGTTGGCGCCGATGTAGAGCGTCTTGGGGTCGTGCGGCGAGAAGGCGATAGGATAGCTCCACTGGAAGCGATATTTCATGGCTTCCACGCCATAGCCCATGGTGTTATCGGGCCAGGGGTTGATGTCGCGGCTCTGTCCGGTGCGATGGTCCTGGCGGGTGATGAGGCCGTCGTAGGAGCCGGCGTAGACAATCTGGGAATCGCGCGGATCGGGCGCGATCCAGCCGCTTTCGCCGCCGCCCACGTCGTACCAATCGCGCTCGGTGATTCCGCCCGCGGCCGTGCGGCTGGCGATGCGGACGGTGGTGTTGTCCTGCTGCGCGCCGTAAATGTTGTACGGGAAATCGTTGTCGAGGGCTACGCGGTAGAACTGCGCGGTGGGCTGGTTGTTGATGGTAGACCAGGTGCGGCCGCCGTCGTAAGTGATGTTGGCGCCGCCATCGTTGCTCTCGATCATGCGCTGCGGATCGTTGGGCGCGATCCAAAGGCCGTGATTGTCGCCGTGCGGCGTGCGGATGGCGGCGAAGGTGCGGCCACCGTCGATCGACCGGTACATACCGGTGTTGAGCGCGTAGACGGTGTCGGCGTTTTGCGGGTCGGCGAAGATGTGGTCGTAGTACCAGGCGCGCTGGCGCAGAATATTCTGATCGTTGACCTTGGTCCAGGTGCGGCCGCCGTTGTCGGAGCGAAAGACGCCGCCTTCGGCCGCTTCCACCAGGGCCCAGACGCGTTCCGGATTGGCCGGCGACACGGTGACGCCGATACGCCCCAGCACGGTGCGGGGAAGGCCGGGAGCGCGCGAAATATCGGTCCAGGTATCGCCGCCGTCGCTGGACTTAAAAAGACCGCTGCCGGGGCCGCCGCTATCGAAATGGTAGGGATTGCGGCGCACCTGCCAAAAGCTGGCGTAGAGCACGCGCGGATTCCCGGGGTCCATGGCGAGATCGACCGCGCCGGCATCGGGCCCGCGCGTGAGGACCTGCTTCCACGTGCCGCCGCCATCCAGGGAACGGTAGACGCCGCGCATTTCATTCGGCCCCCAGAGGTGGCCCAGCGCGGCGACGTACACGATGTCGGGATTCTTGGGATGGACGCGCACCGCGCCGATAGTCTGGCTGTCCTGCAAGCCGACATTGCGCCAGGTCTTGCCGCCGTCCACCGACTTGTAGACTCCGTCGCCGTTGGAGGCGTTGCCGCGCACGCAGGATTCGCCCATGCCGGCGTAGATCGTGTTGGGATCGGAATCGGCCACCGCGATGGCGCCCACGGAGCTGGTTTTGAACTGGCCGTCGGAAATCGGCTGCCACGTGCCGCCGCCGTCGGTGGTCTTCCACACGCCGCCGCCCACGCCGCCGAAATAGTAGACATTGGGCTGCGAGGGAACGCCCGTCACGGCCACCACGCGGCCGCCGCGAAACGGTCCCACCAGGCGGAAGCGGAGAGACTGGGAAAGGTCGGGCGCCTGCGCACAGAGTAGTGCCGGAAGCGCGAGCAAGAGGGCCATGCGAATCGACTTCATAGTGTCGAATGGTATCAGAAAATCGAAAGTGTATCGCGGCAGCGCGTGAGGAAGGCGCCGGTGCGGGCCCTGCATCTTCGCACGTCGGAGTCGATCCGGAAAGCGGCGGGAAAGGGCACGCTTCCGAACATGGACGTTATCGGGCCTGAGCGGATTGGGAGGGAACGCGATCGCCGATTTATCGCTTGACACGATGGAGGTGAGCTTTGAGAAATCTAAAGCGGCAGTTTAGAATTCTCACACTTTCGGTTTGCTCGACAAAGCCAGTGTGCAATCAAACTGAGCTTGAGAAATCTAAAGTTAGGGTGACATCACCGAAATACGCTCCCTAACGGTCGCGGCTCTGTAACTAATTGCAAACACACGCGGGCACTCGTTACCGAGCCGGGCCCAGAGGGCACCCCGTGAGGGAGCGTATTCCGCGCCTGAGCCACGAAATCCCGAGATCGGTTAATAAGCAAGAGATCGCAACACGGCAGTGGTTCCACCCTTTCATAGAGAGCGCACGCGACGCGGGCAGACCGCTCATGACAGGATGGCGATGCCGTCCCTNNGCAGAACCGTCTCCGGCCACGCCACCTGCTTCACGATCCGGCGCTCGTATTCCACTGCCACACGCGCCGGATCCAGGCCCAAATCGCCCAGTAGTCCGAGGATCGTCTGGCCCTCTTGGGCTATCCGCCGCTCGCCGTTTACCACAATCTCCATGGGCACGTTGGTTGACACCCCTCTTTTCAACCAATTATAGTCAGATTTACATTCGTTTTTGCCGAAACCAAAATGCCGACGTCTGCCACAGAGGTCTATTTCCCCGTACTGCTACAGGCCCTGGTCGCCATGTTGCTCGCGGCTGGCTTGATCGGCGTGTCGTATTTGCTGGGCAAACGCGTCAAAAATCGCGTAAAGGATATGCCCTACGAGTCCGGCATCGTTCCTACCGGAGATGCGCGGCAGCGTTTCAGCGTGAAGTTTTACCTGGTGGGCATGCTGTTCATCCTGTTCGATATCGAGGCCATCTTTTTGTATCCCTGGGCAGTGGTCTATCGCGAATTATTGATGCCCGGCTTCGTCGAGATGCTGATTTTTGTGGTTTTGATCCTGTCCGGCTTTTTCTACATCTGGAAAAAAGGCGCACTGGACTGGTCCGGGTCGGATTCCAAGCGAAAATAGTAGACAACGCGAAATGCTACCCGAAAACTTGCGACAACACGCCATCGCTTCGGCGGTGGAGGCGTTTGACGCCGACGCCATCACCGCGGGCGCATTCGATCGCGGCGAACTGACCCTGGAGATCGCGCCCGGCAAAATCGTGAGCGTCTGCGGCTTCCTCAAGTACGACCAGAAATTCGTGCGTCTCAGTTCCGTCACAGCCGTGGACCGCTATCCCGCCGAACCGCGCTTCGAAGTGGTCTATCACTTGCACTCCGTGGAGCACAAACAGCGCGTGCGCCTGAAGTGCCGCGTATTCGGCGCCGACCCGGCCATCGAATCGGTCACCTCCGTATGGCGCGGCGCCAATTGGTACGAGCGCGAGGTCTTCGACCTGTTCGGCATCGCCTTCCTGCAGCATCCCGACCTGCGCCGCATCATGCTGCCCGACGATTGGGACGGCCACCCGCTGCGCAAAGATTACCCCATCACCGGGACGAGGATTTAATATGAGCGACCAGGCCATTCCCGAAGTATCGGCCGCCGCCATTGCGGAGCAGCCGAAGCCCGGCCCGCACCGCATGGTCCTCAACATGGGACCG
>PLRZ01000027.1 GCA_003164075.1 Bryobacterales bacterium | reverse complement strand
CCCTCGGTTACACCCCCTTCGAGCACCATGAGGTCCTTCTCCAGCAAGATCAGATCCGCGAACTCCTTGGCGATGTCCGTAGCCGTATCCACGGAGATGCCGACATCGGCGGCTCGTAGTGCGGGAGCGTCTTTGATTCTGTCGCCCACGAAGCCCACTACGTGCCCCTTACCGCGGAGGGCACGGATGACGCGCTCCTTGTGAGCAGGGGAGAGGCGGGCAAAGAGGGTCGTCTTCAATGCCGCTTCGGCCAACTCCGGGTCCGACATTTTCTCCACGTCTGCGCCCAGGAGCATCGGGTCGGGCGCCAGGCCCACGTCTTTGCACACCTTGCGGCTTATGAGCTGATTGTCACCGGTGAGGATTTTCACCGTCACTCCGTGTTGGTGCAGGGCTGCGAGCGCAGGCCCGGCAGTTTTCTTGGGTGGGTCCAGGAATGCGACGTATCCTCTGAGCACCAAGCCGCGCTCGTCAGCTAGCGAGCAGACATCCTTCCCAGGGAGGTCCTTAGTCGCCACCGCCAGCACTCGGAAGCCGTCGTTGCTAAGACTGTCGTATTGCTGTTTCAGGCCGACCATCAGAGTCGGGTCCATCGGGGAGAGTTTCCCGTCCAGTTCAAAGTGCGAGGAATGCTGAAATACCTCCTCCGGGGCTCCTTTGGTAAAGAGGATCGCTTTGCCCTCGGGGTCCTGCACCAGTACGGACATCATACGTCGCGTGAAGTCGAACGGGATCTCGTCCAGCTTTTTGTACTTCTCGACCAGCGCGTTGCCATGGAAATCGGTACTTTCCAGGATGGCCCGGTCAAGCAGATTCTTGAGCCCGGTCTGGAAACTGCTGATCAGGTACCCGAACAGGAGCACATAATCGTCTTCCCGTCCGGCCACATTGCAATGCCGCATCAGCACGACGCGATCCTCGGTGAGCGTGCCGGTCTTGTCGGTGCACAATATGTCCATGCCGCCGAAGTTCTGGATGGAATTGAGACGCTTGACAATTACCTTGCGCCGGCTCATCGCAAGCGCACCCTTGGCGAGGCAGACCGATACGACCATCGGCAGCATCTCGGGCGTGAGCCCCACCGCCACGGCCATGGCAAAGAAGAAGGCCGATTTCCAATCGTGCTTGGTGAAGCCGTTGAGGAGAAACACCAGAGGCACCATCACCGCCATGAGCCGGATCATGAGCCATGTGAAGCGATTGAGGCCTTGGTCGAAGCTGGTCTTCTCACGTTCCCCGGTGATCGAGCTGGCCATGCTGCCGAAATAGGTCTGAATGCCCGTCGTGACAACGGCCGCTGTGGCGGTGCCGCTCTCGACGCTGGTCCCTATGAAGCATATATTTTTGAGCTCAGTCGGAGAACTAGCCGTCGTGGTATTGCGGCTTCTCTTGCGCGACCTCGTTGGGGCCCGTGCTCCGCGCCCGCGACTCGGCCTCGGATTGAGTCAGGCCGCTCGCCGCAGTTCGTAACTGCAGGAACAGTTCTTCGCTGCCCTTTCGCGCGGCATCTAAGACTACAGGAGAAACTTGAATCTTCTTGCTCTTGGTCTTCTTGGGAATCGAGGGTTCGACTGGGCGGGGCGCCAGGCCGGGGATTTTCGATCCTGCCCCAACGCCACTGCCGGCCAGGACTGTGCTACCAATGTCAGGTGTTGTCATACCTTCCGAACTACCGATTCAGCGAGATTCGAACGCTAAACGTCGGAATCGCGGATAACCTGAGACCTCGCTTAGGTATCTATAGCAAGTCGTCTACCGTATCGGGCAGGATTCTGGGCAGGCACATTCCCTGCAGTCTCTTTCTGCTTTGCTCTGGCCACACTCTTGCAAGGTGCTCAAGAGGAGCGACTTCAGTATGGCTACGCGATCGGCCGCAGCGCAAGAGGATCCGGTCTGCGGGATGCCGCTGGACCCAAGCCGGGCTACCGTCTCCTCGGAGCATGTTGGAATTACGAACTACTTCTGCAGCAGTGGATGCAAGGCTGTGTTCGATAAGAACCCGGACGCTGCCGATGGTCCTTGCGGAAGGCAAGGCTAGGCACGGCGCAAGAGCCCCGATGAACCCGATCTCCGTGCGGCATCCAGGCAGCTTTCTTCGCGGGTTCTGCACTTCCTGCGTTCCGAACGGCAGGACTTGCACTTTCCGCCCGTTAGGGCCACGGTTGCTGCGTCTATCGGCTAAATTGGCTCGGACGCACTCCGGAACGGGTGGCATCGGCTGCAAACGCCCAGCTTTTCGGTGCTTTTGCCGTCCTGCGCAGTGCTCGGCACTGTTGGCGCAGTGCGTGCACTAGAAAAGTATGCAGCGGGCTGAAATCGGTAACGAGCGCAAGGACGCGCGATCTCTCAGAGTCGCTCCTCTGTTCATTCCAGTGCTCGCTCCAGCGGTTGCCATCGGAAATCTTAAAAATGAGAGGCCATTAAAAAGAAATGGGAAAGATCATCGGTATTGATTTGGGCACCACCAACTCCGCGGTCGCCGTTATGGAAGCTGGCCAGCCTACCGTCATTGCAAACCAGGAGGGAGCTCGTACGACGCCGTCGGTCGTCGCCTTTACCAAGACCGGCGAGCGATTGGTCGGCCAGATCGCGAAACGACAAGCCATTACCAACCCCGTGAACACGATATTCTCGATCAAACGGTTCATGGGGCGCCGCTATGACGAAGTCAACGAAGAAATGAAGATGGTCCCCTACAAAGTGGTCCGCGGCGACCATGACGACGTGCGGGTGGAGATCACTGGCAAGAAATATTCACCGTCCGAGATTTCGGCCATGATTCTCACGAAGTTGAAGGAAGCGGCGGAAGCCTACCTGGGCGGCAAGGTGACCCAGGCCGTGATCACTGTTCCAGCGTATTTCAATGACGCACAGCGCCAGGCCACCAAGGATGCGGGAAAGATCGCCGGCCTCGAAGTACTGCGCATCATCAACGAGCCCACCGCGGCCGCCTTGGCCTACGGACTCGACAAGAAGAAGGACGAGACTATCGCCGTCTACGACTTCGGCGGCGGCACATTCGATATTTCCATCCTGACGGTGGGCGAGGGAATGGTGGAAGTCAAATCCACCAACGGCGATACCCACTTAGGCGGCGACAATATTGACCAGCGCATCATTGACTGGATTGTGGCCGAATTCAAGAAAGAAAGCAATATCGACCTGTCGAAGGACGCGATGGCTCTCCAGCGCTTGAAGGAAGCCGCCGAGAAGGCCAAGATGGAACTGTCAACCCTCCTCGAAGTGGAAATCAACCTTCCCTTCGTCACTGCCGACGCGACTGGCCCCAAGCACCTGATCATGAAACTCACGCGGGCCCGTTTCGAGCAGATGGTGGAAGACATCATCCAGCGCTCAGTAGGGCCCTGCAAGCAGGCCATGGCAGATGCCGGCGTGACACCGCAGCAGCTCGATGAAGTGGTCCTGGTGGGCGGACAGACCCGCATGCCGAGAATCCAGGCGCTCGTCCGCGACCTCTTTGGCAAAGAACCACATAAAGGCGTGAACCCGGATGAAGTCGTGGCGATCGGCGCCGCGATTCAGGGTGGTGTGTTGGGAGGCGAAGTAAAGGATGTCCTGCTCCTCGATGTAACGCCGCTGTCGCTCGGCATTGAAACCATGGGCGGTGTATTCACCAAACTGATTGAGCGTAACACTACCATCCCCACTCGCAAAAGCGAGACATTTTCGACGGCAGCCGACAACCAGTCCTCAGTGGAAATAAAGGTCCAGCAGGGCGAGCGGGCGATGGCGCATGACAACCGCCTGCTGGGTGTCTTCCAACTCGGCAACATTCCGCCGGCCGCGCGCGGCGTGCCTAAGATTGAAGTTACCTTCGATATCGACGCCAACGGCATCCTCAACGTGACGGCGAAGGACACGGCGACCAACAACGAACAGAAGATCACCATCACCTCCTCTTCCGGGCTATCCAAGGACGAGGTCGAGAAGATGGCCAAGGATGCCGAATCTCACGGCGCCGACGACCGCAAGTTGCGTGACACCATTGAGGCCAAGAATAAGGCCGACGCCATGGTCTACAACGTCGAGAAGACGCTGAAGGAGCACCGCGGCAAGATCGGCGAGGCTGGCGCAAAGGAAATCGAATCGGCTCTTGAAGAGACCAAGAAANNCCATCGGGGAGAATGACCCGGACCGGATCAACGCCGCCGTCGACCGCCTTACTTCTGCCAGCCACAAACTGGCCGAAGCCATGTACAAATCCGCTTCCGGGCAGCCCAATGCCCAAACACCGCCCCCGAATGGCGGAGATCACGGCGGCAAGAATGACGGTGGCAAGGACGACGTGGTTGACGCCGAATTCGTCGACGTAGGCCACTAGGAATCTCAGTCAAGTGGGCAGGTCTCCAGCGCTTCCGGCTGCCCAACTTGTTTTATAGATGGGTTCGATGGAGTTTCAACGTGAGGTGCCGCTGAAACTCCCGTGTTCAACTGGAGCAATGTCCCGCAAAGATCGCCAAAGAGCTGATCCGAGAGGTAGCCCCCAACCACTTTGCCTACCGGGCCGGGGTCATCCAGTTCGAGTTCAAGAGCCTCATGAAGCAGGACAGGACTAGCTTGCTCATCGGTCTGTCGTCCTGGCCGCCTGCCTAATCATCAGCAAGACTGGATCGCGTGTAGCCCGATGCAGATATACTCTTACGAGTGGCGGCGTCTGCGTCGCTGAAGCCGGATCCTCGATGGACTGAGCCAGATGCCGGTCGAAGTCGTGTCGCGGAAAAAGAGCTGGAGAATCCTGGGGTGTAAAGCAGGAGACCTTCCGTGTGCTTCTTGGTTTCTTGCACACGTGCCTGAAGATCTGAAAACGTCAACACCAGTATTCAGGACGCCAGGCGCCGCCACTGCATCGGGCAATATCTCACCTATCCTGTCATTCGTCAGGAAAGCGGCTCGACTGGCATCCGCATTGCTGTGGTCTGGATGTGGTCGGCGTTATCGCCACATAGGAGGACAATGCGATCCCTCTGCTGCCGGCTTTCTATCGGATGGTGCCGGGCGTTTCATCCGGAACCGCTCTGGCCTGTTCATGGTCATTATCAGTGCCCCGCCTGCTTGCGCTGCTATCCCGTTCCGTGGCACGAAGGCGATAAGCTCTTCCGGCGAGAGGTCGCCAATTCCCGTTCGAGGGCTGTGTCCCAACTTCAATGCCCTGGTGCTTCAGAAATCGCAGTGCCGAGCGTGCCATCCTCCGTCGCTGGCGGCTGATCGATGATGGTAGGAGAGTATCAAATGACGCTTCAACATTGGCAAAAGCTGTGGATCGCTCTACGAGATAGTTCGCAAGGAACGCTTCTGCTTCCGGTTCTGACGCCGAATGGTCCGGAAACTGGATCTGTATGAATTCGCGGTAGTTTCACCTTCGACCCGAAGTCGCGATAATGGGCTTTGAAACCCCAGAGAGTTCTCGAACCATTTCGCTTTCTGCTGATTGCCGTTTGCCGGATGAATCAACGCGCCAAATGGTGACAGTGCCACTTCATTTGGCATTCGTGTTGCTTGGAGCTTCCACGTGGATATCAATCGTTTCACCGAAAAGATGCAGGAAGCCATCCGCGTTGCGCAGTCGATGGCAACCCGCCTCAATCATCAGCAACTCGACGCCGAACATGTGCTGGCGGCTCTTTTGGAACAGGAGGGTGGGCTCGCAGGCGCCATCCTCGCGAAGACGGGGGTCGCCACCGACCTTCTGTTGCAGCGAGTGGAGCAGGAGTTGGACCGGTTGCCAAAGGTTACCGGCGCCGGCGGCGGACCGGCCGACCAGCTGTACGTCACCGGGCGGTTGAACCGGTTGTTCGTGCAAGCCGAAGACGAAGCCAAGCGGCTCAAAGACCAATATGTCTCGGTGGAACACTTCTTGCTGGCCCTCACGGACGACGAAGGTGCTGCTGGGCGAATTCTTGCCCAAATGGGCGTTACGCGCGAACGGTTGACCCAAGCATTGCGCGAGGTTCGCGGCAGCCAACGAGTGACCTCGCCCACTCCCGAGACTACTTATCAGTCGCTGGAGCGGTACGGCCGCGATCTGACAGAGGCGGCACGCCAAGGTAAGCTCGATCCGGTAATCGGCCGCGACGACGAGATTCGTCGCGTCATTCAGGTGCTTTCCCGCCGTACCAAGAACAACCCCGTTCTGATCGGCGAACCTGGCGTGGGAAAGACCGCGATCGTGGAGGGACTAGCGCAACGAATCGTCCGCGGGGACGTTCCCGAGGGGATCAAAGACAAGCGGATCATCTCGCTGGATATGGGTGCGCTGATCGCCGGGGCCAAGTATCGAGGCGAATTTGAAGAGCGCCTCAAGGCGGTCCTCAAAGAAGTGCAGGATTCCGCCGGCGGCATCATCCTCTTCATCGACGAACTCCACACCGTGGTCGGCGCCGGCAAAACCGAAGGATCGATGGATGCCGGCAACCTTCTCAAACCGATGCTCGCGCGCGGCGAGTTGCACTGCATCGGCGCGACTACGCTCGATGAGTACAAGAAGAACATCGAGAAGGACGCTGCGCTGGAACGGCGGTTCCAGCCGGTTCTTGTGAATCAGCCCTCTGTGGAAGACACCATTTCCATCCTGCGCGGCCTCAAGGAGCGCTACGAAGTGCACCACGGCGTGCGCATCAAGGACTCAGCGCTGGTAGCTGCCGCCGTCCTGTCGAACCGCTATATTGCCGATCGTTTTCTGCCGGACAAAGCTATCGACCTGGTGGACGAGGCNNCGGGAGGCTCTGAAGAAGGAGAAAGACGAAGCCTCGAAGGAACGCCTGGCCAAACTGGAGAAGGAACTCGCCAATCTACGGGCCGATTCGGACGCCACGAAAGCCAAGTGGCAGACGGAGAAACGTGCCGTGCAGAGGCTACGCACACTCCGTGAACAGACCGAGCAGGTAAAGGTCGATATTGAAAAAGCCGAAAGGCAATACGACCTGAACAAGGCCGCGGAACTGAAGTACGGGAAGTTGGTTCAATTGGAAAATCAACTGAAGACCGAATTGGAGAACTTCTCAAAGAAGCAGGGCGGGAAACCGCTGATCAAAGAGGAAGTTGACGAACAGGACATCGCCGAGGTGGTGGGCCGGTGGACCAAGATTCCGGTTTCGCGGCTGCTGGAGGGAGAAGTACAGAAGTTACTTCACCTCGACGTGGAGTTGCACAAGCGGGTCATCGGCCAAAACGAAGCGGTGCAGGCGGTGGCAGAGGCCGTCATACGGGCGCGGTCGGGCCTGAAGGATCCGAATAGGCCGGTTGGAAGCTTCATCTTCCTCGGCCCCACGGGCGTTGGCAAGACAGAACTGGCCCGGGCCCTGGCCGAGTTCCTGTTCGATGATGAGCGCGCCATGATTCGGATCGACATGTCGGAGTATCAGGAGAAGCACACCGTCGCGCGCCTCATCGGTGCTCCCCCCGGCTACGTGGGCTTTGAAGAGGGCGGACAACTAACGGAAGCCGTGCGGCGGCGCCCGTATTGCGTGATCCTTTTCGACGAGATCGAGAAGGCCCACCAAGATGTCTTCAACGTTATGCTGCAGATCCTGGACGACGGGCGGCTAACCGACGGCCAGGGACGGACGGTGGACTTTAAGCACACGATTCTGATTATGACGTCCAACATCGGCAGCCAGCGAATCCTTGGATATCGCGGTGCGTTCGATGGGTCCGACTATGAGCGTATGAAGGAGGCTGTTCTGGAAGAGTTGCGCCATTTCTTCCGGCCCGAATTTCTAAACCGCGTGGACGAAATCATTGTTTTCCATGGGCTGTCCGAGGATCATCTGATGCAGATCGTGGAGATCCAGCTGGAAGGGCTGCGCGCCAGGCTCGCCGAACGTCACATTACGATAGAAATGACGCCGGACGCGCAACGGTATTTGGTCCGCGCCGGCTACGATTCTGCTTACGGGGCGCGCCCTTTGAAGCGGGCGATTCAGAAAAACGTCGAAACGCGGTTGGGACGGTTGCTTTTGGATGGGACCGTCCGCGATGGACAGCTTGTGCAGATTGATTATGACCGCGCAGCCGGGACGCTGGTCTTCTCCCCGCAGCCCATACCCGCTGGAAAGACGCAGACCGCTGGCAGCTAGCGCGAGGCAGGCGAAAATGCTCTGGCGGCCCCCGGGAACGCATGACTCCCAAATCCGGTCCATCCCACTGTTTGAATTCCGGACACTGTTGCCTGGAGAGTATTCAATCGGAACCGCGCTTCGTCGCTCCGATATTTCAATCCTGACGGTGAGTGAGGGAATGGTGGAAGTCGAATCCGCCAACGGCGCATCCCTCCAGGTCACCGGGATCCCCACACCCCAGACAGACCGCTCCCCTCTGGCGATTCTGGTCTCGTTGGCGCCCTACGTCTACTCGGCAGTTGCCTAGTAGACAACACCATTTCGTATGGCAGAGGATCAAAAAGGCATTTCTCGCTAGGCAGCAGGTAAAAGAGAGTGCGACATACGGACAAGGACGCCGACGCTTCGGCAGTGACCTTGATCCAACGTGAGGTGTCAACATGAGGGCACTGCGAAACCCGCTGCCTCAAGCCTTGAAGAGTCGCGGAGTATCCCGCCGCGAGTTCGTTAAGTTTTGCAAGCTGATGGTCGCTACGCTAGCGCTTCCACCACGGTATCTATCGGCGGTTGAAAAAGCCCTCAGTCAGACCTCTCGTCCAGTCTTGGTTTGGCTCGAGTTCCAGGATTGCGCGGGCAATTCGGAATCGATGCTCCGCTCCAGCAACCCAACAGTCACTGAGTTCGTGCTGGATCTTCTCTCCTGGGAATACCACGAACTGATTATGGCGGGTGCGGGGAAGCAGGCCGAAGCAGCACTCGAACGAGTGGTCCAGGATCATAAGGGGCAGTACATCGCAGTAGTGGAAGGCGCCATCCCAACCGCGGATGGTGGGGTGTACTGCACCATCGGTGGAAAGACTGCTCTTGAAATTGCAGAACATGTATGCACCAATTCGGCCGCGAATATTGCGGTGGGCGCCTGCGCGTGGGATGGAGGCCTGGTTCGATCGAACCCAAACCCGACCGGCGCCGTGGGACTTCAGGAAGCCGTCCCTGGCTTAAAGGTCATCAATTTGGGTGGCTGTCCGCACAATCCGGCGAATACCGCCGCAGTTCTGACGCATTACCTGACCTTTCACGAGATGCCGGCCCTGGACCAATACAACCGGCCGCTGTTCGCTTACGGCGATATCATTCACGACCAATGCGAGCGCCGCGCCCACTACGATGCCGGCCGGTATGTGGAGGAGTGGGGTGACGAAGGCCACCGCAAAGGCTATTGTCTGTATAAGATGGGATGCAAAGGACCGGAGGCGACCTACAACTGCCCGACGGTCCGCTGGAACGATGGCACCAGTTGGCCGGTAAAATCGGGCCACGGATGTATCGCCTGCGCCTCCCATCGTTTCTGGGATACGAAGTCACCCTTTTACAAGCGGCTTCCCTCGGTGCCGGGCTTCGGTGTGGACATCGACGCCGGGAAACTCGGCCTGATTTTGACGGGAGGCGTTGCAGCGGCGCTGGGCTTGCACGGAATCGCCAGCGCGGCGCGAATACAAATGCAGCCGCACGGGGAAGAACCGAGGGGCGGCCCGACCGAAATCGGCCGAAAGAGCGGCTTAGTGGAGCGTGAAGGTCCACCGGAAAAGAAGCCATGACCCAACCTCCCTTGCGAATCGGAATCGCCCGCACCACTGCCGGAGAGATGCCGCGACGACGGCCCCGCCCAGCCGGTGGAGTCGGACTGAGATAGGAAATTGCCATGCCAAGACCTGTTTCGCCAGCATCGGCCTTATCCCGCCTTCCGAAAGCCGGGCTGGTCCGCACGTATGTCTGGGAGAAGCCGGTTCGCATCGCTCACTGGCTGATTTTCTTTGCGTTCGTGTCGCTTGCGTTTACCGGCCTGTATATCCACCGCCCATTTCTGCTTTCGGGAGGCCGGGCCGCTTTTCAGATGGCCAGGATGCGATTCGTTCACGTCGTCTCAGGTTTCGTCCTGATCGCGGCATTCGCGTTTCGGATTTATTGGTTTTTTAAGGGGAATTTCTGGGCCAGGTGGTCTGCTTACATACCCATCCGCCGCGAGCAATGGAAGGGTATGGGCTCGATGCTCGAGTTCTACCTGTTCATGCGATTCGACCCAGGCCACAGGGCCGGCCACAACCCTCTGGCAGCACTATCGTACTTCATCATCTACCTGCTGATTCTGGTCGAAATCCTGACTGGGCTGTTCCTCTACAGCCAGGTGGTAGGGAATCCATTCCTGCACCAATACATCGCTTGGTTGCCCCACCTCATCGAGCCGGCGTATCTTCGCCTGATTCATTACTTCCTGATGTTCGTGTTCTTCGCTTTCATCATCTTCCACGTCTACGCTTCGGTTCTGGTTTCGATCGAGGAAGAAAACGGACTGCTCGATAGTATCTTCTCCGGATGGAAATTCATGCCAGCCGGCGAGCTCCGGCATGAGATTGCGGCCATCCCGGAGGCCCGGCGCTTTGCCCGGCGTCACCAGTTGCTGCCGCTTACCGCGCCGGGCGCGAAGCCCGCTGGTGGCTCACCCAAGAGCCGGCCCGGCCCCGGCCCGGTGGCGCTGTATCGCAACTGGATCAGTTACGCCGGCACCGGCATTGCCGCCATAGGCGTGCTTGTGTTCGCCGTGCTGACGGCTTATCACACAATCGGCGGCGGTTCCTTCACCCAGCCCTATGGCGATCTGGTGATCTTCTTCGTACCGCCGATTTTCGTAATTGCCGGCGTCACTGTCATCTTAGGCGGCATGTATGCTCAATGGATCCGCTGGCGAATGCACAAGCCCCTGGCGTTCGCCCGCTATCCCAAGTGGGACCTCAACCTTCCCGCGGAAAGAAAGGCTCTTCTTGCGGTCGCCCTCGGATCCGCGGCGCTATGCGTTCCAGCGATTTATGGAAGTAGTCAGGCCTATCTCTACACGGACGCCGTATCATTTTGCGGCGCCGTCTGTCACTCCATGACCCCGGAGTACACCACCTATCGTCAATCGCCGCACGCGCATGTGGCATGCGCGCAATGTCATGTCGGACCGGGGGCGACGGGATACATCGAATCCAAGGCTCGCGGCATGCTGGAACTTGTGGATACCATCCAGGACGACTATCCCCGGCCGATTCCGGTGCCCGTGTCCTCGCTGCGCCCCATACGGGTCAATTGCGAACAGTGCCACTGGCCGGCAAAATTCTTTGGAAGCCGCGAGGTGCAACAGACGCACTTCCTGTCCGATGAGCACAATACGCGCTGGCAGATCGACATGTTGGTCATGGTCGGCGGCGGCCCAGCCGCGGACCCGACGCGAATGGGAATTCACTGGCACGTGGCCGGCAAGGTGGAATATATCGCAAGTGACGCGGACAAACAGAACATCCCCTGGGTGCGCGCGGTCAATCCCCTGACTGGCGCGGCCAAGGTATACTCTTCACAGCCGCTTGGGTCCACCGCGGCCCCGGCCGGTGAGATCCGAACCATGGACTGCGTGGACTGTCACAACCGCCCCAGCCACATCTTCAAGGCGCCGGACCGGAGCGTAGACGAGGCGCTGAGCGAGGGAAGCATCGACTCATCTCTTCCGTTTATCAAACAGCAAGGTGTTGCCGCTCTTGCGGCGACGTACGCCGGTAACGAGCAGGCGAAAGCGGGCATTGACCACGCCCTCCGCACGTATTATCAGAAGACTTACCCGCAAGTGTATGCGGACAAGCAGGACACCATTAAGGGCGCGATCGCTGCCCTCCAGAATATCTATGACCGGTATTTCTTCCCGGCGATGAAAGTCCGGTGGGACACATATCCTACCAACGACACGCATTTCTATTCCGTAGGCTGCTTCCGCTGTCACGACGGCCAGCACAAGAGTGTAGACGGAAGCGTCATTCGCTCCGATTGTGACACCTGCCACAAGATTATGCGTCAGGGTAAGACCGAGAGCCTCCAGTTCGCAACAGGCTCGACGGGGCTCACTTTCACCCACCCCGTTGACGTCGGCGGCGCGTGGGCGGAGCAGTCGTGCACCTCGTGTCATTCGGGAGGGTCGATGTGAGTGATTCGTATACCCCAACAGGCATGGCAGGCCGGGCGAGCCACGGTGGGACAACAGAAAACGCGGCGCGCACCTGCGCCGCGAAAACAACAGCAAGAACGGAGCAGTTTAGGGAGCGCATATGAACGGAACTCGAGCATTGAGGGTTGTGGCTTTCATGTCGATCTCGGTCGGCGTCGGTATCCTCAGTCGCGGAGCATGGGGATTCGTCATCTTCGGAATCCTTGTATTGATTGACAGCTTTGTCATCAAAAGCAGCCCGCCAGCACCGCCGGATCACGCCGATGCAGAAAGAGAAGATACAGCGGCGTAGGCGAGGTTCCCGCGTGCGGTTACCTCAACCCGGGCGCCTGCCATTGGCGTGGCGGGATGGCGTGGACGTCTCGGCAGACGGCATCTTGCGGCGATGGCGGATGATTGGCCGTAGGGCGGTTCGTCAGGCGGCCGAAGACGTGGTCTGGGGCAGAATCGGATCGAAGACGGTGCCGATTCGAGACCGTGAAGCAGCTGGGCAGTACGGAAGGATAAGGAGGACGGCATGGCGCGGATTGTAGTCGATCCAGTGACGCGTATTGAGGGGCACCTCCGCATTGAGGCCCAGGTGGACGGCGGCGTCATAACCGATGCCTGGAGTTCGGGGACGATGTTCCGGGGAATCGAGTTGATCCTTCGCGGCCGCGATCCGAGAGAGGCCTGGATCTGGGCACAGAGGATCTGTGGAGTCTGCACCATGGTCCACGCTCTTGCCTCGGTCAACGCGGTAGAGGACGCTTTAGGCATCGAAATTCCCGACAATGCCCGCCTTGTCCGTAACATTATCGCGGCGACGCAAGCCATTCAAGATCACGTAGTGCACTTCTATCACCTGCACGCCTTGGATTGGGTGGATGTAGTCTCGGCCCTGAAGGCGGACCCGGCGAAGACCTCGACGTTGGCGCAGTCAATCTCCGACTGGAAGCTATCCAGCGCGAAGTATTTCAAGGGGGTTCAGGACCGCATCAGCTCCTTGGTAGCCAGCCGCCAACTGAGTCTCTTTGGCTCCGGTTACTGGGGACATCCAGCCTATCGTCTCCCGCCGGAAGCAAACCTGATGGCCGTCGCGCACTACCTGGAGGCACTCCAATTCCAGAAGCAGTTCATCCGGATTCACGCAGTTCTCGGTGGGAAGAACCCCCACCTGCAAACCTTTCTGGTCGGAGGCATGGCCACGTCTCTCGACCCGAATGAACCAGGGGCGACCGTGAATCTGGAACGCATGGATTTCTTATTGGAGGTCGCGAAGTCCGCACAGACGTTTGTGAGTCAGGTATTGATCCCGGATGTGCTGGCGGTAGCCAGCTTCTACCCCGATTGGTTCGAACGCGGCGAAGGCCTCGGAAATTTCATGTCCTACGGCGCATACCCGCAGGGCAGCATTAAAGATCCCGCGAATTTCTTCCTGCCTCGAGGCATCATCCTCAATCGCGACCTTTCCAAGGTCTACCCCGTGGATCCAGGGAATATTACGGAGTACGTCGCCCATTCGTGGTATCAGTATTCGGACGGCAACCAGACAGCGAAACATCCGTATGAAGGGGAAACGAATCCGAAGTACACCGGCCCCAAACCTCCTTATGAGTTTCTCGAAGTGGATCAGAAGTATTCCTGGCTCAAAGCCCCTCGCTATCAGGACAAAGCCATGGAGGTGGGCCCGCTGGCGCGGTTCCTGGTGGCCTACGCCTCTGGCCAGGCAGATGTCAAAACACTGGTCGACTCCACGCTGGCGAAGCTGAAAGCCCCGCCCGCCGCGCTCTTTTCGACTCTCGGCCGTATCGCGGCACGCGCACTCGAAACGCTGCTCCTCTCGGATCGCCTGGTTGGATGGATCGAGGAGCTCGGGAAGAACATATCGACGGGAAGGCTGGCCATTCATAATGGGCAAAAGTGGGACCCGGCCTCCTGGCCGCAAACGGCGCGGGGATTCGGTTTCTACGAGGCGCCGCGAGGGTCGCTGGGCCACTGGGTGGAGATCGAGAACCAGGCGATCAAGAATTACCAGGCGGTAGTGCCTTCCACGTGGAATGCGGGCCCGCGAGATGCCCACGGTCAGCGCGGCGCATACGAAGCCGCTCTCCTTAAGACGCCCGTGGCCGATCCGGAGCGTCCCCTTGAACTTCTACGCACAATTCACTCCTTCGATCCGTGTTTGGCCTGCGCCGTCCACGTGGTCGACGCTCGTGGGCGCATCCAAGGCAGGGCCAAGGCATGAGCGGAGACCGGACCATGGACAATTGGTTTTCTTCGGACACTGTGGTCGTTGGCGTCGGCAACACCATTCTCTCTGACGACGGCGTTGGCGTGCATGCTGCGCGGCTGTTGCAGCATGACCCGAGAGTGCCTGTGGGGGTGACGATTCTCGATGGAGGGACGCTCGGTCTCGAATTGATGCCCTATGTTTCGGACGCGTCTCGCGTGTTGTTTCTGGATGCTGTGAACTCGGGGACTGCGCCCGGAACACCGATTCGGATGACCGGGAGCGAGTTACTCGGCACGTCGAGTGGATTGAGCGTTCATCAACTGGGCGTGGCAGATCTGATTGCGGCCCTGGCCCTGATATCGACCGTACCCCAGGATATCGTTGTGCTCGGCGTCCAGCCCGCCAACACGGACTGGAGTACATCTTTGTCTTCGGAAGTAGAGGCGGCGCTTACGGGGTTGGTGGATGCTGCTGTGGCGCAGTTGAGGTTGTGGAATGAGTCGCCGGAGTCCAGCCTTGAAGTGTGTTCATCCGCAATAGCGATTTCATACGAGGGGGACTAGAAACATGTGCCTGGCTATTCCCGGGAAGATTGCCAGCAGCGAAGAGCAAAACGGGATTCGGATCGGTCGAGTGGAGTTCGGGGGCGTTAGTCGCCAGACCTGCCTCGATCTTGTTCCTGAAGCGTCAATCGGGGATTACGTGCTGGTGCACGTGGGCTTCGCCATCAGCCGCGTCGATCGGGAGGAAGCGGAGCGAAGCTACAAACTACTGGAGTCGATGGGGCTGCTCCAGGAGGAGATGGGACCCGACGGCGAGGACTTCTAGTGCAGGCACCTATGGAGTCCGATGACACTTGTCGTACCTGCTCGGCAATTCCGGGAAAGATCGTTGAGGTGTCGGAGAGCGCCCATTCCGCGCTGGTTGACGTCGCGGGCGTGACGCGCCAGGTGGACCTGATGCTTATCCAGGACGAACAACTTGCGCCCGGCGATTGGATCTTGACTCACGTGGGGTTTGGTCTGAGCAAAATCACCGAAGACGATGCCCTCGGCCACTTGCACGCGCTTGAAATCCTCGGCGAGCGTGGCACGGAATCCTATGATCAATCGAGGGCGACATGAAGTACCTGGACGAATTCCGGAACCCTCAACTGATCGCCAAAGCCGTTGACGAGATCTGCCGTCTCGCCGACCCCCAGCGGCAGTACCGGCTGATGGAAGTCTGCGGCGGCCACACCCACGCCATCTACCGTTTCGGCTTGAAGGACTTGCTCCCTGCCAATATCGAGCTGATTCACGGACCGGGTTGTCCAGTCTGTGTTCTTCCTATGGGACGCATCGACGATGGGTTGGCTATCGCTGCGCAGCCTGACGTTATCTTCGCGGCTTTTGGCGACATGATGCGGGTTCCCGGAACCCACGGGAGCCCGCTTGAGCACAAGGCGCGGGGAATGAACGTGCGGGTCATCTATTCGCCGTCCGATGCGATCAAGCTTGCCCAATCGAACCCCGGCAAGCATGTGATGTTCTTTGCCATCGGCTTTGAAACCACGGCTCCCTCAACCGCGCTCACTTTGTTACGCGCCAAGGCCGAGCGCCTGCATAATTTCTCGGTGTTTTGCAACCACGTGACGATCATCCCCGCCATCCGCGCTATTCTCGATTCCCCCGACATGCGGATCGACGGCTTCATCGGTCCCGGACACGTCTCCACCGTCATCGGCTGCCGGCCCTACGAGTGGGTTGCCCGCAATGAAGGCAAACCGATTGTTGTGTCCGGCTTCGAACCCCTCGACCTTCTGCAATCGATCGCGATGATCCTTTCCCAGCTTCAGAAAGGCGAAGCGAAGGTGGAAAACCAGTACAAGCGCGTCGTCCCCTGGGAAGGGAATGGCGCCGCACTCAGATGGATGGCCGATGTTTTTCAGCTACGCCCGTACTTCGAATGGCGAGGCCTGGGCTTTATCTCCCAGTCGGCGCTGCGCATTCGCGAGTCCTTTGCGGAATGGGATGCCGAGCAGCGCTTCCAGGTCCCTGGGATCAGCGTCACCGATCCCAAGGCCGCGCAGTGCGGTGAGGTACTGAAGGGAGTCTTGAAACCATCGCAATGCAAACTGTTTAGCCGGGAATGCACGCCGGACAATCCGGTGGGATCGCTAATGGTGTCCTCGGAAGGATCATGCGCCGCCTACTACAACTACGAACTCCGGAAGAACCCGAAGGAGAACAGCCTTTGCACGCTAGCCTGAGCGGGCGCGCTAACGAGAGCCGGGGCGAGGGCGCCGCACCCAGGGTCCGCTTTCGCGACCCACAAATCGAAATGGCGCACGGTGCTGGGGGCAGCGCGAGCCGCCGCCTGATCGAAGGCCTGTTCGCTCCCATGTTGTTTGGTCCGCGCTGCGAGCCGCTCTCGGACGCGGCGCGCGTGACGATCGACGGTGCGCGTCTGGCCCTTACCACGGACGCCTTTGTCGTTACTCCCCTGACCTTTCCGGGCGGTTCCATCGGGGAACTTGCTGTCAATGGCACCGTAAACGACCTTGCGGTTTCGGGCGCGAGGGCAGAAGCCATGGTGGTGACGTTTGTACTCGAGGCGGGGCTTCCCACTTCAATCTTGCAAGCCGAGATTCAGGCGATGGCCGACGCAGCGCGAAAAGCGGATGTCCGGATCGCCGGTGGGGACACGAAAGTCGTCGAGCACGGCAAGGCAGATGGCATGTACATCACGACGACTG
>PLRZ01000187.1:2261-7385 GCA_003164075.1 Bryobacterales bacterium | reverse complement strand
CAATGTGAAGTTATTATTGCGTGGTCCTTTACGACAGTTCCTTCACCAAGCCGTTGAAGCTGACGCGGGCCGCCGCGACTGAGTCGCCCCATTGGCTGGCGTTGTCCTGTTCGATGCAGAAGTGCTTCAATCCGGCCAGCGGCGCCGCCGCGAAAATGGACTTATAATCCACTTCGCCCTGGCCCACAGGCACCAGCTTGGCAGCCTGCTGCCGCTGACTCTGCGTCATATCCGGCGTCAGCAATTTCAGGCCCATGACGTCTTTGACGTGCCAGCATTCGAAGCGGCCGGGGCTCTTCTTGAACATTCCGAGAATGTCCTGGCCCGCTACCGACGCCCAGCCGATATCGATCTGCATGGCCACCACGTCCGGATCGGTCTCGGCCAGAAGGATGTCATACGGCCGGAGCCCGGGCTTGTCGGCGAGTGGCGCAAACTCCCCCGTATGGTTGTGAACGATCATTTTGATGCCGAACTTCTTGGCGATCTTGCCGTTGTCGTTGAGGGTTTGCGCCTGGCGCTTGACGGCCTCTTCGGTCTGTCCCGCGCCACGTGCCCCACCACCGCCCGCTCGACCCGCCGGCGCCGCGCCGCGTGGCGCTGCCGGAGCGCGTCCGCCGCCACCGCCGCCGCCCAGGTTGTCGACATATTTGAAGCCCATGATTTGGCCGCCTTCGAGCCGCGCATCCATGGTGTCCCCGGCGGGCAATCCGGAATGCGTGCTCGGCGCGGTCAGACCGTAGCGATCCAGCATGGCGCGGAATTCCTTGGGCGGCATGTTGTTGTAGCCGCTGGCCGGCTCCACTTCCTTATAGCCGAAGGACGCAATCTTGGCGAGCACGCCTTCGAAATCGTTCTGCATCTCATCGCGAACCGTGTACAGTTCGAGGCCGATCTGCCTTTTCCAGTCGGGCGCGGTTTGTGCCAGCGCCTCGCTCAGGCTGCCGGCCGCCAGGGCCGAGCCGCCGAACAGCGCCATTTCTTTCAGAAAATCGCGCCGGTGTGTCATGTTTCGATTCTTCATCGGACTTCTCCCTTATGCAAGCGCCGCTCTCACATATGCCAGGCACTTGCGAACTTCCTCCTGGGGTGTACCCAGGCCGACATACTCGTAATCCACGCAAACGCGGATTGGAAATTTCCGGTCGCGCAAAAGCGCCAGCACCGGTTTGATGGGCGTGTCGCCCGCTCCGAACGCCTCGTTGCCGCCATTGTTCCTTGTCCGGTCTTTCACGATCAGATGGGTGATCTTCTCGTGGTTCTCCTGGATGTAGGCCACCGATTCCTGGTTGGCGGCGGTGAAGTTTCCAATGTCGAGATTCACGCGGAACTGTTTCGACAGCGCGGCCGCCCGCGCCAGTTGCGCCGGAGTCTCCAGCCATCCGGAACCGTTGCGAAAGGTCACCGGCACGCCGTGGCGCTCGGCGAAGGGCGCCAGTCGCCCCGCCATGGCGAGCGTGGACTGCGATGAAATAACTTCCACGCCAAGCGCCTGAGCGTGCCGGAAGGTGGCGTCGATTTCCTCGTCCGTGAATGCCTCGTCGTGCTGGAAGGACATCGCGAATACGCGGATGCCGGCGGCCTGGAACCTGGCCCCGATCTCCGTATAGTGAGAAGCCGGCGTGGCCAGTCGCCACTTGCGCAGATTGTCGCGCAGGGCGCGGTTGCGGGCCGCCAGTTCCGCCGGAGTGAATCCGGCTGGAGGGCCGCCGTACGGACCCGGCGGCGGTGGAGGCGGCAAACCTGTATCGGGACTGGGCGCTTCCGTATTCGCCGACGCCAGATCGATCCCGGTCGAGCCGGACGCCTTCAGTGCCCGAATAATGTCGTCCACGTTGTCCTGTCCCGGAATACGCGGAAGGTCGTGAAAACTCTCCGTCGCGACGCCGATACGCACGGCGTCCGCGGACGCCGCGCGCGCCACCGGCGCCGCCGCAAGCGCCAGCATTCCGAATTCGCGCCGCGATAGCCTCAAACGCAGCGCCCCGAAGAATGAACCATTCGGGTTGTATTATATGCTAAGTCGAAGATGCGTGCTCCAACATGGATTCCGTTGACGATCGGCGCGGTCGCCGCAGGGTGGTGCGCGATCGCCCCAATTCCGGTGTCGGGACAATCCTGTCCCCGCGAGCCGGCCCCCACGGTATCGTCCAGCCGGATTCCCGCCGACGTCTGCATACCGGGCAACTTCACGGACGTTGCGACAGATTATTTCGACGACTATTCGTGGCGCGCATTTGTCGCCCTGGTCTGGCCCGCCGCCCCATCGCCGCGCGGAATGCCGGACGAATCGGCGAAGCTCGGCGGGCCCGGGGCGCGGGTATTTGAGACCTACAAGTCCCTGTGGGAAGTGTTTCATCCCGACGGATCGGCGCCCGCTGAAAGTTTCGATTCTTACGATTCGCCCGCCAACAACGCTTGTGGCGCGAAGACCGGCTTCGGCGACGTGGTCATCGCGTCGGCTTCGGGACTCGATGAACTGGCGCAGTTCGGTCCCGGCGAAATGCTGCCGCCGCTGGCCGCGCAAAACGGCAGGTACGTCCGCACGCAGACTCTCTACAACCGGGCCGCTTACGATTACATTGTTCGCCGGAAGTTGTACCTGCGCAACGCCCTTCCCGAGATTCCCATGCCGCGTCCCGCGGAGCCGGTGCTGCGGTTCCCGGATGGCTCGGTGGTCGTGAAAGCGGCATGGCTCGACCTGGATGGCCTGGCGGATGCATTGAAGAGCCGCTATTATTCCCGCCGGGTCACCTTGCGCGACGCCAATACGGGCAGATGCTCGGTGGTGACGATGGGCCTGGTGGGCCTGCACATTGTGCAGAAGACCGCGAGCCGTCCGCAGTGGATCTGGTCCACTTTGGAGCACGTCGATAATGTTCCTCCGGCGCGGCCGGGCGCTCCGGGCCTGTTTGCGTTCCACGATGGAGGTTCCGAAGCGGCGCCTCCGGAAAATCCTCTGACGCTGGCGCCTCTGCTCCAGGAGCCTGCGAAGCCGTTCAACGTGACGCGTGCGGTCGAATCGCCCATCAATCCGAAAACAGCTTATACCAATCTGATGTACGGGCGGCTGCTGAAGGGAACCATCTGGGAAAACTATCAGTTAGTGATGACCCAGTGGCCGCGGGTGGAGGGCGAGCAATCGAGACCTCTGCCGGCAAGCCTGAGCGGCGACGCTTCGCACACGTTTCCGGGCCTCGGGTCCGCGTCCGGTTCGGCATTTGCAAATGTCACGATGGAGACTTTCGATCAGTCGCGTCCGCAACTCGGTTGTATGAACTGCCACAATCAGGCGCGCATGGCGGCGGACTTCATGTGGTCCGTGCTGGATCACGCGTACCCGCCGAATCTCGAAGTACGCCATTGATTGCGGCTTCGCCACGCTCTTTCAGCGGTCGGCTTTCGGAGCGACTGACTGCGATGAAGGTTTCTGGCTCGAAACTCCGACTCGTAACGGCAAAACCGCNNCCCTGGCGGTCGCGGCTCGGAAAACCCTCAGAACTCCCGCAGTGAGCCCGCAGGTGGGGCAGGCGGTGCTCGCCTGCCCCACCTGCGAAGCTCTCGCGATCGAAAGGGGAGTTCTGACCCTGCGAGGATTCCACGGGACTTGTTACCGAGCCGCGACCGTAAGGGAGCGTTGCTGCTCCTCCCCGTGGCGGTTTCGCGACAGAAGCCAGGTATTTCGAGGTTATGTAGCCTGTCCCCGAAATAGCCCGGCATAGACTCGCGTCTCGTAGACTACTCTCACTTGGCCGGAATGCTGGTAAGTCGCGAAGATAGCGGCCAGTTCTTCTATCATCGGCTGGTAGTGCGGCGAGCCGGGCAACGGCGCATACGAAGACGAAAGCAGACGGCCGCGTAGACCCTCCCAGTCGAAATCCTGATGATTGGGGAAGCTCGCGGCAAGCCACTGCCCGTGGCCGAAAAACCGGTCGATCGCTTCGGCGCCGATTTGACGATGATCCACGCGCCCATAGTCCGTGGAAAGGCGCTGCAACAGGTCCTCGTATTCCGTCAGAAAACCGGGCGTGACCAGGCGCTCATTCCAGAGGAGCACGACCCATCCATTGGGTTTCAGGATGCGGCGGAATTCGCCGCGGGCCGCCACCTGGTCGAACCAGTGAAATGCCTGGCCGGCGGTCACGAAATCTACGCTGGCGGCGGGAAGCGTGGTGGCTTCCGCGCGGCCGTCGACGCTGTGGAAGCGCGGCTCGCCGGCTAACAGGCGTTCGGCGCCCGCGCGCATGCCGGCGTTCGGTTCCACGCCGAAGACTTCGCAGCCGAAATCCAGCAACAGCCGCGAGAGGATGCCGGTGCCAGACCCGATGTCGGCGATTTGCGCCGCCGCGGTGGGACGGCACTCGCGCTCGAGCCATGCGAGGATGGCCTGGGGATAGGAAGGCCGGTAGCGGATGTAGTCTTCCACCCGCGAAGAAAAACGCTTAGTGGGATCGGGTTCCATAAGTCGCTACAATATGGTACGCCATGCCGAAGCAACCTCACATCGTGGTGGTCGGAAGCGCCAACATCGACCTCACCACTCTTACCGACTCCATGCCGCGAGCCGGCGAAACCATTTTCGGGCGCGAATTTCACTTGGGATTTGGCGGCAAGGGCGCCAACCAGGCGGTGGCGGCGCGGCTGTGCGGCGCNNTTTCAGGAGCGCGGCATCGAAGCCGGCCACGTCATGGTGACCAAGGACGTCTCCAGTGGCGTGGCCCCCATCTTCGTCGATAATGCCGGGCAGAATCGCATCCTGGTAGTCAAGGGCGCTAACGACCGCCTGTCGCCCGCCGACGTGGACGATGCCGGCGACGTGCTGCGTTCCGCCGACTGCATCGTGCTGCAGCTCGAAGTGCCGCCCGAAACGGTGTATCATACGCTGCGGTTCGGGCGCCGCCACGGCATCCGCACCATCCTGAACCCCGCGCCCGGACAGCCGCTCGACTTGGCCGAAGTGGCCAACGCCGATTACGTCATCCCCAATGAGACGGAGGCCGAAGCGCTGAGCGGCCTGCCGGTCCACAATGTGCCCGAGGCGTGGACCTGCGCCGGCAGCCTGGTGGAGCGCGGCCTGCGGCGCGTGATTGTGACGCTGGGCGAAAACGGCGCCGTCTGCGCCGA
>PLRZ01000187.1:0-2174 GCA_003164075.1 Bryobacterales bacterium | reverse complement strand
GTGGATGGCAAACTGGACGAGCCCTCGTGGCGAATGGCGCCGAAATCGACGCCGTTTGTCGACATCGTGACGGGCGAGCCGGCATGGTTCGACACGCGGGTGGCGCTGCTGTGGGACGACGAGAACCTCTATTTCGGCTTCTGGGTAGAGGAGACCGACGTGTGGGGGACGATGACCCAACGCGATTCCAAAATCTGGGAAGAGAATGACGTGGAAGTGTTCCTGGGCGGCGCGAACGCTTACTACGAATTCGAAATCAACGCGCTCAACACGGTGTACGAAGTGTTCTGGATCTGGAAGGACATCCTGAGGCCGGGTTCGCCTTATGACGGACGGCCGGAGTTCGATCCGGCCACCGAGCGCACCATGGTGCTGGATGGCGTGGGCGGCCACGTGCATCCACGTGGGGAACGATGGGGATTCCTGGATTGGGATTTTCCGGGGCTGCGCACGGCGGTACATGTGGATGGCGCGGTCAACCGGCGTGACCGGCAGGATCGCGGCTGGACGGTGGAACTGGCGTTTCCGTGGCGCGGACTGGCGGACATCGCCGACGGCCGGCAGTTACCGCCCAGGCACGGCGACGTGTGGCGCATCGACTGTTCGCGATTCGAGAAGATCGGGAGGAACGGTGAGGTGCTGGATCCTTGCGTTGGCTGGACGTGGAATCGCCACGGGCATTACGATTCGCACATTCCGGAAGTGTTTCCTTACGTGACGTTTTCGGAGAAGAGCGTGGCGGAGATCGCGGGTTAGGAGCCGCGAAGAAATATCCNNGCGCGGCTCGGCATGTGCATTTGACTGAGCCGGGCCCAGAGGGCACCCCGTTAGGGAGCGATTGCGCACGTTCGAGACAAGCTTATTGTTTCGCGGCCCCTTAGCTGGCTTGCGCCATGGCAACGTTCGCGGTGCGGCGGTTCATCCAGTGCAGCCACGCCATGCTGAGGACGCGGACGACCTCGGCCGGGCGGTAGGGCTTGGAGAGCACGTCGTAAGCGCCCAGGTTTAGGGCTTCGGCCCAGAGATATTCGTCGGCAGTGCGCGAGGCCACAATCAACATCGGCGGCGCCGAGAATCGACCTACCGATTCCAGCACGTCTTTCCAGCTACCCGCCCTGGATTCGCTCTCGCAAAGCACGATAGGCACTGTTTCATTCTGTAATCGGGCCGTCGCCGAAGGCACGTCTTCGGTTGCCGACAGGCTCCACCGGGTGCCGGGACACAGTTTCCAATCGGTGCGATCCAGAATTTCAGCCAGAACACGAAGATCCTGATCGTGCGGCCCGACGTGAAACACGGTTACGCTGGCAGTTTTGGGTTTCCCGTTAGCGGGAGTAAGTTTGTCGGCGTTCCTTATGGGCATTGGGGACATAAACGTCTCTTTCTCTAGCCGGGCATACCGGCGCACATAGAACATCGCTTCACTGGCCTAAAACGTGACGGCCGGTCTCAAAGCAATTCACGCACCAACTTGGCGTGTCAGAAGAAGTCGTTTTGTCGACGGGGACTCTGGTTTGATGGACTGACTGCACAGTTCCTCTTCGGCCCGGAACCAGTCAATTTCCGGAGATCCTTCGGGACATCCGCGCGCGTGCCAAAGTTGATCGGCGAGCACGGCGATGGAGGACGAATCGGATTCTTGCTCCACGGCGGGACGGGTTGCTGGCTTATCGGCGGGGGCCGATTTAGCTTTGGACACAATTTTGGTCCGCGGTTTTGCCATTATGCTAACCTCAATTGTTCGGCCATCTGGAATAAGCTGGAATCCAGCGGCGCTTGGCGCGGCCTACGTGGCGCGAGACGTTGACAGCAAAAAGAGTCTGAGTAAGCTACTCAGGGCTCTGCCCAAAAATCTTCTATATTCTGAGTCTATCCTCCGCTTGTAGGTATTGTCAATCACTTAATTGAAACCTGAGAAGAATTAGATATGTTTATAGCCTGAATTAATCACACTAGCTATTGCAATTGGGCCAACGCCCCTGCCCGCCGTCTCAGGCTACAGTCAAAGAACTGTGGATTCTGCGCGCCGGGGGTGGAGCGGCTCGCGTGGAAAGACAGCATCGCGCCGGGAAAATGACCGCTCGCGAGCGTATCGAGTCGCTGCTCGCCCAAGGCGCCTTCTTTCCGGAGCTCGGCCTGCTGATCGCCTATGACCAATACGACGGTCAGGCTCC
>PLRZ01000278.1:1187-4173 GCA_003164075.1 Bryobacterales bacterium | reverse complement strand
GCCCGTGCTGAAAACCGATCGCTGAGAAGCTCCCGTTACAACTTGAATTCGGCTCTCACCACGTCGTCATCGAGCGAATGCTTCAGCGAGAAGCCCAGTTTTTCGCAGATCCGCATCACTCCACGATTGTCGGGGAGGATGTCGGCCACCACGTTGGCGAGCTTGTCGTCCGCCGCTACTACCAGCAAGCGCGAAAGCAGTTCCTTGCCCAACCCCCGGCCCTGCCAGTTGTCGCTGATCAGGACCGCGATCTCGGCCTCCCGCGTGCCATGGATCTTCATCAGGCGGCCCACACCCAGGATCTCGCCTTCGCCGGTTTCCGGATTGCGCTTCACGGCCACCAGCGCCATTTCCCGGTCGTAATCGATAAAGCAGATGCGCGTCAGACGCTCGTGCGTGGTGCGCTGCTCCAGGTTCATCAGGTGGAAATATCGCAGGTATACGCTGCGCTCGGAGAGGGTTTCATGGAAGCGCACCATCATGGGCTCGTCCTCGGGGCGGATGGGCCGGAGGTTCACATGCCCGCCGTCCTTCATCGTCCAGGGGGCCACATAGCGGGACGGATAGGCGCGAACGGCGGTCTGGGGAATCTGCTCGCGAGTCACTTCGGGGCCATGCACCACCACGCGGGCGTCCAGGGCGATCAGTCCATCGGGGGAAGCCAGCAGCGGATTGATGTCGATCTCCTTGATCCAACGCTGCTCGGCCACCAGGGAACTGAAGCGCACCAGCAGCACTTCGAGCGCCGCCAGATCCACCGGCTTGCGGCCGCGCACCCCTTTGAGCGCTTTGTAAATCTTGGTCTGCTCCATCATGCGGCGCGCCAGGGTGGTGTTCAATGGCGGCAGCGCCAGGGCACGGTCCTTGAAAACCTCCACCAACTGGCCGCCGGTGCCGAACAGCAGCACGGGTCCGAATTGCGGATCGAGGCTCGACCCGATGATGAGCTCATAGGCGTCCTTCAGCTTGACCATGGGCTGCACGGTGACGCCCTGGAAATGCGCGGCGCCCACCTTGGCAGCCACGGAAGCCTGAATAGCTTCGAAAGCCTTCTTCACGGCCGCGGCATCGCCCAGGTTCAACTGCACGCCGCCGACATCGGTCTTATGGGTGATGGTTTCGGAGTACAGTTTCAACACCACGGGGTAACCGATCTCGCCAGCGGCGGTAGCGGCGGCTTCCGCGTCAACGGCGATGATGGTCCGGGCGATGGGGATGCCGTAGGCGGCCAGCACCTGCTTGGATTCGAATTCGGTGAGAACGGTGCGCCCTTCGCCACGCGATTTCTGGATGATCTGGTCCACCAGTTTGCGGTCGGGACTCCAGTCCGCGCTCTCCTCGGAGATCGACGGCGTCTCATACAGCCCCTTGAGGTTGTAGCTGTACTGCCACATGTAATTGAAGGCGCGGGCGGCGGTATCGGGNNTACGGGAAGGTGGGGATGTTGGCGCGGTTCAGAATGGCTTCCCCGGCAGCCACGTCCACGCCGCCCATCCAACTGGCCAGCACCGGCTTGCCCTCCTGTTTGGCGAGGGGCTTGAGTTGCTCGGCGATCTGCGTGGGGTCGGTCATGGCCTGCGGAGTCAGGATCACCAGCATGCCGTCGCTATTGGGGTCGTTGGCGGCGATCTGCAGGGCCTTGGCGTAGCGCTCGGGAGAAGCGTCGCCGATGATGTCGACGGGATTGTTGTGGCTCCACGTGGCCGGCAGCACGGCGTTGTAGGCTTCCATGGTGGTGGGAGTCAGTTCGGCCAATTCGCCGCCCCCCATGATGAGGGCGTCGGTGGCCAGCACGCCGGGACCGCCGGCGTTGGTGACGATAGTGAGGCGCGGTCCGCGGGGACTGGGCTGCTTGGANNCTGCCGGTGAGCGAGCCGGTATGCGAGGCGGCGGCCTTGGCGGCGGCGGCGGATCGGCCCGGTTTGATGACGATGATCGGCTTATTGAGAGCCACTTCGCGCGCCGCCGAGAGGAACGAGCGGGCGTTCCCGATGCTCTCCATATAAATGACGATGGAGCGGGTTTTGGGATCGTTGCCGAGGTAGTAGATCAGGTCGCCCCAACCCACATCCACCATGGAACCGACCGACACGAAAGCGCTGAAGCCCACCATTTCCTTGAGGCTCCAGTCCAGGACGGCGGTGCACAGGGCGCCGCTCTGGCTGATGAAGCCCACCGATCCGGGCCGCGCGATAGTGCTGGCGAAGGTGGCATTCAGGCCGGAACGCGGGCTCATGACGCCCAGGCAGTTGGGGCCGACCACGCGGATATCCGCCGCCAGCGCCTCTTTCAGCAACAGGCGTTCGAGTTCGGCGCCCTCGGGCCCGATTTCCTTGAAGCCGGCCGAGATCACCACGGCGCCGCGGACGCCGTTCTCTCCGCATTCCCGGATGATGCCGGGAATGGACGGCGGAGGTGTCACGATGACTGCCAGATCGACCTGCTCCGGGATGTCGGAGACGCTCTTGTATGCCTTCACTCCTAAAACGCTGGGCCGTTTGGGATTTACCGGATAGACCGTCCCGCCGAACGGACTGGTGACCAGGTTCCACAGCACCGTTCGCCCGACTGTATTCACGGTTTCGGTGGCGCCGATGACGGCCACCGTTTTGGGAGAAAAGAAGACATCCAGAGGCTGATTGCCCTGATGACGAGATTTCTTACGTGGGGGTTTGGTTACCTGCATGTTCGCTGTCCGCCTTTGGTCCGAACGCGGCCTGATTGAGGGACTCGACCACGTCCAGGACGTTGAGTCCGTTCTTACGCGCCACGGTTTCGATGGTGCAGTCGTCGCACGGGGTGCGGAAGTGCAGCTCGTCGAATACGGGGAGGGTTTCAGGGTAACGTTGCTTCACGTCACGGATGACAGTGTCACGGCGGATCAACTGATCGAATCGAAACATAGTGTGTGCGCCTCGGAGTGAGATTAGCATGCATCCCGCCAGCCAAAGATTGGGGCTTTGTTTTCAAGACCTCGCGAGGGAGG
>PLRZ01000278.1:0-1131 GCA_003164075.1 Bryobacterales bacterium | reverse complement strand
GCACATTGCCCGGCGCGTCCGCCCATCGGAGGTTGCTGGTTAGTGGCTGCGAAACAATAAGCTGACCAAATGTCTCGAAGGCGCCAATCGCTCCCTCACGGGGTGCCCTCTGGGCCCGGCTCCGTCAAAAGCGCATGCCGAGCCGCGCGCGTGAGCAAGCGGTTGGATCTGAGTGCACAGGATATTTCTTCGCGGCTGGTTAGTGGCACGCAGACAACGGTTCGACCACAATCGGTCGACCGTACCCGCGGCCCGATCCAGTTGGCGCGGGAAGATCACCCCACCAGACCTCACCCTGCGAAATCACCACTCGCTTCTTTCGAGCGCTCGCCGGCCGGCCGCCGAAACGAACTCATCGGTTGGCTGACCCAGTGCGGCACAGACCCGATCCATCGCCTCGGTGACCTCTCCTCGCGCGTGACGTGCGACATACTCCCGGACTGCGTCGCTGAACAACTGACTCCGGGACTTCCCGGTCCGGCGCGCAAGCTGCTCGGCGCTGTGAAATACGTCGTCGGGAATGGATATCACAGTCTTCATACCATTAATATAACCGGACCGCGATGCGCCGCCGGAATTGTGCGGAGCGGGTTGGCCGGCAAACGCCGCGCAACCGTCCGCGAAATCCCTCGGCATGGCGGGACCGGTCCGCTCTCTTCCATATGAATGTCACGTCTTGACAATCATATCGAGCACCAGGATGGTCAACTCTTCTGCATCCGCCGTTCGCGGCATAGCTTTTTGAAGTCCGCCATGAGTTCGTCCTCGGTGGTTCCCGCGGCCGCGATCAGGTCCTGCATCTTCTCACCGGCGGCGCGAAGCGCCTCCAGATCATTCCAGATAGCTGGACAAGTTCTCCCGGAATTCCCGGATTCCGACTTTCGTGGTGTGCATCGCGTTCTCGATGAGTGTGTACACAACGACCGCAAGCGGATTGTACCTCGTACTGCCCAAATCCATTCGGCAAAAGGTTCCCCAGCGAGTCCTGGTCTGGTAAGCCCCCCTATTGCACAGCCAGCGTTCCGGAAGCCGGGCTGGCGATTCCTCCCACCGTGATCACCACCGCCTGCGCGCCTGATGGAGTATTCGGCGAAAGCTGAATATTGAGCTGATCGGCCCCGTCTACAAAGG
>PLRZ01000034.1 GCA_003164075.1 Bryobacterales bacterium | reverse complement strand
GGCAGTATCCAGCCAAGGAGAGGTTCAGGACCCGGCAGTGCTGGCGGAGAAGGTCCATGTAGACGAGGCGGTCGGAATCGGATTCGAAGACCGCTTGGCGCCCGTTGCCTCTTTGAGTGACGTGGTGAGGGGTATCGAGGGCAATCACCCTAGCGAGACGTGCCATGATAAATAGGAAGTGCGGAAATGGGCGAATCGTCTCAAGGGAACGTCCCGTCTGTCCCCGGTTTGTCCCTACGACGCCCGGCAGCACGGTGTACACTCTCCCGCCAGCCCAAACGTCGTCCTATCCCAGTTGGGCGAGCACGGCGTACAACGGGCAGCAGCCCTGCGATCTCCTGTTTCGGAATTTGAGGGCAGCGGCACAAGAGAAATAAGGCCAGACATGAAACGAATATATTCGACGATCATCCTGTTAGCTGCGGGCTCGCTCGCGGCCGCGGCGCAGCGACTGGACGGCTGCCCCGTGCATCAAACACCGTTTTCGGTCGCCCAGACCGCATCCGGCGAAGCCGTTGATCGCGGCCTGCAGGACTCAGGCGTCAGCCCGACGCGGGAGTCGCTGGCGATTGCGCTCAGCGACAGCAGGCCAGAGGTCAGGTCCCTGGCGGCGCTGAAACTCGGGAAGATCGGGCAGAGGGCCGACGTGGCGCCCCTCCTCCGGGCGTGGGCAGCGGAGGAGGATACCTGCACAGCGGGAATAGTGCGGCAGGGCCTCGAGAGGCTCTTGCAGCGGTTCGCGTTCGACCCCGGGCGCCGTCCGGACTTCGTCGCCCCTTTCCAGCCATGTACGGCGCCCGAGCCGCTGCTCGTGTCGCTGAACCTCGAGCAGGTGAAGGCGCGGTTTTACGACGGACCCGCCCTGCGGGTGACGGCGCGTAACCAGACCGCGCAAACCCTTCCTTTTCTCAGTAGCCGGTCTCCCGCAGAGCTCTTCTCGGTAACGGTCCTGGACCCAACCGGTGCGCCGGCGAAGGTCGCAGAACGGTATGAGTGGATGTACGAACCGGTGCGGGGCTTCGCGGTAATATCTGGCCACATGCCCACGTTTCTGCCCCTCCCGCCCCAGGAGGATGTTTCGTGGACGTGGAGGGTCGGCGAGGAGTTTGATATGTCGGCTCCGGGGACGTATCGCGTGAGCTTCGGCGGCAGGGTTCCCTACCTCGACACCACCGTTTGTTCGAATACGGCGGAGATTAGCGTAGAGAAACAACCTTGACGCCGGCTGTGGTCCACGCACGGCCCGAGGTAAACCGGGGACAGTCCAGTTTCTTTTGACCCCGATTCTTGGTTTTCGTGTCACTCGTTCGCTCCCGTTCGCTCCCGGACCCGTTCGCTCCCGACCCGTTCGCTCCTGGTGTTCGGCTAATCCACTCTTGGGAAGCAACGCACACCCTGGGGAGCGAACGAGGTCAGCCTGACGGAAGCTGTTGGCGAAATTCACCAACACGTCGGAGCGCCCCCACAGGTTGGAGAGTTTTGCCCTTTCGCGAACACTGGTTGTTCAGAATACCCCGAGATGCACCTTGTGGAAACCTGTGGAAACCAGTGGCAGGCTACGTGTTTTCCGGTTTCCCGGGACGGGGCAGGGACAGCCTGACGTGAGCCTTTGGCGATTTACAACAGGTCAATTATCAATCAGTTACGCGCTGGCTCAGCTGCTCGCCAAGCTGCCCGCCGTTTGTTTTCAGCATGCTGGCGCTGTCGCCGGACGCTGAAATTGGCGAGGTTGTCAGACGGCTCCCACTGGTTCGGTCTTATCCCGAGACGAACGGTATCATTGGGGATGCTACCGATGTGCTGAATAACCAAGCTAACGCCGTGGTGGGCGTCTGGTCCAATCAAATCACCGAGACGATTACGACGTTGCCGACGACCTTCTTCAATTCGACCGCGCGGCTCACCGTCGACGGCAACTTCTGCACCGTGCCCTGCGTGGAAACGTGGATCGTAGGGTCGCAGCACACGATTCAAGCCGCGGGTAGTTACGTCGCGGCGGGAGGCACGAGCGAATACTTATTCTCGGGCTGGTCCGACAGCGGCACGCTCTGGCACAACGTGACAGCGGCTGCCGGCACCGTCACCGCTTCCTATTCGCCGCAGTACTACCTTACTACGGCCGCAAGCCCGAGCAACGGAGGCTCCATCAGTCCGGCCAGCGGGTGGTACGCCGCCGGCGCCGTGGTGCCGATCACGGCCACGCCGGCCGGCGGGTATCAGTTTTCGGGATTCACCGGGGCCGTGAACGGGACGACGGACCCGCAGAGCCTGACGATGGCGGCGGCGGCAACAGTGACGGCCAATTTCCAGTTGCCCGCCGATTTCAGCATCGGCCTAACCAGCCCCAGCCCCGTCACCACGATGCCTTACCCGCCGCCCGCCACCTTCACCTTCAGCATCGCCCCGCTCAACGGCTTCAGCGGCACGGTGAATCTTTCCGTGTCCGGCCTGCCCGCGGGCGCGACCGCGACTTTTTCGCCATCTACGCTGGCCGGATCCGGCAGCACGACGTTAAGCGTCCAGGCGCCCGAAGGCACCGCCGGAAACTACACTTTTACGGTGGTGGCGACCAGCGGCGCCCTCATACACTACGCCACCGCGGAGCTCTCTCTGCAGGATTTCACCTGGACCATCTCGCCCACCTACCAGAGCGTGACCAACGGCGGCACGGGCAATTACACCATTACCGTCACCGGGCTGAACGGGTATAGCCAGCCGGTCTATCCGGTGGAATTCTCAGCTTGGGAATACTCAACCTATCCGCCCAAATTCTGGAATAATGCGCTGGTGACGGCCAGCCTGCCGTCGACCATCCAGCCAAATTCCTCGGTGACGCTGAGCATTGGGCCCTTTAACATTCCCGACGCTCCGCCCTATACCGCGACGAACTACTACAGCCTTTGCCTGTTAGGCGGATACGCGCATTGCACCGCGCCCAACGCCCCGATCGGCCTGAACGTCACCAGCTCGCCGAACTTTTTCCTCGGTGTCAGCGGCCCGCAAATCGTATCTTCGCTGCCGGGCACGGCAAACTACACGGTCAGCGTCGTCAGTGCAAGCGGCTTTAGCGGCGTCGTAGCCCTGAGCGTGAGCGGGCTGCCGAGCGGCGTGTCAGCGAGCTTCAGCCCGGGCAGTGTGAGCCTCTCGCCGACCGCTCCGCAGGCGCAAAGCGTAGTAACGGTAAGCGTCCCCGCAGGCACCCCGGTGGGGTCGTATTCCTTCACGGCCGCGGGTGCGGGCGGCGGCCTAAGCCAGACCGCAACCGGTTCTCTGGCGGTGTCCGGCCCTAGCCAGGTCATCCAGACCGCGCCGTCGGGCCTCGTGCTGTCGGTGGACGGGGCAGCGTGCACCACCCCCTGCTCCTATCCGTGGGCTGCCGGCACCACCCACACCGTCTCCATCGCCGCAACCATAGCCGGAGCGACCGGAACCCAGTACATATTCTCCAACTGGTCCGACGGCAACGGCTCACCCTCGCGCACCATCACGGTAGGCTCGACACCCGCCGCCTACACAGCCAACTTCACGACGCAGTACTACCTCACTACGTCGGTCGCCCCAGCGTCGGCGGGAACGATCTACCCAGCAAGCGGCTGGTACAACAGCGGAACCCTCCTCGCCGTCACGGCAACGCCAGCTACAGGCTACCAGTTCTCCAATTTCAGCGGCAGCTTAACAGGAACGAGCTCGTCCGGGTACTTTTCCGTGGCAGGTACCGGTACGATCACGGCAAACTTCGGCGCGCCGGTGAGCACGCCTCTACCGGACCTTACCGACATGGCAATGCTGTCCATGTTTGTGGAGAGGCACCAATGGCTGTTAAGCCAGCCGGGCTACTCCACCTCAGGCCTCTACAACATCCCCTCTGGCGATCTCGCGACAGTAAATTCCGCCGTGGCCGCCACCCAGGCTCAACTAGCGCAACTGGCATCGCAGTCGTCCTTCTATATAAGCCAGGGCGACGCATGGGTAAGCGCCCGGAACGCGATTCTCCAAAGCCTCAGGGCTCAGTTGCAGTCCGGGATATCGGCCTCCTCCTACCAGGCGCTCGCTTCGTACATGACCTCCACGATTCTGCCCAGCATCACGGCGCAGCCCCTCACCGCGGATAGCGGCTCGACCGCGCAGAGCGCTTGCCCGGCCGGGGATACGTGCGCCTACATTTCCGCCCTGATTTCCTTTTACAGCGGTGGCCTCGGTGGCCGCATTGACACGTGGGTCGAAGGGCCGGACGCCCCTAAGTTCTGCGTGGGGGAAAATAGCTTCAAGCCCCTTTTCGACGGTGTCGCGTTCCCCGCTTCGGCCTCGGACGCCAACTGCGGTGCCTCAGTCGACCACTCTTATGTCGGGTTCACAACCAAGGACCCGAAGAGCGGCACGTACGAGGTTCAGGCCTTTCAGACCGTCTCCGGCGACGGAATATCGGAGCCGCCGTTCACCAACCTCTTTCAGGTTAGCCAGCCGGCCGGCACATGGGAGTTTCTAGCCCAGAATGGTTACGATATGCTCTCCACCCCGGTGGCGCTAGGCCTGAACGTGAGCCAGCCGGCGGGTGTCCCGGACGACCCATCCGGCCAGAATGCGGTGCTCACGAGTTGCTCAGGCTCCATAGTTGTGCAAGCCAACCTGACTCCGCAACTGCCCCCAGGGAACACAGTGCCGCCGATCACCTGGAACACCGGATCGCCAGGCGTCGACAGCTTGCACCGAGTGGTGCCCTGTCCGGCTGCAAACACGACGACGACGGTGGCGGCGGCGATAGGCGCTAACCTTTCGGCGTCGCTCGCCGTGAGTTTCCCTGTCGTCCCGCAGCTCCAGTTGTCGCCCTCTGACGTCTCAGTGGGGCCGGGCCAATCCTTCACGATAACGGCGTCGGGCCAGCCGGTCACGAGCGCTAGCACGTATAATTGGCAGATCGTCGAAACTCAGTCTGGCGACAACCCGAACGCGTTCTCCTTACAGTCCTCGTCGTGTCAGGGTGCGTCGTCCTGCTCCGCAACCATCACGGCCACGAGCACGGGGCTCGCCACGGTGCAGGTAACGTACCAGGACGGGTCGGCCTCCGTCACCCAGACCGCGCGGATACGGTCGATATCGGCTACGATCACACAGATCTGGACCGACCAGTTTGAAAACGGCGCCACCGGCAACGGTAACTACTTGCCGGGCGGAGCCGGTTTGGTCGGTAACGCCCACCAGCTGATGATTATGGGCGCGAGGGCGGATGGGAACGCCTACTTAAAGGCAAGCGTGAGCACGGTTCCCAACAACCAGGAGGCATTGAACCACGTTCTGGTTAGGTTCCAGTACGGTCTTCCAAGCTTTTACAACACGAGCCAGCCGGTGGGCGGCTGTTCGGTCGGCTCCGCGTGCGTTGTTGGCTCCACGTTCTCGCTTTCCATGCCATATTCCGCGTCCAGCGGCTCGACGGAAGCGGACTATAGCGTGGTGGTTGGGCCCGACGTTCGGAACGGTGGCCAGGCGGGCGGAATGCTGTACGCCTCTGAGATATCCCCTACGGGAGTGTTCACACTCCCCTGCGCCGTCGAGGTGCCTGACGACACACCCCCGTGTTCGTATGGCGCAGTGCGAATAGTTTCGTCCGTGGCCTATACGTCCTATCGGGGCGCCGTGACTACGGCAATTACCGCTAACAACTTCACCGTCCTTCCAACGGCTGCCGCGTTCCTGAACGCCTTTGTCTCGCCTATGTCGAATGGTGACCCTGGCGGCGCCATAGTCGGCACACCGACATTTTCAACGGCGAACTTTCTCCCGCTCGTGTTCGACACCGGTGTGGATTTTGGCAACCCAACTGTACCAGTCTACACGTTTGACACCGTCAGCGAGAACCCGCCCACCATGTCGCCTCTCGGTTTCCACGTGATGAATGACCCGGATTTTCAATTGATGCTGACATACACGCTCACAGCGCACAACCAGGACGTCCTGAATTTCTTCAACAACCCAAGCAACGCGAATGTCTTGACCACTACCCTTCCGACATGGTCGGTCATCGTTGGTTGTCCCACGGATCCTGACCATGGTTGCCCGCCTGGTACCCCTGCGGCAGCCTATTTCCAGTCCAGCGCCGTCCAACAGGTTGACATTCCGGCGATTTTTCCCTGTTATTCAGACAGCGGCATGGAGTGCGACCTCATCTTCATTAACGATGCCGACCTCCGCAATGCATTTGGCCGGGTGGGCTATAGCCTGGTAATTCAAGCGACTGTCAGCCGGTCTGTGGCCAACCCGACATCGCAGTTTGTGCTGCAGTCGTTGTCGGTGAGTGGTTATATTTACGACCAGTACGAATTTAATCCGTTCATAGCCAACTCGCTCCCCCTGGGGATCAACTTCGGCGACCACCAGATGGCTGATGTACAAGCGGGGTACATGAGTCTTGGCAACGGCGGCCAAGTTTACCAGACTTACGTTGTATTAGTTACGAACCTAACCACCCTCGCCCACACATTTCAGTAGGAGTCCCACAGTATGACCACGAAATTTGTACTCATTGCCTGCGCCTCGGTCGCCCTGGGCGGCTCGTCCGCTCAGGAATCGCGCCGTACGGCAGGGCCGCCACTGAGCCTTGCTCAGCTCAATCGGTCGCCTTGGCCGCACATTGGCTCGCCGGCGGCAGCGCCAGCGCTGGCCGGCCAGACGGAGGCGCCCGCAGAGGAGACCAGGAAATTCGCCGAGACGTTTGCCGCCATAAAGGGGAGCTGGACTGGAGAGGAAATCCTCTCGCAGAACGACCTCGAATTCAAGGTGAGACAGTACGAGGACCTGCTTGCCACGGTCACCCATTCGGCTGGATATGGCAACGTTCTGCTCGCAGATTGCCTGAGGCGCCTCAGTCANNNCTGGATCGCCCCTGCGGCAGGAGAATCGCAGGCTTTTGTTCGGCCTTCCGAACACAGCAGACCTGATGAAGCAGCGGGACCTTCCCGGCCTTCTCCTCCGCGTGATCGAATCCGATTCAATTGAGTGTGTCCACCTCCCGGGCCTGATCGAGTTCCAGCGGCTGGGAGGCCGGCTCGAAAACCTTCGGCCGAACAGCGTTCAGCCTTACCTGAGCGTGATGGAGCATGAAATGCGCCAGTTTCAGTTCGCCCCTATCGGTATTAATATGCTGCGCCAGGAGCACCTAACCAGCTTGCAAGTCGGTTTCGACCCGCACGGACGCAAGCTCAACCGATTCACCCGGCTGGCGTTGGAGTAGAACTGTGAGGCGGTGTCCAAGGGCAATCGTAGCAGTGGCGGCCGTACTTGCGGTGCTGCAAGTGTTAGCCGTCATCGGAGTGGTTATAGAGTATGAGTGTGATTGGCCGAGCTCGCAGGCTGACCGTGTCCTGGTTCGCGTCGTCGCGATAACGGAGGAGCAGGATCTTCGGGCTACCGGTAAGGTGGGCGATATCGACGCCAAGCTGCGATCCGAGCGCCAGCACGTAATCGGCCTGGACCACTACCGCATTGTGGTTCGCAAGGAGGGCTCCGGTTACGAGGTTGCTGTCGAGCCGTCAGGCTGGTGCTTCTGTCGATATTCGTTCATTCTTCACGACGCCGGCAAACGGACAGAGGTGGTTCCGTCTTGGCTCTCGCGCGTCTTTGGCCGATAGCGGGGAAAGTCGGGAGGGGGAGAAACACGGGAGCGAACGGGTCAGCCTGACGGAAGCTGTTGGTGGGGAAACGGGTTGGGGAAACGGGTCAGCCTGAACTAATACCTTTTCGATACATGGAAAAGGAGGCAGAGCAGACTGGCACAATATCCGGAACCGCTGGACACGGCCGAGAGCGGCAGGAGAACGGGCTTTATTCGACAAGAGAAGGACGGAAACAGCCCGATGGTGGCGGCGACTTCGGCAACGAGCGATATGGCAGTGGGGCTGTATTCAAAGGGGGATGTGGAGAAAATAAGACGATCATGCGGACAGAATGCGCCAATAGGGCAGCCCGCGAAATATCAGGGAAGGCAAGAAAAAGGGGTCAGAGCCGACTGCTACCTTTTCAGCAGGCCGAAAAGGTATTAGTTCAGGCTGACCCACTTTTCACCAGGTGACTTATCAGAATGGCCCCATTTCCGTGACCCAGACCGCGCGGATACGGTCAATACTGGCGGCAATCACCGAGATCTGGTCCGACCAATTCCCGCACGCTAATATTGGCGACTACGCGAACCACTTGCCGGGCGGCGCCGGGTTGGTCGGCAACGCGCGGCAGCTCATGATCATGGGCGCGCGGGCAGACAACAGCGCGTACTTGAAGGCAAACGTAGTTACCCAGCCAAGTAACCAGGAGGCACTGAACCACGTTCTTGTTCGATTTCAGCTTGGCGACCCCACATCCTATGGCCCGAACCAGAACCCGAACCCGCCGTTTGGCGGCTGCAACGCTGGCGCGGCGTGCGTCAACGGCTCCATCTTCTCGCTGTCCACGGCTTATTCCCCGCTCCAGATGGACGACTCGGATTATTCCGTCGTTGTCGGCGTCGACACCACTGGCGTGGGGCAGGCGAGCGGGAGCCTCACCGCCCAGGGTATCTCAGCAACCGGCACCTTTAACCTGCCCTGCCCCGTGGCGCCGCTCAGCCTTCTGGCCCCGTGCGAAGGCGGCGCCGTCAGAATCGTTTCCCCGGCGACGTACTCGCTGTACCAGACCACCGCACCGGGAGCCGGCGCGTTCGCCTCTTACCTCGGTCTTCCCGTCGCGGACACCTTCCTTAGCGCATTCGTCGAACCGGAGACCCCGGCCAGCGCGGCAGTCGGAGCTCCCGACCCGCCCACGAATCCGCCGAACCCGAATCAGGTGACCCTAGCCCCGACTCAGGCACCGGTGCTCTATTTCAACAGCGGCGTGACCTTCACCGCCCCCAACACCACGGCAATCAACTTCTACAATTTCCCGGAACACGGGGACAGACGGGACGT
>PLRZ01000711.1:16281-17842 GCA_003164075.1 Bryobacterales bacterium | reverse complement strand
GCTGCGTAGCCGATCGGGGTAGCGTTGCTGTGGACCATCATCCCCACCGAATATTTGGCCGCCATGTCGGAGGTCTTCTTCAATTCGAGAAGGCCGCCGATAACAAGGTGATCCGGGTGGATATAATCGACTGCGCGCGCCTGGCAAAGCGCCTCGAGCGATTCCGTCAGGTAGGCGTCTTCGCCGGTCAAGGTGGACACCTTGATCGAATTGGTGATGAGCTTCCACTCCTCTACCCGGAACCACGGGACCATGTCTTCCAAAGTCGAGGGAGTGACCCTCTCCAGCGCGTTAGCCAGCTTGATGCAACTTTTCGCGGTGAGGTGCCCGAAATGGTCGTGACCCATGGGAATGTCGGCGGCGTCGCCCATGGCCTCCTTAATGGCAGCGACATGGTCGGCTACGAGTTCACATCCCTTGTCGCTGAGCTCCATTCCCTGATAGTAGTTCTCGGGGCCTTCCCCCGGTTCCCCGTTATAGCCTGCCGGCGCAAAGATCGTGCCCCGCTTGCCTCGGAGGATAGGAGCTACGCCCAGATCATACTTGAGCATCGTAAACCCAGCGGCGACTCTCTCCTTATAATCGTCGGCGATGTCTTTGATGTCGTTCGAGCGCGGGTCACCCTCGGAATACAAGCGGACCTTGTCGCGAAATTTCCCGCCAAGCATTTGATAGATCGGCGCGCCATAAGCTTTGCCTGCCAGATCCCACAACGCGTTCTCAATCGCGTTGACGCCGCTCCCCCGACGGTTGTACGCGCCATGAATCTTGATCTTGCGGAAGATCTTGTCAACGTTACAGGGATTCTCGCCGACCACTCGGGTCTTATGCGTCAGCACGTAGTTCGGCTGGGGGCCGTCCCCAATCGTCTGGCCGTAACCCGAAATTCCCTGATTGGTATCGATTCGGACGATGATCGTGCCGCCCGATGCCCCTCCCGTGCCGGGAGTCGCAGGAGGCAGCGGTCCTCTGCCGCCGCGGCCCCCCCGACCCTCGCCCGCCTGGCCTCCCGGCCCTCTCAGAACGGCGATGCGCATGTCAGTAACTTTCAAGTCCGACGGACTTGAATTCCGGTTGACATTCTGGGGATACGCTTCGAGGTCAGCCAAGAGGCCAAGCCCCGCGGCTGCCGCGCCCGTGCTCAGAAGCGAACGTCGCCCGATTGCGTTTTCTTTTGTAGACATTTACTCTCCTTTTCGCCACCAAAACCTACTCGCGTCTGGAACCAGTCCATTCTCTCACCAGATTATGGTATCCGATTATGGTATCCGAAATTNNAGCGGCGCTTCGAGCGGCCGCGGCGAGGGACGGAAGATCAAGGACGCGCTGCTCGCGCGAGAAACGGTGGAACAGGTGGACGACTTCGCCGGCCGGGTCAAGGCGAAGCGCGTGGAGTTCGCCCCCAGCACCACGCTGTCCTCTCTCGCGGAAAGGCTGAACGATGGCCGGCTGCCGGATGGGGAGGTGGTCGCCAATCTGGAGAGCGAGATCCGCAAGCTGTACGAAGTGGGTGGGCGACGGTTCCGAGTGGCGCTTCTGCCGACAGAGATTCCTGCGTCGC
>PLRZ01000711.1:16034-16267 GCA_003164075.1 Bryobacterales bacterium | reverse complement strand
GTGCCGCGCGATCCGCGGCGCTACGGCATTGAGAACACCACCGACAAAGTGCGCCGGCCGGGCGCCGTTCGACGAAGACGCGATGCCGTGTGCACCGAGCGAATCGTCGGCCACTCGGAAGAGGGAGCCCACACGGCGCTGGAGGAGAGCTGTCCATGCCACGCGCCCGATTTCTGTCGATAGATCCCCTACGCACAGAACTCCTGATGCCGTGGAATTTGCAGTGAGCCCGC
>PLRZ01000711.1:13988-16013 GCA_003164075.1 Bryobacterales bacterium | reverse complement strand
CGGGGCGAGATCAGGAGGTCTGACCCACCAGCAAACGCGCAGAAAGTCCCCGTCTGGGGAGTTGAGGGTTTCTGCTTGTGGAGGAGCCCATGGCCGGCGCGCCACTTTCACGAGACTACACTCTCATGGCGCCCCGAATCCTCCGAGGCGTGCCAATGTACCCGTTTTAGCCGCGCGCGACCGTGCCGCCGGCGGCCTCCATCATCATGCAGAATGCCTGGCCCTCCGCGGCCGTTCCCGGACGATCGAAGTGGGGAGCACCGCAAACGCCCTGCACGTAGCCGAACGCGTCCATCTTCTCGCGGGCGGCGCCGCGCATGCGGTCCGCGTGCGCCAGATAGTCCCTGGAGAGCCACCCATCCGAAATGCCTCGATAAATAGCGAACGCCAGCGCTTGCGCCAGGTTTGTCTCGACGAATGTGCCCGATTGGTCGATCACGTTGTGGAACAGGCCGTCCGCGCGCTGGTACGCCAGACAGCCGTCCACGATATCTTTGACGAAGGCGGCAAGACGCTTGCGGCCGTCCTGGCGCTCCCGCGGCAGGCGCCGGATCACGCGCGCCAGGCCGATGGCCGCCCAGCCGTTGCCAACGCCCCAGAAGGCCGGGTCCTTGAACTGCCGTTTCCCGTCGTCCCAGATATGCGCCAGAAGCTTCTTGTCCGGATTCCAGAGGAGCTTCTTATAGCCCTCAATCTGGGCCATAGCTTCGTCAAAATGGCCCATTGCCGCCAGAAAGGGCGCGGCGCAGTTGAAGCCATCGGACCATATTTCGGGCGTGCTCGGCGTGTGGTAGAGGACGCCCTCGGAGTTGCGCGGCGCCTTGTCGCGAATCCACGCCAGCAGGCCTTCGACGGCGTCGTGGATCTGCGCATCCCCGGTCCACTCGGCGGCGCGCGCGTAGGCTTCGCCGCCCATGGCAGGGTCGGTGGGCCCGCCGCTGACAACCACGCCCAGACGTCCGTCGGGAGTGCGCTGTACGATCGCCGCCTTGGTCAGCAGAATGACGGCGTCGCGGTTGCCCGCTTCGAGCGCGGCCTGGGCCAGGATTCCCTGCTCCCAATCGCGCCGCTGCATAGCCATGGCCGCCGCTGTAGCCTTCTGAATCCGCCGTTCGGCCTCCGGCGCCGCAGCCGCCGTGCCGCGCGCAGCCTGTGCCATCGCGCGAGAAACGCCGAGCGATGCCGTTCCACCCAGGAAATTCCGCCGGTGCATCGTACCTCCCCGAAGAAAACACGATGATAGCGCGTGGCCCGGAAACCGGCGCGGCCCCATGACACCCCGGGCTCAGCTTCACGCGAGGCGTCTCCCGGTGGTAGGAACTCCTGATGTCGTGGGATTTGCAGTGAGCCCGCAGGTGGGGCAGGCGGTGCTCGCCTGCCCGCCCGCGCTGAATTAGGCCCGCTGCTCGAATAGGATCGAGGGTCCGCGAAGCTCTCGCCATCGAAAGGAATGGCTCAGCCCATTTTCCCCGCTAGGCAGAAATTGCGGGGCGANNACGGTGCGGCCAACCGTTCAAACGGCATGCGGGACCCGTTGGTCTGTGAAAGAATGTAGGGATGAAGCGTCCGTTTGCTGCAACCGTTTGGCGTGAGGGGAAGTGGTACGTCTCCCAATGCCTGGAGATCGATGTGGCCAGCCAGGGTGAATCCGAAGAAGAGGCTCTGGCCAACCTGAAGGAAGCGCTGGAACTCGACTTCGAGCTTCCGCAAGCGACGCGGCCACCTGCGGTCCGCATGATCGAGGTCGAGGTGGGGGCGGCTTAGCCCCCAAGCCGTTCCGCGAGATCAAATCAATCGCCAGCCCCCACGCCCCACTTACTCGCCCAATATCTCCAGGTACCGCGCGATCGCCTCAATCCCGCGATAGAAATTCGGCAGATGAAATTTCTCGTTGGGGGCGTGCAGATTGTCGTCCGGCAGACCGAATCCCATCATCACGCTGGGAATACCGAGATAACGGTCGAACACCCCCACAATCGGAATCGACCCGCCCGACCGAATGTACACCGTATCCTTGCCGAATAC
>PLRZ01000711.1:12998-13951 GCA_003164075.1 Bryobacterales bacterium | reverse complement strand
GGGATCACGGTCTTGGCGCCCTCTCCGGTGAAGCCGCCGCGGATGCCGTGCACTTCCAGCGTAGGCCGCGCCCAGACGCGATCGAAGAGCGGCACCTCCGGTTCGCCCACCAGTTCTTTGGCGCCCATTTCCTTCTCGGTGTACTCTTTCAGGTCGAAAGGCAGCCGCGCCCATGCCTCCCGCTCCTTGGCGCTGGGCGGCAGCACGCGATCGTAGAACCCGGGAATCTGGATGTGTCCGTTGCGGTCTTTGAGCGCGCACAGAATCTCGGAGATCGCCAGAATGGGGTTGGGCGCCGCACCGCCGTATACGCCGGAATGCAGATCGTGGTCGGCGCCCTGCACAAACAGCTCGTAATACACCATGCCGCGCAATCCCACGCAGATGGTGGGCAGTTCGGGGGCGAACATTTCCGTGTCGCAAACCACCGCGGCGTCGGCCTGGAGGCGCGGCGGCCTGGTCTTCACGTATGCCTCAATGTGCTCGCCGCCGGTCTCCTCTTCGCCCTCCAGCAGGAACTTCACGTTGACCGGCAACTTGCCGGTGGTCTTCAGCAGGCCTTCCACGGCCTTGATCTGAATGTAGACCTGCCCCTTGTCGTCGCAGGCGCCGCGCGCGAAGATATCGTTGCCGCGAACCTCCGGCTCGAAGGGCGGCGATTTCCATTCATCCAGAGGATCGGGCGGCTGCACGTCGTAGTGGCCGTAGAAGAGGATGGTGGGCTTGCCGGGTGCGCCCAGCCACTCCGCGTACACCAGCGGATTGCCGTCGCCTTCGATGAGTTCCGCGGACGTCATCCCCGCCGCGCGCAGTTCGCTCACGGCGAATTCGGCGGCGCGCCGGATATCGGGCTTGTGCTCCGATAACGCGCTGATGCTGGGGATGCGGAGGAAGGTCTTCAGACCTTCGAGGAAGTCGGACTGGTGCTGCCGATAGTAGTTCATGAGGGCTCC
>PLRZ01000711.1:0-12973 GCA_003164075.1 Bryobacterales bacterium | reverse complement strand
TCCCGAAACTGTTTAAGCACCCGCGCCCAGGCGAGATCTAGCGCCGACCGCCGTCGGCCTCGATTGATCGGGTAACTCGGAAACAAGATTACCGCAGAGACGCGAGGCGCAGAAGAGACACAGAGAAAACCAACTTAATGGTGCTCCCAAATAGTAGTTCAGGAGTCTCCCGCTACTTCGCCTTGCCGGCGGCCGTGGCGGCGCCCAGAGTCTCGTCGATGGTGCTCCCAATGTGAGCGCCCGCCGGAATGAAATTCTCGTCGTGCTTCCATTGCAAACCCGGGCCGGTCTGCTTCAGGATCCCCAACTCGGCCAGCGCCCAGAGCGAATCGCCCACCTGGAAAACCCTGGCGACGAAGAAGCTTCCAGGCACCGGGATCGCCTGCCAATTTGTGCCGCCATCCTCACTCACTAGAAAATGTTCGTCGGCGGCGATCCAAACCCGCTTGGCCCGGTCGGGAGCTATCGACGTCAGCCAGGATTGCGAGGGGTTCTTTTGCGCCTTCCAGGTAGCGCCTCCGTCGGTGCTTTGCAGAAGTTGTCCGGAGAAGCCCACCGCCCAGCCGTTCTTCGGGTCGACGAAGCGAACCGCGGCGAGCGACCACTGGGCGGCGTCCGTCTTGACGATTTGCCAGGTCTTTCCGCCGTCGGTGGTGCGCAGAATGGTCCCCGACCAGCCTACCGACCAGCCGTGATCGGCGTCCAGGAAAAAGATGGACTCCAGGGCCATGGAGGTGCCGGCGTTCTGTTTGCTCCAGGTGCGGCCGCCATCGGTGGAATGGAGCAGCGCGCCGTCGAATCCGCTGGTCCATGCCAGGTTGCCGATGGTGAAGACCGAGAGGAGGTGTTCCTTGGTGCCGGTGGTGCGCGCCAGCCACGTCTTGCCGCCATCCTCGGTAGCCAGCAGGGTCCCTGTGTCGCCCACTACGAAGCCGTGGTTGGCGTCGAAGAAAGAGATGCCGTGCAGCGTCACTGACGCGCCGGTATCGTGGGCGGTCCAGGTGGCGCCGCCATCTGTTGTGCCGTAGACCAATCCCTGTTCGCACAAGAGATAGGCGCTGGAAGCGGCGGGCGAAGTGGCATCGCGCAGGTAGCAGTGTTGGGTGTCGGATGCCGAGGCCAGGAACGGAAGCATGAGAGCTGCACAAAACCCGGCGCTGGCGTTGATTTTCCTGCGTTTCATTTCAAACCCCCATCGGGCAGACACGGCTATCGCGCAACCCGAGTCAATGGAAACTACGTTATCGCGGTTACAAAGGTTACTCCCGAAGGCGCGCAATTCGGCGCCAGGGGCAAAAATAGCTCTTTGGAGTCAGCCCCCGGGGCGCAATCAATCGGTGATCAGGCTCATTTGCCGCGGATCGACCGAGGACGGTTTGGGCTCCGAAGGACGCTTCAGATCGTCATGGTTCGGGTCGAATTTGCGGATCAACTGGTTGAGCTTGAGAGAGGACTCCCAGATATCGCAAAGCAGGGTGCATCGCGCGCAGGCGCCGTGGACGCCGCCGCGTCCATCCACGGCGGGATTGTAACGCTTATGTTTGGCGCAGCGGCCCTCGAACTTCCTGGATCGGGTTTTCAAGCGAGCTCCCACTGGTACGGGGTAATGCCGGCTAATCCAATCCCTTATTGTATCCCGCGATTCGTGCCGGCGGCGCGGTACAATCCGATTGAATGCCACCGGTTAGCCGCGTCAAGTGGGCCCGATTCCGCGTTACCGCGGTTGCCCTGGTGTCGGTAATCATCCTCTGCACGCTGCTCTATGAGTTGTTCGGAGGTGTTCTGCTGGGGCCCAAGACGGTGATCTATTTATTTATCCCCGACGCCAGCGGCCTCAGCGACGAATCTCCGGTCCGTGTGGATGGCATTGATGTGGGCCGGGTGTCCACGGTGGAACTCTCCCGCTCCAAGGATCCCGCCCGGGCGGTGAAGGTGATGCTGCTGCTGTATCGCGACCGCCTGGACCGCATTCCCGGGGACTCCGTGGCGCAGATCAGCTCCGATTCGCTCATCGGCGACAAGTTCGTGGACATCACCGGCGGAACCAGCCCGAAAGCCATTGCCGCCGGTGGAGAAATGATTTACAAGGACCAGCCGGAACTGCTCAGGAGCCTGGATTTGACTCAATTCACCAGGGAGTTGCGCCTGGTGGATGAGACCCTGACGGACATCGAACAGGGCCGCAGCCAGTTCGGCAAGTTCTATCAGGGGCAGACATTCTACGACGATCTGCTGAAGCGCATGGTGGACCTGCAGAAGGCCATTAACGCGGCGGTCAGTACCACCAGCGTGGTGGGCGGCCTGCTGAGTTCCGACCGGCTGCACCGCCAGGCGAGCGACCTTCTGGCGCAGATCGATCAGGAGGTCGCCAAGGTGCAATCGGGCCAGGGCGCCGCCGGTAAACTGCTGCGCGACAGCGGCCAGTACGACCAACTCTTAAGCAAGACGCAGGAATTCCGCCGCTCCATCGAGGCCGTAAGCAAGAACGATCTTTTGCAGTCGGACAGCGCTTACGTGGAAGCCAATCGCACTTTGGCGGTGTTGATTCAGAGCGTGGACGAACTCAATCGCAATCCGCAAATGACAACGACCGTGGTGTACGATAACCTCAACGGCTCGCTCAAGGAACTGCAGGATGGTTTGCGCGACTTCCGATTGAATCCGAAGAAGTACTTGCGGCTGAAGATTTTCTGATTTGGCAGGAATCTTCTTCCCTGTCTGTCGTAAACTTTTTCTATGGCCTCGCGCGGACAACACCGCCTTTTGGAACCTGGCGCCCGCGCGCCCGAATTCCGCATGGAACTTCTGGCGGGCGGGACCGCATCGCTCGCCGAAATCCTCAGCGGCGGCCCAGTGCTGCTGGCGTTTTTCAAAATTTCCTGCCCCATCTGCCAGCTCACGTTTCCGTTTCTGGAACGGATCCACGCCGCGGGTACCCTGCGCATTTTCGGCATCTCGCAGAACGACGCCGGCGATACAGGCGAGTTCAACCAGGAGTTCGGCGTGACGTTTCCCACCCTTCTGGACAGCGAGGAGAGCGGCTTCCCGGCGAGCGGCGATTATGGCATCTCGAGCGTCCCCACCTTGTTTCTGGTCGAGCCCGGCGGCGTCATTTCACGCGCGATCGAAGGCTGGCGGAAGAAGGATATGGAGGGTTTGGCCGCGCCCGTCGGCGGCAGCCTGTTCCGTCCGGGCGAATATGTGCCGGAATGGAAGGCTGGTTGAGGATCGCGCAACTAGGCGCCCGGCGGGCAGCCACGCTAGAATAAGACTAACCTCATGGCCAATACCATCGAAGAAATCCTGGGTGCCGCGGGCGCCATCGCCAAAGGGATGAGTGTCACCTTCAAGGAGATGATGTCCCCCACGGTGACGGAGTATTATCCCGACGAGCCGGCCAAGTTCGAAGAGCGCTTTCGCGGAGTCCACGTGCTGCAGCGGGATTCCAACGGCATGGAAAAGTGCGTGGCCTGCTTCCTGTGCGCCGCCGCTTGTCCGGCCAACTGCATCTATATAGAGGCCGCCGAGAACACCGAAAAGGTCCGCATCTCCGGCGGCGAGCGCTACGCCAGCGTGTATAACATCGATTACAACCGCTGCATCTTTTGCGGGTATTGCGTGGAAGCCTGTCCTACCGACGCCATCACCCATGGCCATGGCTTCGAAGCCGCGAGTTACAATACTTCCACGCTGGTGAAACGGAAGGAAGATATGCTCGCCCCGGTGCCCGTGGGCGCCATGCCTCCCGTGGTGGCGGCCGAACAACCCTCGGCGCACTAGGAATCCACTTCGCCCCCACTGCCATCCAAACAGGAAACGGCATGCTGCGCGCCATCAGGGAACAGATCGATACCATTTTCCGGGAAGACCCAGCCGCCAGAAGTGTAGTCGAGGTACTGCTCTGTTACCCCGGCTTCCATGCCATTCTGGTCCACCGCCTGGCCCACAAGCTCTATGGCTGGGGAGTGCCGCTGCTGCCGCGGCTCCTCTCGCAATTCAGCCGCTTCTTCACGGGCATCGAGATCCATCCCGGCGCCACCATCGGCCGCCGTTTCTTCATCGATCATGGCATGGGGGTGGTGATCGGCGAGACCACCGAGATCGGCGACGACGTGCTGCTGTACCAGGGCGTCACGCTGGGCGGGACGGGCGGCGAAAAGGGCAAGCGCCATCCTACGTTGGGGAATCGCGTGGTGGTGGGGACCGGCGCCAAAGTCCTGGGCAATATTCGCATCGGCGACAACGTCAAGATCGGCGCCGGGTCGGTGGTGATTTACGCCGTGCCGGACAATTCCACGGTGGTGGGCGTTCCTGGCCGGGTGGTGCGGGTGCGCTCCGAAGGCGGCCATCTGGAACACGGCCACTTGCCCGATCCGGAAGGCCAGGCCATCGACGACCTTGCACGCCGGATGGCGGAATTGGAAGGCCTGCTGAAACAGCTAATTGCCGAGCACGAAATCGAGCATCATCGCAACGCGTAAGTCCGGCAAACGGGCCTACTGCCTGGGAGGGATAGTTGAAAGGTACGCCCGGAATTCGCGCCAGAGTTGTTCCCACTCCTGGCGGTTGATCTCCGCGGCCTGGATGAGTTTGCCGATTCGGTCATTATGTGCGGCCACGGATGCCGCGGTGTTTGCGGTAAGGCGTTCAATGCGCTCGATGCGTTCTTCGGTGGTCATTGGCTGCCTTTCCTGAGTCCGATTATCTCACTCTAGAGATACAAGACGGGAAGCACCCGCCCGCCCATTGCCGGACTGAATAATGCCCCGCGGTCCCACGAGCGGACACCCACCCGCCAACGCAAGTTAATAATTTCAATCACTTGGGCGCCTCCTGGAACGGAACTCGGCTTGCTGCTCGAAAGCGTATGTTCACTCTCCTGCGGGATCTGCGTTACGCCCTGCGGACACTTCGCAAGAAGCCCGGCTTTACCATCGTCGCGCTGCTGGTTCTGGCGCTCGGCATCGGAGCGAACACCGCGATCTTCAGCGTGGTCAACTCCGTGCTGCTGCGCCCGCTGCCCTATCCCGGGTCCGGCCGCCTGGCGCTGATCTGGGAGACGGATCTGAAGGATGGAATCCTGCGCGAAGGGCCGTCCGCCCCGAATTTCCTCGACTGGCAGGAACAAAGCCAATCCTTCGAAGAGATGGCGCTCCTTGAGGTGGGCACCGGCACGGTGACCGGCGGGGGCGAACCCGAGCAGGTGGTCGGCATGCGCGTGACCACCAATTTCCTGTCGATGCTGGGCGCCCGCACCGTTCTGGGACGCACTTTTACGCCAGCCGAAGGCGCGGGGCAAGCGCGATTTCCGGTGGCCGTGCTCAGCAACGGGTATTGGAAACGCCGCTTCGCATCCGATCCGCACGTCATCGGGAAAACCTTCATCATGAACAGCGAGCCGTACACCGCCATCGGCGTGCTCGCGCCGGATTTCTTTCATCTGCTGCCCACCGACATGTATGTTCCCTGGCCAACCGCCGAATTGCGCGGTAAGAGCCGCGCGGACCATGATTTCGGCGTCATCGCCCGCCTCAAACCGAATGTCACCATGGCGCAGGCGCAAGCCGAGTTGAGCGGCATCGCCCGCCGCATCGACGCGCAGACGCCCCGGCTGGCAGGTTGGGATGTGACCGTGGTGGGAATGCAGCGGGCTCTCTTCGAATACATCCGGCCGGCCCTGCTGCTGCTCCTGGGGGCCGTGGGATTGCTTCTGCTGCTGGCCTGCGTGAACGTGGCGAGCCTCCTGCTGGCGCGCGTTACCGGACGGCGCAAGGAGATGGCGATTCGCGCCGCGCTGGGCGCCCGCCGCGGCCGCCTGATCGGGCAGATTTTGAGCGAGAGCCTGCTGTTGAGCCTGCTGGGAGGCGCGCTCGGCGTCTTCTTCGCGGGCTGGGGTGTGGACCTGCTGAGCACGGTGCTGCCGGCCACGCTTCCCATGGCGCAGGCCGGCGCCGAGATTGTGCGGCCGGCAATTAGCGTGGATTCCCGCGCCCTGCTCTTCGCGCTGGCGATTTCCACCGCATCGGCACTGGTCTTCGGACTGATTCCGGCGCTGTTTGTGGGCCGTGCCGACGTCAACGACGCACTCAAGGTGGGTGGGCGGACGTCCGCTCCCTCGGCGGGCCGGATGGGAGTTTGGAATTTCCTGGTGGCCGGGGAGATTGCCCTCGCCGGCATGCTGCTGGTGGGCGCGGGGCTGGCCATGAAGAGCTTCGTGATTCTGGAGCACGTCAACCCCGGTATCCGGCCCGACCATGTGTTGACGTTTCGCATGCGCCTGCCCACCGATAATCTCTATAAGAGCGGCCGCGAACAGGCCGAGTTCTACCGCCGTGTACTCGACAAGGTGGAAACCCTGCCCGGCATTCAATCCGCAGGTCTGACCGATGTACTGCCGCTGGGGCAGCAGAATGACCGCGAGTACTTCACCATCGAGAATCGTCCTTTGCCGCCGGAGCAGTCGCTGGTGGCGGACTTCCGGCGCGTCAGCCCGCGCTATTTCGACACCATGGGAATCGCGTTGCGGCGGGGACGGCTGCTCTCGGATCACGATGTGGACGGTGAGCCGAGGGTGATCCTGATCGACGAAACTCTGGCGCACCAGTATTGGCCCCATGAGGATCCCCTCGGCCAGCGCATGCGCTTGTGGGGCGAATGGCGGCAAGTGGTGGGAATCGTCGGCCAGGTGCATCACTATGGCCTGGATAAAGAGCCCGAGCCCACCATCTACGCGCCTTATGAGCAGATGCCCGACCAGGCCATGGTGCTGGCGGTGCGCACGGCCAGCGGCACCCAGGCGGTGGTAAAAGCCGTGAAGCAGGCGGTATGGTCGGTGGATCGCGGCCAGCCGGTTTTTCAGATTCGCAGCATGAACGAGTATCTCTCCCTGGCCGATACGGCGCCGCGCATTTCGACGATCCTGCTGGTGGTTTTCGCGGGCATCTCCATGCTGTTGGCCGCGCTGGGGATCCACGGGGTGGTTTCCTACGGAGTGGCCCAGCGGACCCGCGAGTTCGGACTTCGCATGGCGCTGGGCTCGACACCCGGGCAGCTCAAGCGGATGGTGATCGTACACGGCATCAAGACCGCGCTGATTGGCCTGGCGGCAGGGATGGCCGGCGCCGCGTTACTGGCATCGACCTTGCGGGCCGTGCTCTACGGCGTGGCGCCACTCGATCCCGCGGTAATGGCTGGGGTCGCGGGATTGCTGCTGGCGGTGGCGGTGGTGGCCAACTACGTTCCGGCGCGGCGCGCCACGCGTATCGACCCCATGGAAGCGCTGCATCAGGAGTAGCGCGCGCTATTTCGGGGACAGGCTACATAACCTCGAAATACAAACCGGCGAGTGGAACGGAGTTTCGAGGTTATGTAGCCTGTCCCCGAAATTGACATGCGACTCTTCTTACGATTAAAATCGCCATTAGTCGCGAATTAACAATAATAAGAGCGATATCTGAACTAAATCTGATCGAAGGCTGGCAAACCGCGGAAGCGCTGGAATCGGGCATGCCGGGCCCGGACCAGTGGCGCGAAAAGCTCGCCCTGGAACGCGATGAGCTCATCCCCATGGGCCGGGTCTCCAAGCTCGACTTTCTGAAGATCATGCGCCGCCTGGAAGACCGGCCCGACGGCAAATATATCGACGTTACGGCGGTGACTCCCACGCCGCTCGGCGAGGGCAAGAGCACCACCGCGCTGGGTCTCATTCAAGGACTGGGCAAGCGCGGGGTGAATGCCGGCGGCTGTTTGCGCCAACCCTCGGGCGGCCCCACCATGAATATCAAAGGAAGCGCGGCCGGCGGCCGGCGGCGGGCGGTCCCTCCTGCTGCCCATGACGGAGTTCTCCATGGGGCTCACGGGCGATATGAACTCCGTCATCAACGCCCACAACCTGGCTATGGTCGCGCTCACCGCCCGCATGCAGCACGAGCGCAATTACGACGACCGCCAACTGAAAGACCTCAGCGACATGCGCCGGCTCGACATCGACCCGACCCGCGTGCAGATGGGCTGGGTGATGGATTTCTGCGCGCGGGCGCTCCGCAATATCGTGATCGGCATGGGCGACCGCACCGACGGCTACATGATGCAGTCGAAGTTCAACATCGCGCCCAGTTCCGAACTGATGTCGATTCTGGCCATCGCCCGCGATCTGGCCGACCTTCGCAAACGCCTGGGCGAAATCACCCTGGCTTTCGACAAGCACGGCAATCCGGTGACGGCCGCGGACCTGGAAGTGGCCGGCGCCATGTGCGCCTGGATGCGCGACGCCTTCAACCCCACGCTGTGCAGTACCGCCGAGTATCAGCCCTGCATGGTGCATGCCGGGCCTTTTGCGAATATCAGTATCGGGCAATCGTCGATTGTGGGGACCGGTTGGGCCTGAAACTGTCCGATTATCACGTGACCGAAAGCGGCTTCGCGGCCGACATGGGCTTCGAGAAGTTCTGGAATGTGAAGTGCCGGTACAGTGGGCTTCAGCCGCATGTGGGGGTGTTGACTACCACGGTCCGCGCGCTCAAAATGCATGGCGGCGGACCGCCGGTGACGCCGGGGCGCCCGCTGCCGCTCGATTACTCGCGCGAACGGCTGGACCTGCTGGAGCGCGGCCTCGCCAACCTGCTACACCATATCGCCATCATCCGGAAATCCGGACTGAATCCGGTGGTCTGCATCAATCGCTTCGAATCGGACTCCAGGCAGGAACTGGCGTTGGTCCGCGACGCCGCCGAAGCGACCGGGGCCCGCTGCGCCACTTCCGATCATTTTGCGCGGGGCGGGGAAGGCGCGCTGGAACTGGCCGACGCGGTGATCGACGCCTGTCACGACGAGGTGAAATTCGAGTATCTCTACCCGCTTTCCATGAAGCTGCGCGATCGCGTGGACCTGATCGCCCGCCAGATCTACGGCGCCGACGGAGTGGCATGGGCCCCCGAGGCCGAGGCCAAAGCGCGCGCGTTCGAAGCCGATCCGCAGTACGACGACTACGCCACCATGATGGTGAAGACGCACCTGAGTCTGAGCCACGATCCGAAACTGAAGGGCGTTCCCACCGGCTGGACGCTGCCCATTCGCGACGTGCTGGTGTATTCGGGCGCGCGGTTCCTTTGCCCCTGTGCGGGATCCATCAGCCTGATGCCGGGAACTTCGTCCAACCCCGGTTTCCGGCGCATCGACGTGGATACTGATAGCGGCAGAGTGACCGGACTGTTCTAATCGACGATCTGGCGGATCTCCGCTACGGTGCGGTCCAATTCCTCGTCATCGGTGTAGAAGTGCGGCGCCACGCGGATGCCCGCGGCGGGGCGGAAATCCACCAGGATCTCGCGGCGCGCCAGTTCGCGAGTGACTTCCAGACCGTTGGGGACGTCGAGCGTCACCACGCCGCCGCGCTTCTCCGGATCGCGGCAAGTGTTGACCGGCAGGCCGTGCTCGCCGGCCAGGGCAATCAGGCGCGCCGTCTGTCGTTGAGACTTCGCGCGGATGGCGGGGACGCCGATCTCATTGACGATCTCGTAGCCGGAGCGGGCCGAGTAGAGCGCCGGCACACTGGGCGTGCCGTTGAGGAAGCGGAAGGCGCTGTCAACGTAGCGGATGGGTCCGCCTTCGAAGGCGAAGGGCTGTTCGTGCGCCATCCAGCCGGTGGCCGCCGGACGCAGTACCGGCCAAAGATCGCGGCGCACATAGAGGTAGCCCGCCCCGGGGCCGCCGCAGAGCCACTTCACCGATCCGCCGGTGGCGAAATCCAGATTCAGTGCGCGCACATTCACCGGCACGGTTCCGGCGGATTGGTACAGGTCGGCTATCACCATCGCGCCCACCTGGTGCGCCCGTTCGACGATCGCCGCCAGGTCCTGCACGTAGGAGCTGCGAAACGCCACGTGGGAAACCGAGACAAGCTGGGTCTGGTCGTCGATGGCGTCCAGCACCAGCTCTACCGGCAGGGTGAAACCGTCGGGCGACGCTACCGGAACCACGCGCGCACCCTGGCGGGCGAGGCCGTGATAGATGTAATCGTTGGAGGGGAAGTTGAGGCCGTCGGTGACCAACTTGTTGCGGCGGCCGGACCAGTCGAAGCAGGACGTAACCACCGACTGGCAGATGGAGACATTCTGCTGCATGACCACTTCTCCCTCGCCGGCGCCGATGATGGAGCCCACCAGGTTGCCGACGGTGATGGGCATGTCCCACCAACCTTCTTCCCAGGCGCGGATGCCGCGGGTGGCCCACGTGTCGGTGAACTGCTGCATGCGGCCGGCGGCGCGCGCCGGCATGGCGCCCAGGGAATGGCTGATCATGTAGACGGTGTGGGAGAGAATGGGGAACTCGGAGCGCCAGCGCAGGAGCGGGTCCATGTGTCCATGGTACAAGGTGTCAAAGACTTGACGGTGGTTCACGGCGTCAATACGGCGACGGTCAGGCTTAGTTCTATCCGATTGAAAGAGTACGGGAGCGGGATGGCCAGGGAAGTGCTTTCTGCGAGTTGTGACCAGGATCCTCATCGTCGTATCGATTGCCCTGCTCCCGGCGATCTGCCCGGCGCAGATCTCCATGGGGCGCCCGGGGCTCGATGGCGGTCAGGTGAAAGAACGGAAGGCGGCCGCCCCCGCCAAGGCGGAGGGCGGATTTACGCCGGCGGAGCAAAAGCGACTGGTCGACGTGCTGAATCGCATGACTCCGAAAGCGCGCAAACAACTGGATAAAGCGGTGAAGCGCATGACGCCGGAGCAGCGCAGGCAATTAGTCGCGGCTCTGAAATTTAAGTTGGCGAAAGAAATGGCTCCGCAAGTCGCAAGGCGTGCGAGGTAGGTTTCTCTGCAACCTCAGGTCAATGGAATGCCGGCCTCTCCGGCAAACCTGCTGCGGAAATCCCTCCAGTCGTCCCCTTCGCGCGCGAGAACCTGGGCGACATCGAACCATGAATTGGTTGTCGGCGATTCCTGCTTCAGCTTCTCCATGCCCAGCCCGGACTTCGAAATCAGTGTCCAAAAGTCCCGGAAGCCCTGCTTCTTGGCCTTTTGGTGGGACTTTTCAGCTTCACCGGCGCGGTTGTGGGCATTGCTGACATCGGCGCCGCCTTTGATCTCGATCGCCACTTTGTTGCGTAGCTTTCCGTCAAATTCCTCCTGGATGCGAATGTCCGGATCGCTGCTCAGCGCCAGTACCACCTTGCGCTTCGATGCGTTCACGATGGTGATCTTCCTGGCGTCCTGGCTAGAGATAAACGGCTTGACGATTTCCGCCACCGAAACAAAAACGTCGAGAGTGGCCTTCTTACCGATGGCGTTGTTATTGCTGCCGTAGAGTTGCGCGCCGAGGGTTAGCAAGGGTAGCTCAGACACGTCGCGTGCCGTGATGGTGGGCGAAATCTGGCGCACCATTTCAGCCAAATGGCCTGCCATGGAGGCGCAGAATTCTGCAAGGTCTGGCCGCTTCCGGGGATTGAGAAGACCACGGCATTCCATGCTCTTGAAAGGTCCCATGTCGGTACCCTTGCGGTAGAAACGCTTCTGAGAGACGCCGAGGAGCAGGCGGTAGTAGCCGATTAGCGTGGGCTGCCGCTCCAGAATAGCGGGGACCGGAAATACGTGTTCGTCGCGAATACCGGCGGCGGCAAGGATCTTTTGTACATCTTTCGGTACGAATAGGGAGATCTGCTCTTTGATCAGTCCAGGATCGATGTTACCCAGGGCATGACTCAAAGCGTCCATCAATGTGGTTTTGCGAGCCGCAACCAGCATTTGATGGAAGATTACCTGACGCGAAGGGTTCAGCGGCGAAGAATTCACCGGATCAAATCCCCATTCAGGCGGCTCTCCGCAATCTGCAGATAGGAGGGATTCAGTTCGATGCCTACGAAGCGGCGGTCCAGTTTGAGCGCCACCAGGCCCGTCGTGCCGGCGCCGACGAAGGGATCGAGGATGAGATCGTGAGGGCTCGACGCCAGCTTCATGCAGGGTTCCACGAGTGCCGACGGAAAAGTGGCAAAGTGGGCTTCGGCATAGGGGCGGGTCGGGATGTCCCACACTGTGCGGAGATTGCGCCCGTTCGGACCGCGCACCGCTGCCGGGTCGTAGCGATAATGCTCGCTCTTGCTGAAGAGGAAAATGTACTCGTGGCTGCGGGTAGGGCGGTCCTTCACGCTCTCCGGCTGACAGTTAGGCTTGTTCCAAATGATATCGGCCCGCAGGTACCAGCCCTCCTTCTGAAGAGCGAAGGCCAGGAGCCAGGGCACGCCAACCAGGTCCTTGGGTTTCAGCCCGTCGGGAGTCGGTGGCCTGAGGTTCATGGCCCGGACCGGGTTCTTCTTGTCGGTCGCCCGCCAGGTACGGCCCCCGGAAGTGTATGAGTCTCCGATGTTGAGCCAAAGCGTACCGTCATCCTTCAAAACCCGCCGCACTTGGGCAAATACTTTGGCCAGGTGGTCTATGTAGTCGGAAACCGAAGACTCCAGACCGATCTGGCCGGGGATGTTGTAATCCCTCAGAGACCAATAAGGTGGAGAAGTAATGCAACTTTGGAAGCTACATTCCGGCAGGCTCGAGAGGACCGCGTCGGTATCTCCGCAAATCAGGGCGGACGTGCTATCGCCTGGCCGGAACAGTTGGTCGATCCGCTCCCGGTCGGCGGCATCGAAGCGATGCACCCGGCCGTCACCCGTGAACAGGTTGGGCGTGGTGGTTATCTGCCGGATTGTGGCCGCCTTCGGCGGACGGCTGCTGCTGGTTGCCGGATTCTGCTCACGCACGCGATATGCCTCTCCCCCAGTAGTCTCATCGGAGGGATCCATCGATAGTTTAACGCGTTCGTGGAGGTGGCGAATGCTCCGCCGAAAACACGAACGCCACGACCCGGCGAGAATCGGAACGGCGGCGCGCCCAAAATCAGAATCTCCGGTTCCCGTATTTTCTGACATATAACACTCAGTGCTATACTGATTCCGGGAACGCATGGCCGCCGGAGTATTTGTGGA
>PLRZ01000213.1:6838-11226 GCA_003164075.1 Bryobacterales bacterium | reverse complement strand
CATCAAGCAGCGCAAGCCGCGCTTCAACTTCCTGCTGCGCGACGACAAGACCTACCCTTACATCAAGGTCACCCAGGAGAAATATCCGCGCGTTTACGTGACGCGCCGCCTGCGCAAGGATGGCGCCACCTACTACGGGCCCTACTTTCCAGCCAACCTGGCGCATCGCCTGGTGCACTTCATCCACCGCCACTTCCTGGTGCCTTCCTGCAAGATGGACCTCACCCGCTTCCATCCCAAGCCGTGTCTGCAGTTTCACATTCACCGCTGCCTGGGACCATGCGTCGAGGGCCTCACCACCGATGACGCGTTCGCCGCCGCGGTCCGCAACGTGCGCCTGTTCCTCGATGGCCGCCACTCCGACCTGGCGCGCGAACTGCGTGCGCGCATGACCGCGGCGTCCGACGATATGCGGTTCGAAGAGGCCGCTTCCCTGCGCGACCTGCTGACCACCGTCGAGGAGATCGAGCAGCGCCAGAAAATGGCCGCCGCCAACGACGACGACATCGACATTTTCGGCGTCTATGCCGAGCCGCCCATGGTCGCGCTGAACCTGTTCCACCTGCGCCATGGCCAGATTGTGGACCGCCGCGAGTTCTTCTGGGAAGACCAGGAGGCGTTCGACGAGCCCGAGTTCTTCTCTTCCCTGCTGCTGCAGATTTACATGGAGCAGCAGCATATTCCCGGCGAGATCCACGTGCCCGTGGAGTTCGAAGACCACGGAGTCATGGAGGAACTGCTCTCCGAGAAGCGCGGCCACAAGGTGGAGATCCGCACCCCCCAGCGCGGACAGAAGAAGGCCCTGATGGACCTGGTGCAGACCAACGCCAAGCACAGTTTCGACGCCCGCTTCCGCGTGCTGAAACCCTCGTCGAAAGCCATCCAGGAAGCCTTGCGGGAGACCTTGAGCCTGCCCGCTCCGCCGGCGCGCATCGAATGCTTCGACATCTCCCACATACAGGGTACCGACAAGGTGGCCAGCATGGTGGTGTGGGAAGAGGGCCGCATGAAGAAGAGCGACTATCGCAAGTTCATCATCAAAACGGTGATCGGCAACGACGATTTCGCCAGCATGCGCGAAGTGGTGACGCGGCGCTATTCGCGCCTGAAGGAAGAGGGCGCGCCCATGCCCGGGCTGGTGCTGATCGATGGCGGCCTGGGGCAGTTGCACGCCGCGGCGGACGCGCTGGAAGCCATCGGCATCTGTGACCAGCCGCTGGCGTCGATCGCCAAGCGCGAGGAGATCATCTACGTGTACGGGCAGGAGGACGAGCCCTATACGCTGGACCGTTTCTCGCCGATCCTGCACCTGGTGCAATCCATCCGCGACGAAGCGCACCGCTTCGCCGTAACGTTCCACCGTTCGCGCCGCAACTCGAAGCAGTTGACGTCGGAACTGGATGCGATTCCGGGAGTGGGCGGGAAGACGGTGCAAAAACTGCTGAAGGAGTTCGGCAGCTCGGAACTGGTGCGGGCGGCGAGTGAAGACCAGTTGGCGGCGGTAGTGGGCCGCGCGGCGGCGCGCAAAGTGCGGGCGCACTATGAGGTACCTTCTCGGGAACTGCCCTGACCCGGCTCGTACAGGGCTTCATGCCCCCGTCAATATTGGCCTGCGAGTCTACAGATGCCCTGATGGGCAGAGACATTCAGAACGCCTGATGTCGTGGAATTTGTAGTGAGCCCGCAGGTGGGGCAGGCGGTGCTCGCCTGCCCGCCCGCGCCGATTTAGGCCCGTTGCTCGAATAGGATCGAGCGAAGGCGAGCACCGCCTGCCCCACCTGCGAAGATCTCGCCATCGAAAGGAATGGCTCAGCCCATTTTCCCCGCCAAGCAGAAATTGCCGGGCGAGATCAGGAGGTCTGAAAGTCCGAACGCCTACCCTCTCCGTGAACCGCCTTCACGCCTGGGCCAACGCCGCTCCACGCGCGCGTTCCGCGCCCATGGGAGAATCATAAGATATGCATCGCCGTTTTCTGGCCTGCCTGCTGGCAGTGGTTTTCATGGCGATGGGCCAACAGTCCATCACCGTCCAAAAGCTGATCGAGTTCGTAAAGAGCCAACAGCAGCTAATCAAGCAAAAAAAGGGCACCGACAAGGAGTTGGCTGCCGCGCTCGCCACGCTGAAGCTATCTGAAAGGCTCGAGGAATCGGTCATCGAGGACCTGCAGGCGGGCGGTTTGGGCGCGCTGACCCTGAAGGCCCTGGAGAAGCTACAGGAGCAGTCGCGCGGCCTCAAAGCGGCGGTCATCCAAAAGGTGCTGCCCGACGAGCCCATCCCCATCCCCACCTCGCGGGAGCAGGGCAGAATCCTGGACGAGGTCCGCCAGTACGTAATGAATTACGACAATAGCCTGCCGGACTTCATCTGCCTGGAAGTGGAGCAGCGGATGATTGCGGGCTTTCATAGCGGGCGGGCCGGGAGCGAGCCGTCATTCCGGCCGCTCGATACCATTACCAGCAAGATCACCTACTTCCACCACGAGGAAAAGAAGGAGCCGATCCTGAATGGCAGCCGGCCGGTTACCAGCGACTATGAAAGCCTGGGCGGCGCCACCTCGCGGGGCGATTTCGAAACCGCTCTGCGCATGCTATTCGACCCCGCTACCCAGGCGCGTTTCGAATGGGCACGCTGGGCCACGCTGCGCGGCCGGCCCACCATGGTTTTCAGCTACCGGGTATCGCGCGACCGCTCGCAATACAAGATCGGGACCGGCGACCATAAGGCGGAGAGGATTACGGCTTATTCCGGCGAGGTTTTCGTGGATCGGAATTCGCCGCATGCCGTGACCAAGCTGACCTCGAAGGCCGAAGAGATTCCGGTGGATTTCCCCATCCAGCGCGCCGAGACCGCCCTCGACTACAAGTACGTCGACATCGGCGGCCAGAGTTTCCTGCTGCCATACAATGGCGAAGTCCTGATGGACGGACCGGACGGGATGTCCAAGAACTCCAACCGGTTCGACTTCTACCGCAAGTACGAGGTGGGCTCCTCCATCACCTTCGATCTGCCCAAAGACTTTACTCCGGCGCATGACGACAGCCTCAAGGAATCGCCGCTCGTGGACTGCAAAGACCCTAAGAACAAAGACGCCGCGCCTTGCAAAGGAAAACAGTAGGGGACCGTGCGAAAATACGGGTATATGCGCTGTCGATTCCTGGCTTGTTTTCTCGCGGTCTGCTGCCTCGCGATGGGCCAGAACAACCGGATGTCGGTCGATAAACTGATCGCCTTCATCCAGTCTTCCGAGAAAATCATCAAGGAAGAGAAGACCATGACGGATAAGCAACTCGCCGATTTCCTGTCCAAGGTCAAGCTCACGGAAAAGCTGGAGCCGCGCGTGGTCGAGGATTTGCAGGCGCTGGACCTCGGTCCGCTCACTCTGCGGGCGCTCGAAAAGCTCCGCGTGGAATCGCAGAGCCTCACCGCATCCACCGTCACGCAGGTGCTGCCGGACGAACCGATTCCGCCGCCCTCGTCGCTGGAGCAGGGCGCCATCCTCGACGATGTCCGCGACTACGTGATGAATTACGACAAGAACCTGCCGGACTTCATCTGCACCGAAGTGGAGCATCGCCTGATCGCGCCGCGGCCCGGCGGCAGGTACGGCGGGCGGGCGGGCAGCGACCCTTCCTATACGGAATCCGATACCGTCACCAACCGCCTGAGCTACTTCAACCAGAAGGAAGAGAAAAAGCCCATCCTGATCAACAGCCGGCCCACATTCTCGTCGTATGAGAACCTGAGCGGCAGCACCTCGAACGGCGATTTTGGCACCATGCTCCGCGATCTCTTCACACAGCGCGCGCACGCCCACTTCGAATGGTCCCGCTGGGCTACCCTGCGCGGACGCCGCACCATGGTATTCAGCTTTCGCGTGGCGCAGCAGAACTCCACTTTCTCCATCAGCGTGAAAGATCTCAAGCAGGAGATCGTTGCCGGGTATTCGGGCGAGGTGTTTGTCGATAAGGATACCCACCAGGTGACCCGGCTGCTCGAAGTGGCGGAAGATATCCCGCTGGATTTTCCCGTGCGGCATGCGCGGGAGCGGCTGGATTACGATTACGCGGATATCGGCGGCCATCCCTACCTGCTGCCCTACCGGGGCGAGTTGGTGATGGAGGGCACGGAAGTTTTCTCCAAGAATCTGTTGGACTTCCTGCACTACAAGAAGTACAGCGCGGATTCCGAGATCACCTATGATATCCCCGCGGATCTCAGTCCGATTCCCGACTCGAAAATGCAGGAGACTCCGGCGGTGAAAGCGCCGGTCGACTGCAAGGATCCCAAGAACAAAGACGCCGGGGAGTGCAAGAGCGGGCCGGGCAAGAACTAGGCGCAATACCGTTCACTTGGCGTGCAGTGAGCCCGCGGGTGGGGCAGGCGGTGC
>PLRZ01000213.1:1085-6782 GCA_003164075.1 Bryobacterales bacterium | reverse complement strand
CACGACATCAGGAGTTCTGAAATTGCGGGGCAGCATCGGGAGTTCTGACCGGACTGAAGTCCGCCGCAGGCTTCGGGGGATTCCTTTGGAAAAGCCGTTGGCTCTTAGCTGCGGTGTGCCCCCCTACGTCCGCCCCGCCGCTATCCTTTTCTCCAGGGCCTTCATCAGGCGCGATTCCACGTCGTGGGGGATGGGATAGGGCTCCATTCCTTTATAAATCAGGATGGTCTTCTTGGTGGTGTCGGCGATCACCCAACAGTTGGGGCACTCGGCGATGTGCGCTTCCAGTTTGGCGCGCACGGCGGCATCGGCGCATTCGTCCAGGTAGTCGCTCAACTCGTGCAGGAAATCTTTACATGTAAGCAAAGGCGTCGTCTCCCTTGCGCTTGAAGTAGCGGGTCAGTTTCTCGCGCAATTGCAAACGGGCCCGTAGCAGCCTGCTCTTCACCGCCGGCACGGACAGGCCCAGCGCTTCCGCCGTTTCCTCGGTGGAAAGTTCGTCGATGTCCCGCAGCGTGAAAACCGAGCGATAGGGCGGCTCCAGACTCTGAACCGCCGTATCCAGGATGCCGCCGAGTTCATCGCGGGAAAAACGCTGCTCCGGATCTTCGTCCCAGGCGGCAATCTCCCGCACCATGGTGTCTTCACCGGTGTCGATGGTCTCGTCGAGCGAAACCGACTTGTCGGTCTTCCGGCGCCGCAGTTTCATGAGCGCCTGGTTCACCGCAATCCGCACGATCCAGGTATAAAACTTGGAGTTCCCCTGGAACTGATCGAGGTGCTCGTAGGCCTTCATGAAGGTTTCCTGGAGCACATCTTCGGCATCTTCGCGGTTCTGTGTGACGTGCTGCGCCAGGCGGAAAATCTTGCCTTCGTAGCGCCGCACCAATTCCCCGAACGCAGCAGTATCGCCTTCGCGGGACTGCGCGACCAGAGTAGTTTCATCGGCACTGGCTTGGCTGGAAACGGTCATGGAGCGCTTTAGCCATCATAGCGCAGGGGTCAAGCCGGTAACCGGGCCGGCAGCGGGCGCGTCATAATAGAGAGCGAAGCGCGGACTCAACGCGCCTCCATTTAGCGTTATACTGTATTCCAAATGACAGTTCGTCGGCGCGCAGAGAGGCGATACGTGTATGTATTGCTGCTGGTGTGCCTCGTCCTGGTGGCGCAGTCGGCCGCCTTTGCATCGCTCAACGAACAACATCGTTCGCAAGACCATTGCTGCCTCCTGTGCCATGTGGGGCCGCTGCCCTTCCTGCACACCCACGTGTCGCCCGTGGTGGCGCCGGTTTTCTGCATGGTCTGGTTGGAATCCGCTCCGGATTTCATCCCCACCCCCGAAGTTCTTCTCGCCACCAGTTCCTCCCGCGCGCCCCCGGCTTAGTCTCCTCGCTATCGGTTTGGCGGAGCGGTACCCATAAGGGCGCCGGCCATCGTTTTTTTCAAACAAGAACAGGGAGTTCTATGCCGACTCAACCGTCGTGTATCCGTAGCCGTATTCGTCCGTCGACCTGGTACCTGTCGGGCGGCCTGCTGGCGTTCGCAGTTTCGCAAGCCGCTTGCGGGAACGTGAAGAATGTGGAGGGCCAGGCGCCCGAACGCCCGGCGGCCGTACAACCGGCCCTGTTCACCGTGCCGCCGGACCAGATGGCGCACCTCAAGGTGGTCCCGGTGGAGAGCCGGAACTGGCAGATCGCCGTCCATACCACCGGCACCGTGGATTGGGACGCCGACCACACCACCCAGGCCATCACCCAGGTCAACGGCCCGATTACGCGCATTCTGGTGGACACCGGTTTCAAGGTGAAGGCCGGCGATCCGCTGCTNNCTGCTGGCGCGCGGGGCGGTGGCCGTCAAGGACGTGGAAAGCGCCGAGGCGGATTACAACGACGCCCTTACCGACGTCCAGAACAGCCTCCAACCGCTGCGCATTTTCGGCATCACCGCGCAAGAGATCGACGTGGCTGAGAAGCAGGGCACCACCATGAGCACGGAATTGGCGGTGCGCGCGCCCATCGCCGGGGTGGTGGTGCAGAAACTGGTTTCACCCGGCATGCTCATACAGGCCGGCGCCACGGTCTGCTTCATGCTCAGCGACGTGAGCAGCGTCTGGGTACAGGGCCACATCTTCGACCGCGACCTGCCGCTGGTACGGGTGGGCGATCCGGTGACGGAATCCAACCCCGCCTCCGACCGGAACTTCCGCGGCACGGTGAACTACGTGGGAGCATTCGTGGACCCCAACACGCGCACTACGCCGGTACGAATCGTGACGCAAAATCCCGAGGGCCTGCTCAAGAAAGACATGTTCGTGGAGGCCGTAATCAATACCAGCACACGCTCGAATATTCTGGCCGTCCCGGTGGCCGCGGTCCTGCGCGACGACAAGAACGAGCCGATTGTCTACGTGCAATCCGAGCCGGGTAAGTTCGCGCAACGCTCGGTTTCGATCGGCATGCAGCAGGACGGCATGATCGCGGTCTCCAGCGGACTGCAGAAGGGCGAGCAGGTGCTGGCCGACGGCAGCCTCTTCGTGCAGTTCGCCACCAGTATCCAATAAGGCGCCAAATCCATGATCGCCAGACTCGTCTCCTTCGCCCTGAAGCAGCCCTTTGTGATTGTGATCGCCGCCCTGGCCCTGATGGGGTGGGGCGTCTGGTCCTTCCAGAAGCTGCCCATCGACGCCTATCCGGATCTTTCGCCGCCCCACGTGGAGCTGATCACGCAGTGGCCCGGCCACGCTTCCGAGGAAGTGGAGCGGCTGGTCACCATCCCGCTCGAAGTGGAGCTGAACGGCATCCCGAAGCTGGATTCCCTGCGCTCCATCTCGCTCTACGGCCTGTCGTTCATCGCCATGAATTTCGAGTACGGCGCGGACCCGTATTTCGTCCGGGAACAGACTTTCGAGCGCATGGCCAATGCCCAGATGCCCGCGGGATTGACGCCCAGCTTATCGCCGCTGTACAGCCCCAGCGGGCTGATCTACCGCTACGTGCTGCAGAGCCCCGACCGGTCGCCGCAAGATCTCAAGGTGCTTGAGGACTGGGTGCTGGAACGCCATTACCGCTCCATACAGGGGGTGGCGGACGATTCCGGGTTCGGCGGCACCACCATGCAATACCAGGTGCTGCTCGACCCCAACAAGCTGTTCGCTTATGGCGTGAACGTGCCGCAGATCTTTCAGCAACTCGGCAACAATAACGCCAACGCCGGCGGCGGCTTCTATCCGCAGGGCGGCCAGTTTTATTACATCCGCGGCCTCGGCCTGGTTCGCAATATCGAAGATATCAATAACATCATCATTCAGGAAAAGAACGGCATCCCGGTGCGCGTGAAAGATCTGGCGCAAGTGCAGCTCGGCTACGCGCCGCGGCTGGGACAGTTCGGTTACATGAAGCAGGATGAGGCCGTGGAAGGCGTCATCCTGATGCGCGTGGGCGAGCAGGCGCAGGTGATTCTCAAGCGCGTGGAGGACATGACCAAGGACCTCAATGAGCACGTCCTGCCGCCCGACGTGAAGATTGTGCCCTATTACGACCGCCAGGGCCTGATTGAAGAGACCAAACAGACCGTGGAGGCCAACCTGCTGCGCGGCATGCTGCTGGTGCTGGTGATTCTGGGGCTGTTCCTGTTCAGCGTGCGGACCGCGCTGATTGTGGCCGTCACCATTCCGTTCGCGCTGATGTTTTCCTTCATCTGCCTGGACTGGCGGCACATTCCGGCCAACCTGCTCTCCATCGGCGCCATCGATTTCGGCATCATCGTGGACGGCTCGGTGGTGATGGTGGAGAATATTTTCCGCGAACTGGCGGAGCGGGCCGGCCAGCAGTACGATCTGCTGGCGGTGATCCGCTCGGCGGCGAAAGACGTGGAGCGGCCGATTTTCTACGCCATCGCGGTGATCATCGCGGGGTACCTGCCTATCTATGTGCTGACCGGCCCCTCCGGACGATTGTTCCAGCCGATGGCGGACACCATGTCGTTCGCGCTGCTGGGGGCGCTGCTGTGCGCGCTCACGCTGCTGCCGGTGCTGTGCGCGTACTTCCTGCGCAAACATGTGCATGAGCCGGAAGTGCGATTCTACGTGCGCATCCGCACCTTGTATGGCCGGATGCTGGGCTGGTGCCTGCGCAATCGCCTGATCACCGTGGGGCTGGTGCTGGCGGTTTTCGCCTGCTCGCTGCTGCTGATTCCGTTCATTGGCGGGGAATTCATGCCGCACCTGGACGAAGGCGCGCTGTGGGTGCGCGCCACTACCCCGTACACCATTTCCTTCGAGGAGGCGTCCAAGCTGTCGCCGCAGATCCGCGACATCCTTTCGAGCTTTCCGCAGGTGACCACCGTGGCCAACGAACTGGGGCGCCCCGACGACGGCACCGACCCGACGGGCTTCTTCAACAACGAGTTTTTCGTGGACCTGAAGCCCTACAGCGACCCCGTCTGGAAGGGCGAGATCCACAGCAAGCCGTTGTTGATCGAGGCCATTCAGAAGAAACTGGCGGCGTTCCCGGGAGTCATTTTCAACTTCACACAGCCGGCCGAGGATGCCGTGGACGAGGCTGAAACCGGGCTCAAGAGCGCGCTGGCCGTCAAGATCTTCGGCCCCGATCTCAACCTGCTGGCCGACAAGGCCGCGCAGGTGAAGGACATACTCGCCAAGACGCCGGGAATCACCGAAATCACGGTGGTGAAAGAGACCGGCCAACCGAGCCTGACGATCGTTCCCGACCGCGCCAAACTGGCCCGCTACGGGCTCAACGTGAGCGATATCAATACGCTCATCGGGACCGCCATGGGCGGGCAGGCCGCCACGCAAGTGATCCAGGGCGAGCGCCAGTTCGATATGGTGGTGCGCATGCAGGAGCCNNCAGTTCTGCGACATCAAGGTGGATAGCGGCGCGTCCTTCATTTATCGCGAGTCCAATTCGCGCTACATCGGGGTGCAGTTCAGCGTGGAGGGCCGCGACCTGGCCGGCGCCGTGGGCGATGCGCGCAAGCGGGTGGAAGCCGCCATCAAACTGCCCATCGGGTACAAGTTCGACTGGGGCGGCGAATACAAAGAATACCTGGCCTCGCAGGCGCAGATGAAGATCATCGGGCCGATGACGGTGCTGCTGATTCTGGCGATTCTGTTCGCGCTCTACGGGAATTTCAAGTTCCCCGTCATCATTTTCCTGAGCGTGCTGGTGACCGANNTGCGCCTGACGCACACCAATTTCAGCGTCTCGTCGCTGCTGGGCTTCGTGGCTCTGATGGGCGTAGCGGTGCAGACCAGCGTCATTCTCTATTCCTTCATCAACAAGCTGCGGCTGGAGGGGAGAGACATCCCGACGGCCACGCTGGAGGCTTCCATCCTGCGGCTTCGGCCCATCATGATGACCGCGCTGGTGGCCTGTTTCGGCCTGTTGCCGGCGGCCATGTCGACGGGAATCGGCAGCGACTCGCAGAAGCCGTTCGCGATTGTGATTGTGGGTGGGCTGGCGTCGCGGCTGTTGCTCTCCATCTTCCTCGCGCCGGTCCTGTATGCGCTGGTCGCGCGCGAAGGAGACACGCTGCAGGTATGAGGTTATCGACAACGTGGCGCAGGCACTCTTGCCTGCGGGGCCGAGACTCCTCTCGGCGCTCTTGGGTTTCTGACTGCGACACTGCGTCAAATTCCGAAGGGTCGAGAAGAGTCTCTGGACTCCTGATCTCATG
>PLRZ01000213.1:0-1066 GCA_003164075.1 Bryobacterales bacterium | reverse complement strand
CCTTATTTCCCCGGGCCAACCGAAATTGCGGGCGCCATCAGGAGTCCAGAGTCTCGACCCGGCAGGCAAGAGTGCCTGCGCCACAGACAAGAGGTTATCGATGCGAGGTAAAGTAATGCGGCAATTTATTCGGTGGGTAGTTTTCGCGGCAGCGACAGTCCCAGGCGCCTACGCGCAGGCCCAGGCGCCCCTGACCTGGCAGCAGGTGCGTTCCAAGTTCGAAGCTGCCAATCCGACCCTGCGGGCCGGCCAGATCAACATCAATGAATCCAAAGCCGCTGAAATCACTGCGTACCTGCGTCCCAACCCGGCCTTCTCATTCAGCATGGACCAACTGCAGCCGTTCACCGGGAACCCATACCGCCCGCTTACCTTCGCTCTCCCTCTGATCTCCCTGAACTATCTGCACGAGCGCGATCACAAGCGCGAACTCCGCCGCGACAGCGCGGAGGGCGCGACCGCCATCAGCGAATCGCAACAGGCCGACCTGATCCGGACCCTGACATTCACCCTGCGCAGCGCCTTCGTCTCGACGCTCGAAGCCAAAGCCATTCTGGCGCTCGCCAAAGACAACCTGGTGTACTTCGACCGCGAGTTGACGATCGGCCGCGACCGCCTGGCTGCCGGCGATATCGCCCTGGTGGACATGAAACGCCTGGAACTGCAGCGCGTGCAGTACGAATCCGACTATCAGACGGCGCAGGTCAACCTGCGCACCGCCAAGATCCAACTGCTGCAACTGGTGAACGACCGCACGCCGGTGGACCGGTTCGACGTCACCGGCCCCTTCGAATTCTCCGACCGGATCATGCCCATGGACGAATTCCGCGACATGGCGATGGACGCGCGGCCGGATCTGAAGGCCGCGGCGCAGGCCGTCGATAAGGCGAGGGTGGATCATCAACTCGCGGTCTCCAACGGCTCTACCGATCCCACTTTCAGCGTGGATGCCGCGCACAATCCGCCGCTCGACGGGTACATCGGCTTCGGCGTGCAGATTCCGCTGCGCATCTTCGACCGCAACCAGGGCGAGAAGACGCGCACGCAAATCGACATTGGCCGCGAT
>PLRZ01000182.1:35384-36030 GCA_003164075.1 Bryobacterales bacterium | reverse complement strand
TCAGCCTGCGGAGGGCTTCAGCCCGTTCACGCCGTGCGCGAGATGAGAGATCGCCTTCTCCCTCCGCAACACCGATACGTGCAGTTGTTCCACGGCCGTTTTCCGTGTCGCTATGCTGTTGGTTTAGTACCTCGGGGCAGGGCGGGCTGAAGCCCGCCGCAGGCTAAAGCCTGCCCCACGAGTTTGTAAACACAGCGCGGCCTCACCGCAAGCATGCGTTTGCGCCACGACCCGTGACGGGGCGTCGAAAAGTCACGAGAGAAATCGTCGCGGCTGGCAAAGCTTCTCAGGGCTAGTAAGCCAGTAGTTGCAAACTAAGAGAACGTTCGTTATTCTCCGACGGGAACTAACAAGCCCTTCATTCCTTCCATAGCAGTTCCGCGTCCGTCCGGCGCACGTAGTTGGCATCGAGCGCGGCGGGATCCTGCGGCGCGGCCGTCGATGCCAGATGAGCGACCGCGCCCGCCAACGCGCGCGGAGCGGTCCGCACCGGAGCCTGTTCAAATCGCGTGCCCGCGAGAGAAGGCGTGTAGCCGGAACAAATGAATTCCAGTTCGCCGGCGGGCAGCGTCTCGATCCACCGGGCAAACGGCGCCACAACCTCGGGCGTCACCAGGCGCGCCGCGGCATCGTACACCGCGCCGTA
>PLRZ01000182.1:17785-35354 GCA_003164075.1 Bryobacterales bacterium | reverse complement strand
CCGGACGCCGCGGCGAAACAGTCGATGTCGCAAGGCTTCAGCGAATGGCGATCCAACAGCTCCGCCAGATGCCCATAGAGCACCTGCCCAAAACCGTTGGGAGCGTGCAGCACGACCTCGTCGAGCAGTTCCCCGCCCCGCGGCTCTCCGCTGCGCACCAGCGCCAGGCTGCCATATTCGCCGGTGGTATCCACCGCCAGAATCAGGCGGCTCACTGGTTCAGTCCACAGCCGGCATCCACTTCATAGACCTTGCCATTGGCATTCATGCCGTACAGGCGGAGATGCATCACCGCGGGATAAGTCGCCGCGAGGCCGGCCGGCAGCGGGAAAGTGCCCTTCTGGCTGGTGGCCAGCACGCGATAGCCCTGTCCCTGGCCCGAAGCGTCGCCGGTCCACACCCACATCATGGAGCGGGTGGCGCGGCTTTCCCTGGTGAGTTTGGCGGAAAACGCGACCGGCTTGGAGACCGAAAGATCGCCGGTGGGCTGTTCGATGACGAACGGCACTTTGGCGGTGTTGGCCTCGATCTCCTGCATCGCGATGGGCAGCGGATTGCCTTCCGAGTCCTCACGCGACTCGAACTTATACGACTTATTCATACCCTCCATGTGCGACAAGCGCACCACGTGAAGGATCCAGTCGTGCGAGCGGTCGGGCGGCTCCATGGTGAAATGGTCGCCGCTGAATTTCCTGCGGACCGACTCGCCATTAGCGGGGTCGATCCAGAAAACGTCGTACGAGTGCTTCGCGACGATCAGTTCGAGCGGTCCCGGCTTCTCAATATAGATCAGGTATTCGACGCCTTCGAGCGCCAGTCCGCGGCCGTTATCCACATCGAAAAACGGCTCGAGCTCCCAGAAGCGCGTGCCGGACAGGAGGTCGTACCAGACGGTCATCTGTTTGGCGCCGGGAGAATCGGTATACTGCGCGCCGGAGCCGGTATTGGCATAAGTGACGGATTCGCCGTCCATGGTGGCGTTCCACAAGCGGCGGCGAAAGGTGGCGGCGTCCACATCGTTGGGGTCGGACTTCCCCGCCCCGCTATCCTCGCGGCCGACGCTCAGGCTGACGAACGGCACCGGAAAGAGCTGGTGCTCCACGGCGGCCACGGCATCGTCGGGGGAACCGTAGGCGGCGAAATTCATCCAGCCATCGTCCAATAGCGGCGCCGAAGTGACGCGCGCGCCAGCCGTCCGCGGATGCAGATAAGGGTCGGCCTGCTTCAACGCGGCGCCGAAATCCTTCAACAGAGCGCGGGCGTCCACCTCGCCTTCGAACTCCTCCACAAGTTGCCAGGTGACGTCCATGGCAGCGTAGCGGCCGGCGATGTAGCGGGCAAAGCGGCGGAGTTGGTCCTGCGAAGGGACCAGGCGCAGCAGGTCGCCGGGGCGGCGGACCAGCACCAGGTCGGCGATGAGCCCCTTCTGGTTGAGATAGCGGACGCGCTGGTCGAGGCGCTGGAAGAAGGCGAGGTTGGGGACGTCGGGGCCTTGGAAGAGCGCGGGGTCGGAGCCCTGGCCAAAGATGGGGCCGCGCAGATGGTTGAATTTCTGGGCGGCGCGCGCGTCGACTACCGCGTGGAAAGCGGCGTCATCCAGAAAAGCGAAGCGCGGCTCGCTGACGCCCATCCAGAGGTGGCCCTGATCGAGGCCGTTGGCTTTTTCGCTATAGGCCCAATGGTGCAGCGCCGCGGGATGGATGAAGCCCTTGGACTCGGAAGCGGCGGCCGTGAAATTGCCCTTCTGACCGTCCCAGGTATTGATGTTGCTGGTCACCAGGTAGTCCCATTGGCCCGCTTCCACGGGCGAGAAGCGAACCACCATGCGGCGGCCGCCGTCCCAGAATCCGGGCAGGACATAGCTGTGTTGGCGCGGCGAACGGAAGTTGACCGAGAGTTCCGCCGTGCGGTAGGGATCGGGGTGTTTGGCGGCGTCCGCATCGCTCAGTTCGAAGACCAGCTCGCACGAGTTGTAAGCTGGCGTACCGCCGCACGGCGACGCGGGGGACTGTGCGCGAATCGTGAAGGGAGCCAGCGCCAGAAATACGAAGGCCAATCGAAAGCCCATACTCAATAGTGTAAACTCACCGGATTGGGAGGTGCTTTGAAACTCGGGGTGGTGCTGTTCCAATTGGGCGGGCCGGATTCGTTGGAAAACATCGAACCGTTCCTCTACAACCTGTTTTGCGACCCCGACATCATCGATTTTCCCTTCGCCCGCATTGCACGGCAGCCGCTGGCCAAGCTGATTTCCGTCACGCGCGCGCGCCACGTGCAGCACCACTATGCGGAAATCGGCGGCCGGAGCCCGATCCTGGAGCATACCACGCGGCAGGCAGCCGCGCTGGAAGCGGCGCTCCGCGTGGATCACGACGCCCGTGTGGTGGTGGCGATGCGCTACTGGCATCCGTTCACCGAGGAAGCGATCGGTCTGCTGGAGCGCCATCGGCCGGACGAAGTGGTGCTGCTGCCGATGTATCCGCAGTATTCCAAGACCACCACGGGGAGCAGTCTGAACGAGTGGCGGCGGAGATTCCATCCCAATGGATGGGCGCCGCGCGTTCGCGCGATCGAAGAATTTCACCAGGACGCCGCGTATCTGGACGCGGTGGTCGACACGGTCAACGGTACGGTTGCCGGGATGGAGGATTTGGCCGGCGCGGATTTCGTCTTCAGCGCGCACAGCCTGCCGGTGGCGGTGGTGGAACGGGGCGATCCGTATCAGCGGCAGATCGAGCGCACCGCGGAGCTGGTGTGGCAGCGCGGCGGATGGCCGGGGCGAAAGTGCGTGTGCTATCAGAGCAAGGTGGGCGCGTCGAAGTGGCTGCGGCCTTCGATGCACGAAACGATCAAGCGTCTGGCGGCGGAGAATCGGAAGCACGTGGTGGTGGTGCCGATTTCGTTTGTGTCGGACCACGTGGAGACGCTGCACGAGATCGCTATCGAGCATCGCGAGCAGGCGCGCGGATTGGGGATCGAGGACTTCCGCATGGCGCCGGGGTTGAACGACTCGCCACGCTTTATCGCGGCGCTGGCGGGGTTGGTGAGAAGGAGTTTGGGGTAGGCCATGGCTAAGGATTACGTCGAGTACCGAAATGGGGGCTACTTTATCGAAGGCACCCGCATCTCTCTGGACTCGGTAGTCCACGCGTTTCTGAGGGGAGAATCTCCTGAGGGAATTGCCGAGTCCTTCCCGGCATTGGAGCTTGAGCAGATCTTCGGCGCCCTGACTTTTTATGTGGCGAATCGGGACCTTGTGGACCGCTATCTGAGCGAAGGCCGTCGCGAGTTCGAGACGCTGCGTCAGGAGGCTCGGAGAAACAATCCAATGCTCTACGCAAAGCTTGCTGAAGCACGCCACAGAAGTCAAACGCCCGGCGCATGAGGCCGCTGCTGCCTGCGGGGCGCCCTCTGGGCCAGCGACTCATCTCGGCGCTCTTGCGTTTCTGCCGTCACGGAACGCTTTTCGCTCACTTCGGCCCTCATCGCGACTGTGACAGAGTGCCCAAACCAAGCGCCGGCAAGAGTGCCGACGCGGCAGACTGAGAGTCTGCGCCACATCATCGGAGCCTGAGCGCCTGCCTTAGTACGCCGATGCCCTCTGGGCCCGGCTCGGTATGCGACCTCGTTCCGAGCCGCGACCGTAAGGGAGCGTTCAGGCAACAATACGTCATCGTATTTCTGAATGGACGTACTTAGTGAAGGCCTACGCCAAGCCCAGTTCCCGGATAGCCGCTCCCGCGCCCCGCAAATTAGCGAGTTTCATTTCGGAATACTTACGTGAAAGCAGCACGCCGTCCGACCCGGCGCGGAAGGCGGCTAGCACGGCTTCCCTGGTGCCGTCGGGAGTGCAGCGGGCGCTGGTCAGGGCGGTCGGGATGTCGATATCGATCCCCGGCCAAAGCTGCGTCTTCGTGCCGTTGAGGGCTTCGCGCGCGCGCTTCGCCTCTTCGTAGACATAGTTGGCGGAAAAGCCGGCTTTAGGGATCTCAGCCAGGCTTTTCTCCTGCTTGTAGTCCAGCACGCGGTAGTGGAAGTCCAGCAGTTCCTGGTGAGGAACGTCGCCGTACAACGTGCGCCCCACGCTGCCGATGTAAGTCGCCATCCGCTCGCCGCCGCAGTTGTGGTACATCACCATTTTGAGGAAATCGGAGTACTGAGACAGCTCCGAGAGGTCCTGCTCGGCGCGATAAATCGGGCTGAACGAGTTATTGTGCCAGATATGCCAGCCGACGCCGATGGAAGGCTTCACCGACTTGACCTTGTTATACATGGCGGAGTAAGTTTCGCGCAGGCTGTCGGTCCACAGCATTTCCCAGGCCAACAACTCGGGATAGCGCAGCATCAGGCGCCAGACCGCGACGTAATACCCGTCGACTGGCCGCTTGCCCTGTTGCGCCGCGGTGGTGAAATCGCCCAAAGCTTTGAAACCGGCACGGGCGCGCGCTACGTCGATGCCGCGGTCTTTGGCTTTGCGCTCGCAGTGCTGGCAGAAACAGCCCAGGGTGGCGGGATTGCGCGGCGCGGATTCATGAGCGGCGCCGAGGGCCTGCGCGAACGCGCCCTGGCGTTCCGACCCCCACATGATACCGTCGATCTCATAGGAGCGCGCGTAGTCTTCCACCGTGCCCAGCAGCCAGTTGCGGTAATTGGGGTTGTTGAAGCATAAGTTGGTGGAATTACCGCCGTCGAATTGCTTCTCCTGGGCCTGCTCGATGTTAGGGATATCGCGCCGCCAGACGTCTTCAAACCAGCAGATGGTTTTCATGCCGCGCCGGCGGCCCGCTGGAATCACGGCCTCCAGCACGTCGTAGTCGCCCAACTCGGGCGCTCGAAAGTCCTGGATGACGGTGTCCTTATAATACTGCGGGTGGATGCGGGTGTAACTGCCACCGTGGAATGCGTTGGCGTTGCCGGCGGTGTCATATTCCTGCCGGCCATGATCGGGCAGGGGCTGGCCCGGCGTCTGCCTGCCGGCGATACCGCGCCCATAAGTAAACGTGGCGACAAAGAGCGTGTTGACATAGGCGTCGCGCTGAAATTCGTCGAGCGCCTTTTCGACGCCTTCGTCCAGAAAGGAGACCGCGTCCACCTGCAGGCCGATCGTTTTGGACGGCGCGGGCGCGGCCGGCGTCGCTGTGGCGAACGCGCCAGCGGCAGCAGTTTGCATGAAGTCTCTTCGTTTCATATGGGGCCTCTCATTGGCCATCGGGTGCCGGCCAATTGGATTGTATATCACGGCGCACGGGGGGTTCTCGTTCACCTGCCTGTTCTTCTGCCTGCCGGTCGCGCCGGACGAAAATGAAATCGAATTGGGACGGACTTCTTGTGGCTCTTCGAGACGACATATCAATGTTGCAAACACCATTTCCGACGTTGCTTTTTGGGACAGCTGCCTCTCCCGGATCGCCTTCCAGAAACTTGGCGGACAAACCTCAAAGCTGGCCCGGTGCCATCACCCAGACTCTTGCCTCCGTGTCGGATTGCCCTATGAAGCAGACAGTCAGAAGCCCACGAGATTTGACTATTTTCCAGAACTTTCCAATTGATCCCGCTGGCAGAACCACACTTTGCCCCGGCCTTATCTGTTCGCCGATCCGCATCAATTCTCCAGCGACTATTTTTCTGGTGTAGACAGTTGGGATTCGTTCAGGAACGGGAATCCCATCTTCGATCAAGGGGACGTAATCTTCCACCTTTTTCATAGCCTTGCGCCTTCCGTTTGTGCTGGAACTCAACTTTGGCGTTCTGTTCATGTCGCTGAGTTTATGATATCCGTCTTCATTGTCCGGCACTTTTTCTAAAATTTTCGATCATAACGTTAAGTTCATTCTCCGGCTTACCAGCAATGGTGTTGAGCACTATCCAGAACCCATGTACAATCGGGATTCGACGGTTCCTGTAATCGCTACAAAACGTGTCCAGTCCGTCTCGAAATTGGTCATTCGTAGTGCCCTTCAGCATCTTGTAGTAAGTATCAAAAGAATCTTTCGTTCTGTCAGCTTCACGAGCGTCTAGTGTTCCGTCTTTTCCTACAAGATGCCACCACGAGAATTGCCCGCCCAAAATAATCCCATCAAAAAAGCCAACCATGTAGGCATCTTTCGACGGAGCAGTGATACTTCTCCACCAGTTTCCATCACGTAGCCGTTCATCCTGTGCATGGGCCTGGACTCCACAAGCGATGACGATAAAGATCGCCCACAGGCGATGTATTCTCATTTTGATTTCCTCCCAAACCACTTCGCCTTGGTTCCCATGTTGGTTTGCCGGACACGTTCACCAAGTCTCTTCTCGTCCTCTACCCCAAACCACGAATCGGGATTGAGACTGAAGAAGTGTTCAGGTTCACCCTTTTGAACAAGCCATTTATTCAGACTGTATTGAGCTTCCGATTTAGCGTCTTCCAGTCCGATCTTCGTGCCGCTACTGAAAGGGAAATCGTCGTCTGTTAACTCCCATCTCCACCCATCCGGTTGCCGGTGAATGCGAATAGAGAGTGCTCCATGCTTGCCGAGAACGGCTGGAATCGGTACCGAGTACCGATACGAATCGTAGTATTTCTTACGCCTGATAGCCACGCCCAACACCCTCAAGTCATTTTACAGATTCTTCGGGGCGTCGTGGTGCGAGCGCCTCATGCCGTTTTGCGTCTGGAAGCATCACATTTCAAGGGCGTTCGTAGCGTTGGCCGTATCCCTTCCAGATGGACGCTAAATCTGAAAGATTTCCAAGATGATGACGACCTTTTGGGGAATCGTTCTCGCCAGGGGTCGTCAAGTGGGTTTGGGTTAACTCGATTCCGGTTGCGGGCGCTAACACCGCACTCAACAACGTGGTCAATGTGCCAAACGAAAAACACACGGCAGCATAATCATGAACATCATGCTGGCGACTGCAGAAAGAACCTGCCCGTCGCCGGGACACTATAATCCAACCCGCCGCAACCGGAGAGCACCGAGTTTCCTGTGCGCGGCGGTGGGCATTCGAGCAGCCGACGTGAATGCCGACAACTACGGATGTTTCAAGCCGTTGCCGCGAGTGCCACCTGGAACGGCAACCTCATTACCTTCGGAGCGTTGCAGTCCCCTGCCAACCAACCACTCCCGATCACTGAGAGCGACACGTGTGCATAGCCTGAAACCGCCCCGCCCCGGAGAAAACGGCGCCCCAAAATTGCAGGGAGCGCAATTTTAAGAAGGAGTAAACCGCCTTACCGATTCGTCCTCGTGCGCAGGAACNNCTTCGCGCCGGGGAGCGGACGGCCCCGGCAGGCGCATCGTCGGCGTTCACGCAGCGCGCGGCGCTCATCGTTCGTACACCTCGCGCCGGTGTGCAATGCGCGTGACACTGACGAGCTTCGCCGTGTCGTCGATGATGTACACCACACGCCAGTCACCCACCCGGACACGCCACTGATCTGTGTAGCCCTTCAGCTTCTTGCACCCCGTCGGCCGCGGCACGTGGCCCAATGACTCGATTTTCCTGACGACGCGGGCCAATACGCCATCCGTCAACGCTTCGAGTTCCTTCCGTGCCAACGGCTTTATCTCGACGGAATAATTACCCACGCAAGCGACCGCGCTTGACGAGGTCCGCTTTGATTTTTTCAAGCGGTATTCCCTTTTCTTTGCGACGCGATTCCGAAAGCAGCCCGTCCCAAAAATCTTCCAATCTTGCGCCGTGTTTTTTCAGATCGATTTGAACGGCCACCTTGCGGCCCTTCTCATCGGTCACGAACTGGATTCCGGTCATGCCCCGTGTCTCCTTTGGGTCGTGGTGTTGGTCCCACGGTAGCAACGCCCCATTCGCCCGTCAAACAATCCCCCCTACGGATCCGTCCGCGTCCGCAGAAATTCGAAGAGCGATTCGAAGGAGATTCCCCATGCAGTGCTGGGACCGTCGTAGCCCTTCAATTCCACTTCGCGGCGGGAGAACGGACCGTCCTGTGCCAGCCCCAGTTCCGCGAAAGTCCGCTCGCCCAGAGCTACCCCGAAGCCGATCTGCTTGGTGGCGGCCTCCAGACGGAACGCCGCGTTCACCGTGTCGCCCAGCGCCGTGTACTCCGACCCGCCGACAATCGCCGGACCGGTGTTCACTCCCGCCCCAATCCGCAGTGGCGCGGGCAGCGGAAGCGTGCGGCTGATCTCCGCAGTGGCGGCGTTGATCTCGCTGATGGCGCGGAGCGCGCGCACCAGGTCGACGCCGATGCTCTCGACGCGATCGTGCACCCACACGGCCATCACCGCGTCGCCGATATATTTTTGCGCCCAACTCCCCAATCGCTGGCTGATCTGGCCGGAACGCAGAAACCAGGTACCGATGGTCTGCGACAGCAGCGCCTCCGGAACCTGGCGCGCCAGTGGCGTGAAGTCGCGGATATCCACCACTACGATGGTAGTCAGGCTGTGGGTATGCAGCGCGGTGGTGGGCATATTGCGCGTGGTGATCTCACGCTCCCCGAAATTCGAGTTGGAGGCCAGCGGATTGCGGAAGATCAATTCCTGGTCGCCGAAAACCAGCCGGTCCTTGTCGTTCAGAAGCAACGGCAGGCTCACGCGCCGGGCATTGATGAAGGAACCGTTGCGGCTGCCCAAGTCCACCAGCGAGTACTCACCACCGTCTTTGCGCTGGATCAGCGCGTGCAGGCGGGAGACCGAGCGGCTATCCAGCATGATCGCGCAGCCGTCGCCGCGGCCAATCGCCCACGATTGGCCAGTGGCCAAAGGGAAGCGCCGGCCGGTAGATTCCAGAAGCAGAAATGCTTCCACGGCGGTTGGTGTCACTGCTCCAATTTAGCAGAACGCCGGAAACGATTTCCGGTAATAGAACCGGATCTCTTAAATTGTTTGTTTTGTACTGGGTGGAGCTGCCTGAAGTAGTACGAAGGGTACATTTGCGGCCGCTATCTTTCGAGGGTCTGCGGTTAAACTATTTTTGGAGAATGCCGATAACAATAACCGGAAGCCGCTGATGGCCATCACCTACATATTTATCTACCTGCAGTTGTTGGACCTCCTGACCACGCTGGTGGGTTTCAAACTGGGAGCAAAGGAAGCCAGCCCGTTCATCCGTATGTTGATGTACGCCGGGCCGGCTTTCGGCGTAATGATTTCCAAGGTCCTGTCACTGGGCTTGGGCGCCCTGTGCATTTATTACAAGAAGAATCATCTGATCCGCTGGGTCTCGTACTGGTATGGCGGGCTGGTGGTGTGGAACCTGATGGTGCTGCTGGCGTCGCCCGGTCCGATGGTGCGGTAGCGGGGCGGGCAATCATGGACAGAGCCCTCTGGGAAGGCGTTCGATTGAGTCTCGCGGAATACACGTCTCGGACTGAGGCTGCATACCGAGCCGCGAAGGTCAGGGAGCGTTGCACGGCTCTTTCGTAGCACGACCTGAGAAGCCGCCTCTCCAGAAACTGCTCGCAAGTTCTCGATTCTCTGTCAGACCTGGGATGACTCCCCGAGGTGGGGCAGGCGGTGCGCGCCTGCCTTCTATTCTGTTTGGGCAGCCGGCTCGGTTCAGCGCGGGCCGACCGGCAGGCGAGCACCGCCTGCCCCACCTCGGATCGGATCTCTCGCCATGTTCCCAGTCCACCCGACCCTGACACTCTGGAAACTGCTCGTAAGCTGTTGACCCCTCGTCAGCCCGATCCGCAGTTTCAGACTCCCATGGACCGCGCACCGCGCGGCACTCCGGCTGCAAGGCGGTTGCAGGCAGGATTGCCCGCCCCACAACAGCGCACGCGATCAGCTCCTGAACAGCCACGACGCGGTCAGCGCCATCGCTATCAATAGAGCCGCTTCTCCGACAATGCGACGTAGGCTCACAAAAGATCCCCCAGTACATTCCACGTGGTAGCCCCGCATGGGACTCCGGCACGCAGACTCTTCACCAGCATCCGCCCGCCGGCATCCAGATCCACCTGATACAGCGGCAGGTCGCGTTCCTTTACCACGTAGATGCCCACCTGCATCATCCACGAATCGTCATACGTGTGGGCCACATATGGATTCGCCTTTTCGGCGCGGATGCGGAACTGCGCCGTGGAGGGCTCATAGTTGGCATAGCTATAACAATGGCCGATGCAGACACGGTCGATGACGTGGGCCAATGCGTTGACCCGCAGATCCGGGTCGTCGATGGCGCTGATCACCCGCTGCCCCGGCGGCAGCGCGGCCACGGTGTCCTGCATGCGGTCTTCGAAAGAGTTCAGCGCGCGCTCATCGCGGTACAGGAAGCCGAAGAAGAGCAGCGCGATCGCTACCAGCGCTCCCCGCTCGAACCGGCGCGGACGCGCGCACGCCAGCAGCGCGCATACGCAGATTCCCACGCCCAAAGACATGCGCTCGGCGATGTAGACCAGGGCATGGTGGAAGCCCGGGAACAGCACCATGGTGGGCAGAATGAAGACCGCCGCGGCACTGATCGCGCAAAGCTGGAAAGCCATGCTCGACGCCACTTGGCGGGCGCTGCTGAGGCGGATGAGATTCAGAAACAGACTGGCCCAGACAAGTAACAGACCGGCCAGCACAAGGAAGTACTTGGCATCGAAGACCCAGACCTGGTCGAGCCCGGTGGTGAGCGTAATCTGACGCGCGGACCAGCTCGTCACCATGGTCCCGGCGATCGCGGCGTGCAGGATGACCATTGCCGCCAGCGAACCGGCGATCGCGTATGCCCGAACTCTGGCCGACAGACGGCCGGCCACCAGGAGGTAACCCACCAAGCCCGCGGCCCAGACCACCGGCAGCGCATGCGCCAGATAGGCCAGTATCAGAATCGGAATAGCCGCGGCCACGCGCCGCGAAGTGGGCGTCCACAGCAGCGCCAGGGCCCAGAAACAGAGCCCCAGGCTGAGATAAAAATTGAAGAAGCCCATATGAAACACCCAGCCATAGGCCAGCATGGCGATGCAGGGCAGGATCTGCCAGGGCTTGCGGCCGGAAACTGCCTGAGCAAAGGCAAAGGCGCCCCAAATGAAAATCAAAACCGACAGCGACACGGAAATGCGCTGCGCCGCCTCCGCTCCCGCCAGTTTAAAGAGTCCGCTGAGCATCAGGTCGAACAGGATGTTGGTGGTTTGACGGGCGATTTCCAGCCCCTGGATGTGGCCGCTCTCGATCAACTGCGCCAGCCAGGCGTTGTAGATGTGACTGGAAAGATCGCCCGCCTGCACGCGCGGCTGCCAATAGCACGGGGCCAGCAGGAGCATCGACACCAGGACGTAGAGCCAACGGCTCCGCCGGAGCGCAGCCACTACGGGATGCTCCGGTTTCGGCGCGGCAGGCGCTGCGGTCACGCGGGATTTGGTTTTCGGTCGCATCTAACTATTCTCTAACCGAATCGACTGAAATTCCGAAATCAGGTCGAACGGGGTGGCCACCGCGGAAATGGCTTCGCCCGATTGCCGAATATTCTGCTCGGAGATTTGTGCGTCCACGCTCCCGGTAGCCAGCCTCAAGTACCCGATCTGGTAGGGATTGATGCGCATGATGCGGCAGCAGGTGGCGTCCACTGCCACGGGGTCGCCGCCCGCTACCAGTACGCCCGCAAACTTGGCCGTGCCCTGAATAGGACCGTTGCCTTGCATCCCTACGATGCCATCGACAATGGCAAACTGGCGGGGAAAAGCGGCGTGCAGATCGGCAATGCTCTCCTGGATGCCGGCCCAGTGCAACACGTTCTTGGGCCACCCATAGACGCCGCCGGGGACCAGTCCGAAGAGGTTTTTCATGGCCAGCGTGGCGCCCACCCAGTGGTGCGTCTTCATCTTTGGCATGGAAACCAGCAGCCCCGCACCCAGCGCGGTGTTGGGCAGGTACAGCTTGCCAAGCCGCGAGAACTGGCGCGGCAGACGAACGCGCGTCACATCGTCCAGGTTCAGGTCCACAAACACATCTTCGAAATTGGGGACAATCTTGAAATAGCCGGCGGCGTCGGCAAGATCCAGCGTATTGCGGCGATGGCCGGGGCCCTCGGCGATGCGGACACTGGCGGCGCCGCGAGCCCGGAATGCCTCCAGGGCGGCGTGCACCAGCAGCGGATTGGTGTTAATGAAGCTCTCTGGCTCGAACTCCACCAGGTTCGGTTTGACCACCACGTGGCGGCCGCGGACATCCACCCGGTGTTCCTCCAGAAGCAGGCGAACGGTTTCGTAGACTCGTTGATCGTAGGCTGGCGCACGTACGATGGAGACGCGCGAGGGCGTCAGCGGCTCTTCCCGATTGCAGGATGAGAGGCTGGCCATGCCCGCCACGGCAGCCGAGGCCGCCAGCAATTCGCGTCTTGTGATTTTCCCGGTCATCGGAGGGAGCTGCGGAATTCGAAGAAACCGCTTGCGGACGCGCGCAGCCCGGAAACAGCACATTGAATCGAAGCCAGTTGCAGAGCCGCGACCGTTAGGGAGCGGGTGCACCACCGAGTTTTGCAAGTCCCTCATCGTCATCCCCAGAGGACGTCGCGTCCCTTCTGCACCTCGCCGATCAGCATGGCGAGCGACGTTTCCGGCAGGGTGCGGCACTCCACGCCGGCAGGACGGCAGTAGTCGGCCGGCATACCGCCGTGCGCCATCAAACCGAGGCGCAACCAGTTGATGGCATCGGCCGAGCGGCAGTCGGCCAGGAAGCGGTGGGCCATGCCGATGGCGCGCGCCACCTCGGGAGTATGGACGCCACGCAAGGCGGCCAGGGCCATGCCGGTGGTTTCCGGGTAGGGTCCCGACTCGTATCCCAGGGCTCGCGGCGCGCCATGATTCCATCCGCCCTCGTGACAAGTGCGCGTCACCAGAAATTGGCGTCCTTGCGCGATGCGGCGTCCGATTTCCGCCGACGGCCTCCGCCGGGCTTCCTTTTCGAGCGCCAGAATTGCCAGGGATGTGGGGCCTACCCAAGCGGCGGCGCCGGGTGTCCAGGGCCAGCCGGAAAAGGCCTGTTCCGGTGGAGGGTGGTTGCCCAGCAGCCATTGGCGCAAGCGGTACACCGCGGTGGTTTCAGTGCCGGTGGTGCTCAACAACCATCGGATGGCGCGCTCATGGGCCGCCACGCCGAGCTGCCCTGGCGGCAACAGCGCCACCAGGGCCGTCACCCAACTGCTTTCCTCCACGTTGGCCTGCGGAGGAAAGCCGCCGTCCGGCCGCTCCACGCGGCGGAGCCATTGGAGGCCGCGCGCGGCACGCTCATTCTCTCCCGCCGCCAGCATGGCCAGAAGGGAATACACCGTGGGCTCGGTCCACGAAGCTCCACGCACGTAGGGCCAACCACCATCCGAATTCTGTTTGCCGGCAAGAATCTCGATAGTCATGTCAAAAGAAAAGCGAGGGCTGGAAGCATCGCTTGAATGCTCCAGCCCCATTACGGCATCGCTAGCGAAGCACCCGGCGCTTTCGCCGGCGGGACAACAACATGACGAGGGTCACGCCCGCCCCCATCCAAATCGCGCCTTGAACCGCGACATTCATACGATTCTCCTTTCATGGAAATGGTTCTCGTGCCCCCGATAAAAAGGGCACTGGTCAAGCCTGCGCCGCGGTGAACTACCGGGACATGCGGCGGGACCGGCGCCGCTTCAGGAAGATAAATAGAGTGCCGCCGGCACCCAACCAAATTGCAGCCTGTATCAAAGTTTCGCTCATCGTTTGCTTTCCTTTCGCTTGTCTTAACCACCACCAACGTGGCTCATCATCGGGAACAGATATTTAAATATCTGTAGGATGCCCGGGCCGGCCGCGACAATCATCATCGACGGCAATATGAAAAAGAAAATAGGGAACACCAGCTTGACGCCCACTTTGCCGGCGCGCTCCTCGGCTTGCTGGCGGCGGGCGATGCGCATATAGTCGGAGTGGGTCCGCAGGGACTCACCCATGCTGGTGCCGAAGCGGTCGTTTTGGATGAGGATGGCCACCAGCTTGCGGATTTCGTCCTCTCCGGTGCGTTCGGCGAAATTGCGCAGGGCATCGGAACGGCGCTTGCCTGCGCGCATCTCCAGCATCACCAGGGACATCTCTTCGCTGAGTTGCGGGTGGCTCACTTGTAGTTCCTTGGCCACGTGTTGAATGGCTTGGTCGAGGCCCAGTCCGGCCTCCACGGAAACCACCATCAGATCGAGGGCGTCGGGCAGCGAGAGGCGCAGAATCTCCTGCCTCGCGGCCACTTTTTTCTCCAGCAGGAAACGCGGGAGAATCCAGCCGCAGGAGCAGCCCGAGACCATCAGCGCAATTTTCAGCACCGGGTTGGGAGGCATCCTCGGTTCCAGCAGAATCACCAGGAACAGCATCCCCATAGTTGCCACGATGCGCAGGCCGAAAAAGACCGGGACCGCATTCTCGGAACGGAAGCCGCCGCGGATCAGGTTGGTGCGCAAGGTGGCGATTTCCAACTCCGAAGAGGGCACCTTGGCCCCGATCTGGCGGAGCACCGTGACGATGGTGCTGGCCTGGGGCTCGGAATTGTCGTCCAGCACGGTGTCCAGATGCTCGGTGATGACCGGGTTGCCGAGCTGTTTCAGAAACTTGCCAGGTTTGTAAAAAATGCGGTAACCGATTCCGGTGATGGCCACCATCAGCATCAGGAACGTGCAAATCGAAAATAGCATCGGGCTTGCCATGTTCACACCTTGATGTTGATGATTTTCTTGATACAGAAATTACCCAGGATCTGGGCGAAAATGGCGCCGCCGATCATCCATTTGCCATCGCTGTCGGCCGCCATGCCCTGCAGGTAGCCAGGAGCCACCACCAGCAGGCAGAGCATGGTGGCCACCGGCAGCAGCGCCAGAATCGTGGCGGTCAAGCGTCCGTGCGCGCTGGCCGCCTTCACCTGGCCCTTCAGGCGGAATCGCTCGCGAATCACATAGGCCAGGCGCGAAAGAATTTCGCTCAGGTTGCCGCCTGTCTGTTTCTGCAGCAGCACCGAGGAAGTGAAGAAGCGCACGTCGAGCAGGGGCACCCGCAGAGTGAAGTTGCGGAGAGCGATGTCGAGCGGGGCGCCCAGGTTCTGCTCGTTGAAGAGCGCGCGGAATTCCTGGCCCAGCGGGTCGGCCATTTCCTCGCCGATCATCTCCAGACTGATGGAGAACGCATGGCCGGCGCGCATGGAGCGCGACAGAAAGTCCAGCGCGTCGGGAAATTGTGCTTCCAGCTTGTTCAGCCGCGCGCTCCGCTTGTGGCGGACAATCAGGTACGGGATCATGCCGGTAATCAGCGCGAAGACCACGGCGCTGGTGGCGCCGTTCAGCAGGATCCCGGTCCATGCGCCGATCCCCAGACCGGGAATCATGGCCAGGCCCATGGCGATCAACAGGCGGCTGGGCGACCAGTCCAAGCCGGCCTGCTGAATCTGTTCCTGGGCGTGGCGCTGGAACTGCAGCTTGGTCAGCAGGGCCTTGAATCCGGTAGGCTGGTCGGGGTCGATGTCCTTCAACAGGTTGGTGACTTGAACGGCCGGCTCTCCGGAGGCGGTCTGCAACATGTCCGAGACCTGCTTTTTTCGCCGCGCGTCATAAAACTTCCAGCCGACGCTGGTTGCCACAAGCGCCAGCGCGAAGATGACCACCGCGGATACCAAAGCCGCAACAAGCATTTCAGTTGATCTCTACTACCGTCTGGAAAAGCTGGGTGGGCAGCACGATGCCGCACGACTTCAGCCGTTCGTAGAATTTGGGCCGGATGCCGGTGGCGCGGAATCTTCCCCGCACTTTGCCGGTTTCCGAGATGCCCGTCTTTTCAAACAGGAAAATATCCTGCAGGGTGATGATGTCCTGCTCCATGCCGACCACTTCGGTGATGTGGGTGATGCGGCGGGTACCGTCGCTGAAACGCGAGGTCTGGATGAACAGGTCCACGGCGGACGCAATCTGCTGCCGGATGGAGCGAATACCCATGTTGGAATTGGCCATGCCCACCATCACTTCAAGACGGCCCAGACCGTCGCGCGGGGTATTGGCGTGAAGCGTGGTGAGCGATCCATCGTGACCGGTGTTCATGGCCTGCAACATATCGAGGGCCTCTTCCGCCCGGACTTCACCGACGATGATGCGGTCGGGGCGCATACGGAGAGCGTTAATGACAAGCTGGCGGATCTGGATGGCGCCCACGCCTTCCACGTTGGGCGGCCGCGTCTCCATGCGCGCCACGTGGGTCTGCTGGAGCCGCAATTCGGCGGCGTCTTCGATGGTCACGATGCGTTCGTCTTCGGGGATATAGGAAGAAATGGCGTTGAGCAGGGTAGTCTTACCGGAACCGGTACCGCCGGAGATCAGGATGTTGAGGCGCGCCCTGACGCAGGCTTTGAGCAGGTCCAGCATGCCCTCGGTCATGGCCAGCTTGGCCACCAGATCTTCGCCTTTCATCGCATGGCGGCCGAAACGGCGGATGGAGAGCAGCGGTCCATCCACGGCTACCGGCGGGATGGCGGCATTGACGCGCGAGCCATCGGGAAGGCGGGCGTCCACCAGGGGCGAGGATTCATCCACGCGGCGGCCCACGCGCGAAACCACTTTTTCAATGATGCGCAGCAGATGGGCGTCGTCTTTAAACTCCACCGGCGTGCGGTACAGTTTGCCGCCGCGCTCCACGTAGACCAGCTTCGGAGTGGTCACCAGAATGTCGCTGATGGTGGGATCCTGCAGGAGCGGCTCCAGGGGGCCGAGTCCGAAGACCTCATCCAGGATTTCCTCGATGACGCGGTCTTTTTCCACCAGAGAGAGCGGGGTTTTCTCTTCCTCCACCAACTTGGCGACGGCGGCGCGGATTTCCGCGCGCACCCGCTCGCCGGCCATGGAGGACAGGGCTTCCAGGTTGATGCGATCCAACAGTTTGCGGTGGAGCGTGAATTTCAGCTCCTGGTATTCCGGGGTGTACCCTTCCTTCGTGAAAAGGCGGTTTACCCAGCCGGTCTCGCGTTCGTTCGATCTGTGCATACTCTCCAGCGGTGCAGCCATTTGATTATCCTTTTTAGCCAAAAAATACGAATCGCTTCTTAGAGGACTTGTCTTCCACTTCCAGACTGGCGAGCTTGATGGCCAGCTTGGCAATCTGTTTGCCGAGATCGGAGTTGCGGTTGAGCATCCGGCCCTCCGCGTAGGTTTCGTACAACTCCGGATAGTCGTTCGGGATCATGGCGAAAATGGGCACTCCCAGCATTTTTTCCAGTTCGCCAGGGGTGATGTCGAGCCGTTTGGGAGCCCGGTTCAGAATGAGACGGATTTTATTCTTTCCATACCCGCTGTCGATCAGCGTCTGAATGATCTGTTTGGACTGGTGCAGCGCGGGCACTTCCAGCGTGGTCACCAGGCAGGCCTCGTCGATTTCCTCCAGCGCCGCCATGGCGATATGGCTCAGGCTGCGTCCCAGGTCCACCAGGGTCCAGTCGTAGTGGGGACGGGCAAATCCCAACACATGACGCACCTGGTCGTCTTTGATCTGTTGTTTGGAAGCCAGGGCCAGCGGCGCGGCAACGATTTCCACTCCCGGAATTCCGTTTGAGACCAGCGCCTTCCAGTAGTGGATGTCGAGGCGGTGCAGATTGTTGACTGCGTCCAGGATGGAATACACCGACTTGGTTTTGGT
>PLRZ01000182.1:9898-17771 GCA_003164075.1 Bryobacterales bacterium | reverse complement strand
CCGGCATCCCGCCTTCGGCTGCGCTCCGCGGAGCGCTTTTCGAGCGCGCGCCGCAGCGGGTCCCGTAACGGCGGGTACAGATATTCGTTAATACCGGCGCGCATCGAAGCCAGAATCGCGTCCGGGTCGGCAGTGGTGTTCAAGGCGATGATCATGGGATCGCCGATAGCGCCTCGAATGGACGTTACCAATCCCTCCAGAGGTTCGCGCCAACCGCTAATGTCGATCAGCACGACATCCGGCCGCATGCGTTCCAGGCGGTCGAGGAAATTGCTCACGTCGCCGATGTCCTGATGCTCGACAATGATGCGGAACGGCAAATCGGCAAGGCACGACTGGGCCTGTTCCCAGAGGTCGCGGTTTTCGATTGCCAATCCGATGGTCAGCGGATACATAGGGGCTCCCGGGGATGCGGCTTACTGGCCGTTCCCCGCTCCTCCTCCGCCGCCGGCGGCTGGTGCGGGCGCGGGTGCTGCCGGTGAGGCGGTGGTCAATGGTGTCTGGATCGGGGCAGCCTGTATCAGCTTCTGCTGCTGAATCAGTTGTTCCAGAGGCAGGGCCTGGACGGGCGGGTGCACGGGTACCGGACCGGTGGAATCCATGCCAGGTTGCCGCATCGGGAACTGGCTGTTGTCAGTCATGAAAGGCACGGTCCACTTCAGCTCCGGAACGGGCTGCTGGGAGGGGATGGGGCGCACGATTTCGGGCGTGATGATAATGAGCAGCTCGGAGTTGCTTTTGTTGACGGTTTTGCTCTGAAAGAGCTTGCCCAGGATGGGAATGTCCCCGAGGAACGGGATTTTGTTGAAGGCCTCGGTGATCTGTTTGTTCAGCAGACCGGCAATGATAAACGTCTGCCCGCTTTCCAGATCGACTTCGGTGGAGACCTTTTGCACCGTCAGGCCGGGGACCGCGGTGCCATCTATGGTCACAGCTTGGGAATAGTCCAGCGCGCTCACTTCCGGGCTCACTTGCATATGGATGGTGCCCTGGGGAGTCACCCGCGGCAGGAAGTCGAGGATGACGCCCCATTGCTTGAACGTGACGGTGAAGGCAACACCGCCCGCCGTGGGCTGAGGAGTGAGGTACGGGAACTCGCCGCCGGCGTTAAAGCTGGCGCGTGTGCCACTGTAGGTGAGCAGGTTGGGCTCAGCCAGGATCTCCAGCAGGTTTTTGCTTTCAAGCGCCGTAATTTCCGCGAGCAGGTTGATATCGGAACGCAGGGCGAAAATATTAACGGCCGTGCCGAGGGCGCTGGAGGCGAGGGTGCTGCCGGCGGAACTAAGAATGCTGGACCCGGTTCCAAGGGCAGTCGTCTGATTGAAGGCCGAGGACGCGAAGTTGACGCCCAGTTGTAGGGCGGTGCTGCGATCCACGTTGGCGAAGCGCACTTTGAGCAGGATCTGCGGTTCCACGGGAGGCACTTCCACCTGGAGCAGATTGACGGCTTTCGACATCGTGCCAACGATCGCCATGATCCGTTCGGCGGCGGTGATATTCTTCACGGTGCCGCGCACGAAGGCAAAGTCGTTGTCGAAAGTCACATTGACGTCGGCGTCGGGATAGTCGCGGGCAATCTGCTCGCGCACGGCGTTCAGACGCTGCGGGCTCACGCGGACGGTCATATCGTAGATCAGGCGGGTGCCGTCTTCCTGCCAGATGGTCAGCGAGGTTTCACCCGGAGCTTTTCCGTTGAGCAGAACTTCTTTGGGACCGATCGCCTGCGCGTCCACCATGGTCCCGTTGGCGAAGGCGAGCCGCTTGATGGCCATGGGACTGTCGATGATCAGAGACTTGCCTACCGTCACAATCAACTGACCGACTACGCCGGGAGCGGCCGGTTTGGAGACAGCGTCCTGCGTGGCAGCGGCTTTCTGTTCGGCGGGCGTTATCGGTTCCACGGCCCGCAGCGGCGTCGTCAGCAGCCACACGGCGCACACCGCAGCCGACAGATTTCGCGCGAAAAACGCTGTTCTCAACACTTATTTACCCCCCCCCGATTTTTCAAACTTGGCTTCGGATCGCGTGGTACCCGAGAGAATCTCCATCACGAAGGGCGGATCCTTCTTGGGAGCTTGTGCCGCCGTCTCCTTCGTTTCCCTGGGCGGCGTGAGCAGCCGCGGCGCCGGCGCTGCGGCATCGTCGGTGGGCGAGATCTTCAGGTTTCCCGCGCCGCCCCATACGAACTTCATGGCCGTGCCCGGTGTTTTGGCGATATCGTGATCCAGCGGATTGCGCAACGTCATCCGGATGGTCGTCTGGCTGCTGGCCAGGCTGAGTACTTCAGCCTGCTCCGGCGTCACAAGGACGGTCACTACCGGCACTGGCACCGGCTTACCTTCCGGATCCTTCTTGAAGTCCTGTCCGGCGGAAAGCACCTCGAGATTCTGGATCAGCGTCTTGGCGAGTGTGCCGAGATTGCCGTTGCCACCGGGAGCATTGCCCTGAATCAGCAGATCGACGTGCGACCCGGCGGTAACGAATCCCGCCACGCCGACGATTTCGTTTACCTGGACGGCAAAAGCGCGCATGCCGTGGGGAATCATGGCGGCCAATCCGCCGCCAGCGCCCTTGGGAGCCAGCCGCGATTCGATGATCGGCTCCTTGGCGTAGATGGGAGTGATAACGCCTCTGCCCTTGAGATCCTCGAGCTTGTTGGTGGCGCCCGGGGGGACCGCTCCGGCCCAATCGCCCATCTGAATGTCGCCATCCTTCAGCACCGATCCCACTTGCAGGTCTTTGGCGGCTAACACGATCTGGACCGACGGAGCGGCTGCCTTGGCCGGTTCCGGCCGGCCCATCAGGGACCGGTATGTGATGAGGCCGCCGGCGGCCGCCACCACAAACGCGAACATCAGAACCCCTGCGAATCTCTTATTCATAACGATTCCCCGTCTCGCTTACCCGGACCTTCTCCGGCTGCCATCGCCTGTTTCGCACGGCGGCGGAGCTTTGAGGCCGCAACGTGTTCCCCGATCCGGGGATACCGGCACGTTACGGCCTCGGTTGGTTGATTGTGTTGCCGACATTGGGCCTGGGCACCGTAATGCGAAACCCAAAAAAACACCGCGTGGGAGCATGCCGTCACGTGAACGCCGGCATGCTCCCACCCGGAAGACTAGCTTGGCAACTGACCGGCAGCGTTGGCCAATTGGTTGTTGGTCGTGGTCCAGATCTTGCTGATGTTGCCGCCGGCGCCCAGAAAAAGGGCCGCCGAAGCCAGCGCCACGAACGCCATGAGCAGGGTATACTCGATGAGGTCCTGCCCCTGTTCGTCGTTCCAGAAACTGCGTAAAAACGTCATTGTGGTTCGCTCCTAAAAGTTAGAATTTCTGTGATCGCTCGATCACTTGCCGAAGTTCTCGTGACCTCGCGATCACGGCCTGCTCCGCCCCCAAGAATAGAGACGGAAGGTGTTTTGCCCGCGGTCTTTGGAACGGACCGGAAGATCAGCGCGACGCCATCGTCATAAACGACGCGCCAGCGGCTGCTTTCTTGGAGCACGCCGGAAAGCGGCGCACTGGGGGGCAATAAAATGGTGTTGACGCCGAAGCCGCCGAGGATCTTCTCCCAGTCGCTCTTGACGTTCAGGACATCGATGTATTTGTTTTCAAAATCGGCGCCGTAAAAATCGCTGCGGCCGTCCACGAAGACCTTGCCGGCGGGATACAGGCGCCAGATGAGGTAGTCGCCCCACTCGTCATGTGTGAAGACGCGGGCTGAAGGATCGCGGCGCAGCACTTCGATGGCGCCGGCCGGGTACGATTTGGGATCGAATTCCGCGCGGAACCGCTTGGGCGGTGAGGGCGCGAACAGCAAGGCGGCCACTATCGCGAAGCCCGCGGCGCTCACCAGGTGCCAGCGGGGAAGAGCGTCGGTGCCGCCGGTCCGCGCCACGATATCGTTAAAGCGCGCGCCGGCCCGGCGCAGCCAGCCGGCCACTTCCAGGTGCGGCAGGCGCGTTAACCAAGCCTGCACCGCGGCGCCAACCAGAGGCGCCGAAACAATCGCAAAGAGAGGAATGTTGCGCGCGGCCAACAGGCCGGCGTGCCCCCACAGCAGAAGCAGCACGGACTCGGTGAAGCGGCCTTCGGAGGCGTACCAGAAAACCGACGCGGCGCTCAATAGCAGCAGGGTTTCAAAGAAGATCGCCGCCGGATGGTGGAAGCTCAGGGAGAAGAACTCGGAGATGTGCTGGGAGGCATACGGGTCGCGCAAATACTGAAAGAGATGCACGTGCAGGCGCCAGGTATAAGGATTCACCAGGCTCGCGGCCAGACAGGCCAGGGCGGTGCCGAAGTAGGCGGTGGCGGCGCGCCAGGCGGCCCGGCGCACGGCGGAGTCGGCCGAGAAGGCGATCTTCAGAGTCTCGCCCACGCCGTAGGCGCCCACCACCACAATACCGGCGATGAAGCCGCCGTGCAGATTGGTCCACAGAACGGTACCGAGCGGCAAGAGAACAAAATACGGAATGCCGGCGATACGCGGTTGGCCTTCGCGTACCCGTTCCAGAACGAAAAGGAACACCACCAGAAAGAGCAGCGTGAATAGGTGCGGGCGCGCCAGCCAATGAACCGAGGAGGCAGCCGCCGCCACTATGGTGATGGCGATGGCCACCACCGGATTGCAGTGCCGCCGCACCAGGCGGAAAAGCACCGTGAAGGTGACCGACAGCAGCAGCAGGCTCAGCAGAACCACGGCGCGCAGGCCGCCCAGGTGATTCAGGCCGGCGAATACCAGGTCGGACAGCCACTCCCACGCGAACCAGACGCCATTCGGCTTGGAGAAGGAGAAGACGTCGTGGGTGGGGATCAGGCGGTTGGCCACCATCCAGTCGCCCGTGCGGATGTGCCAGCCGGTATCGCAGTCGCCGAGCAGGGTTTGCACGCCATCCATGCGCCCGAAGAGAAAAGCGATGGGCATGAGGAAGGCGAAGTCTGTCAGCGAGGGCAGGAACTTGATCGCGAATTGGGAGCGTTGGGCTTCCATTTGGGTCACGCCATCCAGGAACTGGCCATGGGCTGCAGAGCCTCCAGAACACGGAGTTTGTCGTGGAAAGACCGGAAATCCATGTAGTTCACGCGTAGGGCGATGCGTGGGCCGTCGCTCGCTTCACCGGCAATGCGAGTGACCGCACCTTGACAATGAATGCATTTTTGCCCGAAGCCGTGATTGGCGGGCAATTCGATTTCAACGGTTACGATCTGGCCAAGAACGGGCATGGGGATTCGAACGCCGTCTCCGCACCAGGCGACCAGGACCCCGCTGCGGCTGATGTTTTCCGTGAACATTGCCGCGCGCACCCACAGTGCGGGCGACATGACGTGGCACCGCAGCTTGATATCGATACGCGGACTCTCACGCCTGTTGATATTTTTCATTTCTTACCACGTCAAGGCGAGTTTAGGCCCGCAAATGCCTCGCTATCAATATCGTAAATGGGCTATAGCCGCATATTCCCGAAGGTTATTAGCGAAACTAGCGGCATGGGGGTGGGGTTTTTGGAGGGAAAAAATGGAGCAGAAACGCATTTTAGGGTATCCGGCAATTATCGATAGATTACTGCGATATGGTTAATAGCCACGTATATTATATTATTTTTCGACCGGCTTTCGACGATATTCCGCACTTCATTAATCTCTGTAAATCACTGATAAATATGGTTTATTTAATTCTACAGAACATAAATTCACCATTAATTTAACGACAGATGCCCCGAATAATCCGGCTAATTTATGCGCATTTTCAGGAAAATGTTATTGACAACCGAAGTAAATGATTGCAAAATACGTATGAACAACTATAGCAACACTCCGGGAATGGAGAACAAATAATTCCCCGAAATCATAGCCGCCAATTGGCAGGCTGGCTAGCTGGAAAGGTGGAGAATATGACGCGAATTCTTCTTTATAGCGACGAGCCGATCCTGGCGAAAGGTCTCGAATCGGTACTTCGTCAAGTTGAGGGTTTCGAACTGCTGCCGACTTGCGGTACGGTGAGCGGCCTGATGGAACAGATGTCGCAGGGTTCGCCCGACCTGGTCCTGATGGATCTGACGCCCGAGATCACCTTCGCCGTGCTGAGCGATATGAAGCACGCCATGATGCATTCCAAGATCGTCCTTTGGGTCAACTCCATTTCCACGGAGTTGGCGTTTCAGGCGATGGGGCTGGGCGTCCGTGGAATCCTGCGCAAGACGTTGCCGACGGATCTGCAAGTGAAATGCCTTCAAAAGGTGCAGATGGGCGAACTGTGGTTCGAAAAGGCCCTCACCGACAGTTTCCTGTGTGCGCGCCGGGTTGCCCTGACGCAGCGCGAAGGGCAACTGGTCAGCCTGCTTTCGCAGGGATTGAAAAACAAAGAGATCGCCACAACCTTGATGATCTCGGAAGGCACCGTAAAGGTTTACCTTTCCCGCCTGTTCCAGAAGGTGGGCGTAAAGGACCGCTTCGAGCTGGCGCTGTTCGGCCTGAAGAATCTGACGACTGGCCAACTGCCGGTAGGAGAAAAGGGCCAACGGCCCGCCGCCGGCGCGATGCCCGGGCTCCGCTCTCTGGTGCTGGAACGGCCGGCCGAGCGGGTCGAGACGCCCACGCGCTCCTTCCCCACGCAACTGCGCCCCGTGGCCGGATCGAGGTATTGAAATATAGTACAGCTTACGAGCAATTTCCAGAGAGCCGCGGTCGGGTGGCCTGGGAACATGGCGAGAGCTTCGCAGGTGGGGCAGGCGAGCACCGCCTGCCGCACCTCCGGGCTCACTGCAAATTCCACGACCTCAGGAGTTCTGAGGTTGGTGGCATACACGTCAGGCACCCATTGTACTGCGCAGTTGCACCTCGATTTCCTCCGGCTCGGAGTACGGCGCCAGACGGCAGTTGGGGTGAGTATTCCCGGTGATGAGCAGAGAGATGCGGGGCGCGGCATCGCGGCGGTAGAACAGCACCACCTTCTTTTCACTCGACCCCAACAGATAGCCGGTCTCGAACCCCAGTCCGAACGAGGAGCCGGACACCTCGGCGATAAAGATATCGCACTCCCGCAGCCAGTTCATATCGCGCTCATAAACGGCCTGCGGGGTAATACTGCGGTCCATTTGCGCCGCGGCGTCGCTCACCAGGTGACGCGTTAGCACTTCATGGCCCATGGCTTCCAACAATTCAACCAGCCGGCGGGCGGTGCTCACCGACGACCGGTCCCCGGCCACGGTGAATCCGAAATAGATCTTCATGCGTTTGTAACCAAGCTCCCGTTATTAAAATATCTCCAGTAGCGTTACCAGTATATTTTCCAAAGCCGGCGGACGCACTACGGGCGTCGGCTCGTTGGAAGCACTTGGGAGCCGAACGAGCTGCGATTCGGTCAGCCGTTCGAGTGATATCCTGAGCCTTCGCATGATTGGCTACACCATCCTGACCACGCGCAAGCGGGTGATCGTCGCGCTGGTTCATTCCGTGGTCTTCCTGGGCGTCGCCACGTTCGGCCTGTTTACCACCGTGGGTGCTCTGCACCGGGCGTCCCCGGTATCGGCCTGGATGGTCGCCGGCATCTATGTGATCGTCAGCTCGATCCTGCTGTGGTTGACAGGCATCTCCGGCCGGGCCGGGGAACGCGCGTATTTCGGATTCTGCACCACCAGCGCGAGTTTCGGCCTGTTCCGCCAATTGTTCGGCGACCCGCCGATGCACTTGGCGGTATATGTGCGCGTGGCGATGCTGGCCTGCGCGGTGGTCACCGGGGCGTGGATGTTGGGCCGGGCCAGGCAACGCGGCGGAAGCTTGTAAGAAATCCGCCTCAGCCTGCTCTAAGGTCCTGTGTGGAAATAACCTATTCAATCGCCAACTAACGCTCCCTTCAGAACTCCTGATGTCGTGGA
>PLRZ01000182.1:0-9871 GCA_003164075.1 Bryobacterales bacterium | reverse complement strand
TCAGGAGTTCTGAATTCAGCGCGGGCGGGCAGGCGAGCACCGCCTGCCCCACCTGCGAAGCTCTCGCCATCGAAACGAATGGCTCAGCCCAGTTTTCCCCGCCAGGCAGAAATTGCGGGGCGACATCGGGAGTTCTGTCCTTACGGGGTGCCCCCCTAAGGGAGCGTTAGGCAAGCTTATTTTTTCGGCCTTTCCGATGAGTTGCGCCGTTGCCGCTGCTACCGCGACAGCCGTGGCATCGAGCGCTATCCCGGTGGGTCATGGCTGAATCCCGTCAGGCTGTTCGCGCAGCAATTGCCAATACTGCGCCGCTGCCTGCTCCACCCCATGGCGCGCGCGTATGTACGCCGCGGCCCGCTCGCCGATGGCCGCAGCCACTTCCGGCATGGACGCCACCAGCGCCATATGCTCGCGCAGGGAATCCCGCTCCGCCGCCCCCGATGCAATGCGAATGCACGCGTCCTCGGGAAATCGCGAGCATTCAAGCGACTCCGTCAGCATCACCGGCTTGCCGAGACCCATCAGGCGGACGGCGATGCCCGAAGTTTCCCCCGCCGCCGGATACCGCAGGTTGATGCAGGCATCCACGGCTCCGGCCGCCAGCCAGAATTCGCGCTCTTCCAGGTGGGGCCGCCGCATGACTCCCGCGCCGGTCAACAGGGGTTCAACGGCCCGCTCCAGGTCCGTGGAGACGAACTGCCCCGCGATCAGCAGCACCGTCCGCGGGTTGTCGTCGTGGACCTCGCGGAACGCTTCGAGCACCGATATCAGCCGCTTCGATTCCCGCAAGTACCCGAAAACGCCGAACAGAAAGCTTGCCGGATCCACTCCCCAGCGTTGCCGCCAGCGGAGGGGCTCCGCAACGCCGGGAAGGTCGCGCGGCGCGACGTATAGGTGCGGAATCTCCACCACCCGTGCTTGCGGCGCGTGCTCCCGGACCACGCGCGCGGCGGCCGGATTGTGTACCACCACGGCGCGCGACCGCTCCACAATCCGCCGGAGCATGGGGTAATCGAAATAGCGGCGGTCCGTGGCCGACGATGCCCGCCCGCGCCACAACTCCCGCGCCAGGCCGCGATTCCACTCCCCATAGTTGTACACGAACTCGTCCATGTAGGCGGCTTCGTCCAGCCGTCCCAACAGAAAATGGTGCAGCACCGCGTCGTGCAGGACCACCACTCCGGGCACCGCCAGCGCGCGCTGGTAAATCTCGCCGTGGAGCGCGTTGTTGCCCAAATGATAGAGCGCCACGTCGCAGGTGGAAGGCGCCACTTCCACGCGCCCGTGCTTTCTCAACTCCGCCAGCAGCGCGGCCGCGTAATCGGCCACTCCCGTGCGCGCCGGCGGCAGGGGAGCGTAGAATCCGACGGTCACGGTTTCTTCCGTTTGCCGAACAGCGCGGTTCCCACGCGTACGCACGTGGAGCCCTCTTCGATGGCGGTTTCCAGGTCGTGGGACATGCCCATCGAAAGCTGCGCCAGGCCATGGCGATCGGCCAACTCGTGAAGGCTGCGGAAATAGCCGCGCGCGGCTTCCGGATCGTCCGACCACGGGGGCATGGTCATGAGTCCCAAGAGGCGCAGGTTGGGGCACGCGCGGACGGCGGCGATGAGGTCCGGCAAGTCCGCTTGGGCTGCCCCGCTCTTGGCCTCTTCGGGCGACAGCTTAACCTCCAGCATCACGTCGATGGGGCGGGCGGATTCGTTCAAACGGCGCGCCAGTTTGGCCGAATCCACGGTCTGAATCACCTGGAACAGTTCCGCGGCCTTTTTGGTTTTGTTGGATTGCAGGTGCCCGATCAGGTGGTAGCGCGCGTCCGTCAAGCCGGCAAGCTGCGGGGCCTTACCCTCGAACTCCTGCACGTAGTTTTCGCCGAAGTCGCGCAGTCCCAGATCGTAGGCCTCGCGAAGGGTGTCGGCGGGAAACACTTTGGTGACGGCCAGGAGGAGAATTCCGGCCGGATCGCGCCGCGCCCGGCCGGCCGCACGCGCGATCCTTTCGCGGACTGCCAGCAGTCTGTCGCTTAGTTTTTCCATTACGTGCGGTACGTCCCAGTATAGCCAGGATGGCCGACGCGAGGATTTTAACACTGCGACGGGCGTTTGCTAATCGAACCGTAACAGAAGCCTTGTTACACTGACCCTACCCCAAAAACTCAACAGGAGGTCTTTCAAACAGTGCGTTTCACACTTAAGACTCTATCTCTACTTGTGTTGGCGCTCGCGTCAACCGCGTCTATTCCTCTTCACGCTCAACAACTTTTGGGTAGCATTATCGGCACCGTGGTCGATGCCACCGGATCGGCGGTACCCGGCGCGGCGGTGACTGTCAAGGACGTAGACACAAACCTGCAGATCAAGCTTACTACTTCGAATAACGGCTCCTATCAAGCTCCCAATCTTCCCATCGGAAACTACAGCGTCAGTTTCAGCAAGGAAGGGTTCAAAACCGAGACCCACACCTCGATTCTGGTCCAGGGCGACCGGACGGCCACGGTCAACGGGCAGTTGCAAGTCGGCGCGGTCGCAACCACTGTCGAAGTGACGGGGACCCCGTTGCTCAACGAGGTGAACACCACCACGGGCTACGTTCTGGATAACAACGCCATCAATCTGATTCCCCTGGGCACAGGCAGTTTCACGCAACTGGCGCTCTTGAGCCCGGGAATGAGTGCCGATTTTCTGAATGGCTCGGGTTCCAACGCGGGTCTCGGAAATCAGGCAATCTGGTCCAACGGGCAGCGCGATTCCAGCAACAGCTTCACCATCAATGGGGCCAGCGCGGACAACCTGTTCAACGGCAAATCTTCCAGCGGGGTGGCTTCCAACCGGTTCACCTCCAATACCGGGACCGGCAACCTGCCGGGCGGCGACCTGCAAACCAGCGGGTCGGTCTACGATGCCATCGGGCAGGGCCTGCCCACGCCGGCGCCCGAGATGATTCAGGAAATGCGCGTGAACTCGGGCCTTTACGATGCCTCGCAGGGAGGCAAGAGCGGCGCGCAAATCGAAACCACCACCCGCTCGGGCACCAACCAGCTTCACGGTATGGCGTACGATCACTTCGAAAATAACGATCTGAACGCCAATGAGTTCTTCCGCAATTCCGTGGGGAATACTGCCGCCGCTGGTCTGCCGGCAAATAACGGTCTTACCGCCAATGCTCCCGTCCTGCACTACAACCGTTACGGCGTGAATGTGGGCGGACCCGTTTTCAAAGACAAGCTCTTCTTCTTCGCGGGCTATCAAGGCATCGCCGACCATGATGCCACCGCCGGAACGTCTACTCTTACGGTTCCCCAGAACCTCACTGACGACCGTACCGCGCAGGGTCTGGCCAACATGGTTCTGACCGATTACGGCAAGACCATTTCACCCTCGGCCATCAGCACGGCTGCGCTCAACTTGTTCAACGCCAAGGTCGGCAACCAATACCTGATTCCCACTCCGACCCTGACCGGCGCAGCCGCGGCGGCGGCGGGATACGATGCCATCCTGCTGGCGCCCGCGAAGTTCGAAGCCAATATGGGCGTGGGCGATCTGGACTACAACGTCAGCGACAAAGATCGCCTGTCGCTGAAGTTTTTCACGCAGACCAATCCCACCACCAACCCCTTCGGCGGATCGCCGACGGTGGGTTTCGCCAAAGTGACGCAGGCCGGGTCGCAAACTGCGACGCTCGCCAATACCTCCATCTTGAGCCCCACCATGACCTGGCAGAATAACGCCAGCTTCGTTCGCGAAGTGACCTACGGGCAAACCACGCAACCCTTTACTCCGGGTTCTTTGGGAATCGACATTTTCGGCAGCACGGCATTTCCGGGAATTACCATTTCCAAATCCGATGGGACCGAAGCCAATTTCCTCAGCAAGAGCCTGTCGATCGGCCCCACTTCCAACTTCGCCAACGCCGGATCCTATCAGAACAACTATCAGGGCGCTTCCACGGTGAACTGGGTCCTGGGACGGCACACCGTGGGCTTCGGCGCCAACTGGACCCATACCCAACTGAACATCCTCAATGACAACGACAATACCGCCAGCTTTACCTTTGCCGACTGGCCCACGTTGTTGACCGGCAATACCAATACCGGCGGCAAGTACTTCTCGGGATCGAGCAATCGCTACTACCGCGCCGACCAGGTGGGTGCTTACATCAACGACAACTTCAAGGTCACTTCCAACCTGACCCTCAACCTCGGCGTGCGCTACGACTTCGACGGCCCGTTGTCGGAAAAATACGGCAACCTCACCAATTTCCATCCCGATGCCTACGCTTACAATGCCGCCACCGATACCATCACCAATAGCGGCCTGGTGGTGGCCGGAAACAACAAGACGCTCGGCACCCCCGGAGTGAGCGATTCCACCTTGACGGGAAGACAGTGGGGAATCGCGCCGCGCCTCGGCATCGTGTGGAGTCCGACCGCCGTAAGAAATCTGGTAATCCGTGCCGGCGCCGGCCTGTACTATGATCGCGGCGAGTATTTCAGCGAGTTCTCGCCCAGCGCCGGCAGCGGTTTCAACGGACCGTTCGGCGTGACTCTGGCCGAGCCTTTCGTTCAACAGGTGGGAACCACCACCTCCGGCACCATCGCACAGCCTTTCGCGGGCGCCACTCTGCCCAGCCCGGTCACCAACATCGGTTCCCTCCTTTCCCTGTTTCCGAATAACGCTTCCACGTCCAAGGGAAACACCACCTATCTGTTCGGCGGCTACGACCCGGCCAACTCGCTTCCCTATTCGGAGAACTGGACCTTCGACCTGCAGTGGCAGCCGCAAAATACCGTGACCGTGAGTCTGGGATACATCGGCACCCACAGCGTGCACCAGGTGCTGCCGATTCCCTTCAACCAGCCGCGGATCGCGACTTCCTCCAACGTCATCAACGGCCAGTCCATTTCCTACGGGTTTAACGAGGTACCCTCGGAAACGCTGAAGACCTTCGACGGCGGCAACACCGACCTGCGCGTTCCCTACCTGGGGCTTTCCGATAGCTCCGTTTTCTATAAGGCGGAGGGAATCGCCACCTACAACGCGCTGCAGTTCGGCCTTCGCAAGCGCCTCAGCCATGGCCTGCAGGTGACGGCCGCGTACACCTGGTCGCATTCGCTCGACGAGCAGAGCGGCCTGGGACTGTTCTACAACGGCAACGACCCCGGCAATCCGCACTCGTCCTATGCCAGTTCGCTCTACGACCGCACGCACGTCGCCGTGCTTCAGGCCTACTACGAGTTGCCCAAGGTGGCTTCCGGAAACGGCTTCCTCAAGAGCGTGGCCAACGGCTGGTCGATCAGCGGTGTGACCAGCTTCCAGAGCGGCGCGCCGTATAATCCCATTGATTATTCGGGCGCCGTGGCCGGCCTGCAGTATTCCCACTACGTGGAGCTTCTGGATCCCGAGTTGCCCCTCAAACCGGGGATTACCGCCGGGCAGGCCCAACTTCAGGGAACCACCGGAATCAACCCTCTCAAACCGGTCCTGAACGCCTCCGACTTCTATATTCCGACGCTGGCGCCGGGCACCAACGGAATCGCCACCGACACCACCGCCGCCGGCGCTCAAGACACGTATGAGACCGGCTTCGGAATCACCGGCCGCGATCTGTTCCGCGGCGCTTTCCAGAAGCGGCTCGATTTGTCGGTGAGCAAAATTACGCGGTTCGGCGAGAAATACGTCGTCCGGTTGGGGGCCGATGCGTTCAACCTCACCAATACGCCGAGCTTCGACGTTCCCACCAATAGCGCCAGCCAGTATAGCGTCAGTTCCAGCACCGGCGCGGTCACTTCGGTTTCGGCGCTGTCGAGTTCGTTCGGATATATCCAACACACCATCGGCAGTCCGCGATTCATGCAACTGTCATTGACGCTGGCGTTCTAGACTCAGACCTCCTGATCTCGCCCCGCAATTTCAGCCTGGCGGGGAAAATGGGGTGAGCCATTCCCTTCGATGGCGAGAGCTTCTGCGGGCTCATCCCAAATTCCACGACGTCAGGAGTTCTGAGCCTCTGCCTCGCCGCCGAGCCGGTCTATCGAAAACGGTAGACCAGCCCTGTGAAAAACAGAAGAAATTTCCCCCTTCCAGACCCCTTCATCGCCTTTTCTACGCCCCTTTTCGGGCACGGCTGCAAAATTTCCGTTTCGCCTGGGTCTCGTCACGTCTTTGTAGCAATAAACTCAATCAATGCATGTTATTCTCTCATCTTCAGTGATGAAAAACGCCTGCGGATTCGGCTTCATTTCCGGGACGGTTTGAGATCCCGTGCAGCCGTAATTCGCGGTGGTTATTCCAGTGCTCGCAAAGTTCATTCAGGAAAAAAGGGAGGAGTCTCGCATGAATTGGAAAGCAACAGCAGCGATGGCGCTGTTATTCTCGGCGTGCGCGTTGGCGCAATCCGCCGGAGGTGTGGCTGGCATTTCGGGTACGGTCAAGGATCCCTCCGGGGCTGCCGTTCCCAACGCGAAAGTGGTGATCGCCAGCGCTTCGCGGGGGACGCTGCGCACGATCGACACGAACACCTCGGGAATTTTCACGGCGCCGGCCTTGAACCCGGGGCCGGGCTACAAGGTCACGGTCACGGCATCCGGATTTGCCACATACGAATTGAACGACATCGATCTGGAAGTTGGCCAGAGCCTCAATCTGAGCGTCCCGCTGACCATTGGCCAGACGTCGACCTCGATCGACGTGCATGGCGCCGCCGAACTTCTGGACGACACCAAAACCGACCTTTCCCAGGTGGTCTCCACGGGCGACATCATGAACCTGCCCATCAATGGGCGCCGGGTGGACTCTTTCGTGCTGAATACGCCCGGCGTAACCAACGACGCCACCTTCGGTCTGCTGAGCTTCCGCGGCGTAGCAGGAAACAATTCGTTCCTGCTGGATGGCAACGACAACACCGAGCAGTTCTACGATGAGAACGCCGGACGAACCCGCATCCAGTCGCAGATCTCCGCCGACGCGGTTCAGGAATTCCAGGTAGTATCGGCCAACGTGTCGGCCGAATATGGCCGCGCCATGGGCGGCGTGGTGAACACGGTGACCAAGAGCGGCACGAACGACGTGCACGGAAGCGCCTTCTACTTCCTGCGCAGCACCGGCTTCGACGCTCACGATCCGTATTCCGCGTTCAACCCCACCGAGCACCGCATTCAGACCGGTGGAACGGTGGGCGGTTCCCTGATCAAGGATAAGCTCTTCTACTTCCTGAGCGCGGACATCACGCGCCGCAATTTCCCGTTTGTGGATAGCGAGGTGAAGGCCGGCTTCGTCGACACTGCGAACCAGGTCTGGTTGACTTGCGGGGCGCCCGCCACCACGGCCCAGTGCGCGGCGATTAACGGATTGCTGCCGCGCTTCTTCGGGCAGATTCCGCGCAAGGCGTCCAACGATCTGTACTTCGGCAGGCTGGATTATCACCTCAACGACAAAAACACCTTCAGCGCCAGTTTCAACTACCTGCGCTGGAAGTCCCCCAATGGCATCCAGACCGGTCTTTCTTCCACCTCTGGCGCGGGAATCACCGGCAACGGCGACGACAGCGTAATCGTGCGCAATGGCAAGGCGACCTGGATCTCGGTGCTCAGCAACACCGTGGTCAATTCATTCCGCTACGGGCTGGATACCGACCGCCAGGCGGACGGCTTCGACCAGGCCGAACTGGGTGGCGGACTCGGCTACCTGGATGTCTCGGTGGCCGGCGTTCAGCTTGGAGCAGCGACCTATCTGCCGCGCGTGGAGCCGCTCGAAGTCCGCCACGAAATCGCCGACGACGTGAGCTGGACCAAGGGCAAGCACACCATCAAGTTCGGGGTGACGTTCGAGCATGTCAACGACAACGTCAACTATCTCAGCAACCGGTACGGCTCTTACACCTACCCCACGGTAACCTCGTTCGCGCTGGACTACGGGAGCACGACCGGCGCCAAGAACTGGTCGGGGTATTCCCAGACATTCGGCAATCCGCTGGTGGATTACACCATCAAAGACATCGGATTCTATCTCCAGGATCAGTGGCAGGTCTCGGATCGCCTGACGGTGACGTTGGGCGCCCGTTATGAGCGGACATTCATGCCGCCGCCGCCGACTGTTAATTCGTTGTACCCGCTGACCGGGGCGTCGCTGCACACCGGCACGGTGAATCTGATGCCGCGCATCGGATTAGCGTACCGGATCAACGATAAGACGGTGCTCCGCGCCGGTGCCGGCACGTTCTTCGCAAGGGTGATCGGCGGCATGCTGGATGACATTTACACCGGCAACGGCATCTATCAGATCTCGGACTCTTTGACGTCGTCGAATTCAACCCTGCTGGCTGCCGGCCCGGTTTTCCCGAACGCCTTGGGGGGGCCTGTGACCGGCATCACGTCGGGTGCTTCCACCCTCGACATCCTCAGTCCGAAGCTGAAGACGCCTTATTCCGAACAGGCCACGGTTACCTTGGAGCGCCAACTCTCGAAGGACACGCTGGTTACCGTTTCTGGAATCTTCAGCCGCGGAGTCAACCTCCTGGGTACGCAGGACATCAACGCTCCGGCGCTCGGTGCGCCGTACACCTACACCATCGTGGGCGCGCCGTCCAACATTCCCACGGCCTATACGACTCAGGTTTATCCGGGTGGGACGACCGCGCGGCCGAACCCGAATTTCGGCGCCATCTACGAGGAAACCAATGGCGTCAGCAGTTGGTACGACGGCCTTACCGCCAGCTTTGAGAAGAGGCTCTCCCACGGATTCCAGGCGTCGGCGTCGTACACGTGGTCCCACGAAATCGACGACGGGCAGGGCGCCGCCACCAACGCGATCTTCGGATTTAGCGACGCGCTGTGGACGTATAACGGGCAATACGGCTTCGACAAGGGCAGCGGTTCGCTCGATCAGCGCCAGAGGGTCGTCTTCTCGTTTGTATGGAATCCTACGTTCACGCATTCCACCGGCGCATTCGCCAAATACGTAGTGAACAACTGGCAGCTTTCGAGCATTACCACGATTCAGAGCGGCCGGCCGGCGGGAAGCCTGACCATCCACATGAACGACACGCCCACTTCCATGCTGTACAGCGCCGATGCTCTGAATGGATTTAACGGAAACTTCCGGGTACCATTCCTGCCGGTGGACAGCCTGTACACGCCATGGGTGGAAACGGAGAATTTCCGCCTGACCAAGTACGTTCCGCTGCCCCGCGAGGGCATGAACCTCGGCCTCAACTTCGAGGCGTATAACATTGCCAACAACTGGTCGCCTACCGCCCTGGCTACGCAGGCATTCACCGAGACGAAGGGCGTGCTCACTTACACTCCGACGGCTTTCGGTTACGGAACCAGCGATGGCGGTTTCCCCGATGGCACGCAGGCACGCCGCCTGCAGGTGAGCGCGCGGTTCACGTTCTAAACTTCCAAACCTGCAACTGTAGGGACAAGGGCAGGCGCTCAGGCGCCTGCCTTTTTTATTGCCGGGAATTCTCGAGCCTGGTCCGCGGCCCGGGCGGCCGCGATGCGGGCCGGATCGGCGTAGAACCGCCTTCCGCAGGAGCGGCAATGGCGTGGAATGCGGCCCACACGGCGCATGACGGCGTCGCCGATCCCTCGGGGAAGTGAGGGGACGATATCCCGGCCGAAACACCGCGGGCATCGGAGTTCCCCGGGTTTAATCTCAATCTGCTTGATAATCTCCAATAGGGCAAGTCTAGCAAAACCAACGGGCGATCGTGCTATTCCCAACGCTACGGGTACGGGGGGGCTTGAACGTCTCCGGGAGGCACGTCTCTGAACGACCGCTCCCTCGCGGTCGAGGCTCTGTAAACACTTACAAACATTGAGACGCCATTCTGAGCCGCGCGAGCCAGCAAGCGGTTCTTAACCAAAATCCCG
>PLRZ01000523.1 GCA_003164075.1 Bryobacterales bacterium | reverse complement strand
ACACCAGACTATCCGTTATCGGAAGTGCGCCAGCCGCCCAGCAGCCGATGCTCAAGCGGCTCAGCCAACTGGGCCCGGCAATTGAAATACGGCCAGTTCAGACTGTTCCTCGCCCTCGCACAACTCATGGAAGACGACCCGCACCACGGAAAACCGGGTTAAGGTCACCCGAATTTTGCAGATTCCGTGATCCGCCAGTGAGTCGGGCAAGTTTCCGATAAGCCCACCTATCGGGAGTTACTCGGGGCGCGTTCGTCATTCCCGTACGGACACCGTCACGCCACTCTGACTAGTGTTCCCGCCAACGGTAACCGAGACCGAAAGATCGCCGGGGAGAACATTTGTCGGAATCTGCACAGTGAGTTGCATCACTCCGGAAATCACGGCTGGCGCTTCTCCATAGAATGTTACCGACGGTGGTTGTCCGCCGATGGGCACCGGGGCAGGCGATGTCTGCCCGTCCCCGGTCAGGAAAAGCACCACGGTACTCCCTCTGGCCGCAGGATTCGCCGGGGAGTTGGCGCTTTGATCCTCATTCAAGGCCGCGGCCGGGCCGCTGCCGGAGCCATCCGCCGTGAAAAGCCCCGGATTGGCATTGACGCCGAGAGAAAAAGGAACGGACGTCCCGCCCAGATAGCAGACCTGCACGTACGACGCCCCTTTGCCCTGCACCTCGGAAGGCACGACGCAGTTGATCTGGGTGAGGTTCACGTAGACCAAACGCGCCGGCGTCCCATCGAACCACACCTCGGCCCCGCTCGATTCGAGAACCGTGCCGCTGAGAGCGACCACCTCGCCCGGCGAAACCGGACCTCTCCGGAAGCTGGCGGCGTTCCTTACCGCCGCGATGGTGGGCAGCGATGCCTGAGTTGTCTCGCCGCCGCTTGCCAAGCACCCCAAACCTAGGGCCGCATTAATGTCGATTTGGACATCCACAACGTTGACTACGCCATCCCCGTTGAGATCGTTGGCGGGCGATGTGTCGCCCAATGCCTCATTGATCATGGCCTGCACGTCGGCGACGTCTGTGGTCCCCTCATGTAGGACGTCGCACGGGCTGAACGTCGGGGGCGTGATTGGGCCCGCGGGGGAAACCAGGGCGATGGCCAGCGGATACGTAACCGGGCTCCCGGAGATCAGCGTATTCATCGGCGAGCCAGTCGATCCGACCGATATCACAGTACCAGCGTTGAGATTGCCAACGATGTAGTTTCCGTTGGAGGGGTCGCGGACAATTCCGTACGGGCGGCTCAGCGGTGCACCGGAGGCCAGCAGCGATACCACGCCGGCCGGCGTAATACTATAGATCTGAGAGTTCACCGGATCGGGGATCACATAGTTGCCAGTCGCGTCGAAAGCCAATCCGCCTACCGCGCTGAAAGACGGAATGCTATACCCGCTTAGCGTTATCGACGTCATGCCGCCGGACGGTGTGATGCGGTACACGTGCAAGTTGGGGATATTGTTGTTGCCGCTGTCCTGTGCCATTACGTAATTGCCGGATTGATCCACTCGCACATACACGTCATAGTCCGTTGCCGGGCTTAGGACCGGAATCGGCGCCACCGTCGTGATGACCCCTCCCGGAGAGATGCGCGCGATCCGATTATTGCCGACGTCGGCAACTATATAATTGCCTGAAGCGTCGATCGCCACCGACCAGAAATCGCTACTGTTGTTGGAGTAAATAAGGGAGCCCACCCCCCCCGGAGTGACCTTTACGAGCCGCCCCGCTGCAATGATGTAATTGCCCTGGCTATCGACCGTAAGGTCATAGCCTCCGTTGATGGTCGATGTGCCGCCTGCTGGAAAGTTGGAAACTACCGTGCCATTCGCCGAGATCCCGATCAGACCTCCGAAATCAACCAAGACCATATAGTTCAGCGTGGCGGCGTATCCGGCCGGCGGCAAGGCAAGCCATAGAGCACAGATTGATACAAGCGCAGTTCTCAGTCGAGTCATGGGTGCAGCTACCATATCACGGGGAGGTTCCTCAATGCACGCTGATCGTCCCGTGGGGCCGCTAAACCCTCCTATCAATCCCGGAAAGCGGACACCAGTCGCTGCTCGACCGGTTGCGCAAGGGACCCTATCGCAGGAGCGCTCCCGAGCTGGTTCGAGCATTGGACCGCGTGGAAGAAGTCCGCCGTCTTGGGATTACTTTTTCTGCGGCCAACCGCATTCCCACGGGTCGGCTTCATGCGCTGGCGCGATTTGCCAACACCGCCAAGGTCAGCGTCATCCGCAGGCTCCCGGAATCCCGCCGGCTTGCGACGCTTGTGGCGTTCGCCAGCAACCTTGAAGCGGCCGCCCTCGATGATGCGTTGGATCTCCCGGACATTCTGCCCCAGTAAAACAACCCGGGGCGGGGCCGAAATCGGAAAAAGGCCCCGCAGTTCCTCCACTTACACCCCCACCACGCCAACCAGGCAAGAGCACTTAGTACCAGCGCCACCGGAGCCAGGCCGCGAAGCGCCCGCGCGCCCCGCTCGTGCAACTCGCGGTCGCTGGCCGGCGATGAGGAATACTTGCGGCGCGCGAACGCCGGGGGGTTCAGGGGCGCCGCAGCCTGCCCCCCACACAGTGAGACAATCAGACCAAGGGAAGCCACACACCCAGCAGAAAAGAAACCGCCGCCAATGACCACAGAAGAACGATTCGACCGCATCGAGCACCTCACCGCCGGAATCGCCGAGGAACGCCGAAAAGACCGCGACGAATACAAGGCGCTCTGGCGCGACACACAGCGCCAACTGAACGAACTCGGGGCGCGCGTCCTCCAAATGAGCGAGGAAACCCAGGAGGCAGACAGCCGCCTTGAAGCGCGCATCACGCAACTCGCCGAAGAGTCCCGCACCTCCATCACGCAGCTAGCCCAAGAGTCCCGGGCCGCCAACAAGCTGCTGGAAGAACGCATAGCCTCACTCGTCTCCGGGTTCGGCGAATTCATGCGCCAGATGCCCAAGCCAAAGGAGTAAAACCAGCGCGGGGCCGAAATCGGAAAAAGGCCCCGCAGTTACACCACTTACGCCCATACCACGCCGACACCGCCCAGACCCGCGCAAGAAGCCACGCGACCGCACCAACTAGCTCGCCCGCATCGCCAAGCGCACAGGCCGCCGCACCGACAGCAAGCGTCACGGCGCCTCCGCCTCAAGATCCCACGCGAGAAGCGCATCGCACGCGCCCAAGCCGGAGGACACGCGACCAAGGCCAAGCGGGGAGGTAAGTAAGAGCACCTAGTACCACCAGCAAGGGAGCCAGGCTGCTGAGCGCCAGCGCTCACTCCGCGCGCAACGCGTCGTTTCGCTGCGGCCGGAATAAGGAAGCCGGCCGCGCAGCTATGCCGCCCAGGTGGGCGGCGAGGCGCGGCCGTTGGCGATGAACTCTGGCAAGCTGGCTGCAGCGGCTGTGAGCGCGCGGGCGGCATCTCAGTTTCTTATGCCGGCGTAAAAGCAGCGCCGGTGTACGGTCCTGCCGGCCCGGGCCCAGCCTTGATGTCGCGCTCGAAATCGCGCGGTAAGGTGTTCGAAGTGTGGGTAGGCGCGCACAATGGGAACCATGAGACTCACGATTACCCTGGCGCATTGCATTTTCCCAACCACAGTACTAACTCGATGGGACCGCTGGCGGGACCCGATATCTTCCCTGTGCAGCGGAGTCACGATTGTAGCTGGCGGCATCCGAATTCCCTGCCCCGCCGACCGGCAAATTCCGGGCTTGAGTACCAATAGTACTCTGCCGATTTTCCCAAACTACTCTAGTACTTACAGAACTATCTAGCCGCATGGATCCGGTCCATACTGCATTTTGGGCTACGACTTACCATGACTCTCACACTGGCCACGCTCATGGCATTGCTGGCGCCGGCGATAGGACTCACCGCAGTTTGGACCCTGCTATATCACCACATCGCCACTCTGCGGCGCCGTACTTCCCTGCTCCCGATGGATTGGGTCCTGGACCTCTCCGTGGATCGCTACCGGCCGATGTTCCGCCTGCTGGAACAGGAAGATATCCGCTTCCTGCGCTCGCAGCCCGGTGCTACCCCTGCCTTGGTCAGGCGCCTCCGCCGACAACGCTGTCAGGTATTCCGCGGCTATCTCCGAAGCCTGGAACACGATTTTCACGTGGCCTCCGAGGCGCTGATGCTGGTGGCGGTGCAATCGCAGTGGGACCGTCGCGATGTCATCCGCTCCCTGGTCGACAGCCGGGTAAAGTTCGCCATCGGCATTTTTCGCGTTCGCTGCAAATTGCTGCTCTACCGGTGGGATGTGGGACATGATTCCGTCGCCCGCCTGGTGGGTCTGTTTGAGGGGTTACAACTGGAACTGCTTGCCTTGGCCCCCACTCCGGAACGGACCGAAGCATAGCGGGTCCGGCCCCGCGTGAGTCATTCTGCCCCGAGGTACCGCTTCCCGTGCATGAGGTACAGCCATGAGATGCCGGTTCCCCCGTCAAATAGAGGTAAACGGATCTTAAAAAGACTGTATAATATCGTCTATAGCGAAGGCCCAAGGAACGCGGGGTATGAATTCTGCGCCGGTCGCCGATGGCGATATTACCGTATTGCTGCACAAATGGAGCGATGGGCGCGACGAAGCTTTCCGCGAATTGCTGTCGCTAGCCTACGATCGCCTACGGCTGATGGCCCGCGCCTGCATGCGCCGTGAACGGCCGGACCACACGCTCCAACCCACCGCGCTGGTGGGCGAATTGTACCTGCGCCTGGCCGGAGCGAAACTGGCGGACTGGAAGGACCGGGAACATTTTTATAGTTTTTGCGCGCGAGCCATGCGCTGGATTCTCACCGACCACGCCCGTGCGCGCGCCAGCGAGAAGCGGCGGACCGGACGCCTCCTGCCCTTTACCCTGGAAATCCGATGGCTCGGGGAGCGGGAAGAAGATGCCTTCGATTTAGACCGCGCGCTGTCGCGGCTTGAAGAGATCGATTCCCGAAAGTCAAAGATTCTCGAGCTGCGCGTCTACCTGGGATGCACGGCCGAAGAAACCGCGGGCATCCTCAACCTGTCCAAGGCCACCGTGGACCGCGATATGAGATTGGCTTGCGCCTGGCTTTGCCGCGAGCTCCGTCCCGAAAAATAGCGCTCTTTGGAGGGCACGTACATGGATCCACTCTGGCGGCGCGTGGAGGAGTTATTCCATTCCGCGCTGCAACAACCTGAATCCGACCGCGAAACATGGCTCGACTCGCAGGCTGAACACGATCCGGTGGTTCGCGAAGAAGTGCGCTCCCTTCTAGCCGCGGACCGGAGGCATGGCGAACTCAGCGAGCAAGTCGGGCTGGACGCCCCCACCGTAGATGACGACGAACGTGAATTGCCGGGGGCCGGTCAGCGCTTCGGTCCGTACCAGACCGAGCGACTGCTGGGCAGCGGCGGCATGGGCGCGGTATATCTCGCCCGGCGCGCCGACGGGCAGTTCGACCAGACCGTCGCGCTCAAGGTGATGGCCCCGCACCTGGCCGGCGAAGAATTCGTGCGCAGCTTTCGCAACGAGCGCCAGTTGCTGGCCGCCCTCGCTCATCCCCATATCGCGCGCCTGCTGGATGGCGGAGTGGCGTCCGGCGGCGACCCTTACCTGGTGATGGAATATGTCGAAGGCCAGCTCTGGGACCGGTACTGCGCCGACCGCAAGCTGCCCATAGAAGCGCGAATCCGCCTCTTTCTTCAGGTATGCGACGCGGTGGAGTTCGCACACCAGAACCTGATTGTGCATGGCGATCTGAAACCCGCCAACATACTCGTCACGGCGGACGGCACGGTCAAGCTGCTCGACTTCGGCACGGCCAAACTGGTGCGCGATCCGGAGGGGAGGGTCACCCAATTCGCCTCGCTGACTCCGCGCTACGCCAGCCCGGAGCAACTCCGCGGGGAGCGGGTCAACACCCTGAGCGACGTGTTTTCGCTGGGTGTGATCCTTTACGAATTGCTGACCGGCGCGTGGCCGTTCGGCAATCCCAAGTCGACGGCCGATGCGGTGGATCGCCTGGTGAACGGACGCGAGGCCAGTGCGCCGGTGCAGGTGGTGTCGGAAGGCGCGGCGGCGGAGCGTTCGGCCAGCCGGGAACGTCTGCGGCGGCAGATCGCGGGAGATCTGTCGACCATTCTGCTGAAGATGCTCGAAAGCGAGCCCGCCCGCCGGTACGGATCGGTGCGGGAGGCGAAAGAGGATTTGGAGCGCTTTTGCGAGGGACGTCCCATTCAGGCGCGGCCGAATACCGCCTGGTACGCCGCTCGCAGATTCGCCGCCCGTCACTGGCTTGCGGTATCGGCAACGGGCCTGTCGGCTGTGGCGCTGGCGAGCCTGACCGTTGTCTCGGTCTATCAAACCGCCCAGGCGCGGGCCCAGACCGCACGCGCCCAGAGGGTCAGCGAGTTCGCCAAGGACACGTTTCTTTCCGCGGCCTCTTACTGGTACAGCCCTTTGCGTAATAAGCACGACGCCATTCAGTTCAGCGACATTCTGGACAATGCCGCCGCACGGGTGGGCCAGGCGTTAGGTAACGATCCCGAGGCGGAGGCCGACCTGCGCTCGACGTTGGGGTTTACCTATGCCATGCTCGACGAGCCGGCGAAAGGGGAAGCGCAACTGCTTCTAGGGCTCCAACTGCTTCCGCGGATTCGCGGCGGCGCTCCCAAGATTGCCGCCAATCTTTATTCCAACCTGTGCGATGCCAGATCCTTTCAAGAACGCTACGCCGAAGCGCTGGCGGCATGCCGCCAGGCGGTGGCGCTCTATCGTGTGTTGGACCACGGCGTGCTCGGCTCCGTGCTGCACGACACCGCCTTTATGGCCGTGAACGCCGGGGAACCGTTGCCGGAAGCCGAAGCAATGTACCGGGAAGCCAGTCAATTCCCTCATCCAAACCAGCCCATGTTTCAGGCAATCATGAGCAGCCGGTTGGGAATGCTTCGCCTTCGCCAGGGCGATCTGCAAGGCGGCGAGCGCATCCTGCGGGAGGCGGAACTGGCGTTTCGCGGAAAAGAGGAACCGGAGATCGAGATCGTTCCGGTTCTGTACGCCCGTGCGTTTGGGGAAGATGTGGCCGGCCGTTATGCGGAGGCGGTCAGGCTGATGTCGGATGCGCTGGACCTGGCCACCCGCAAACGGGCGGCGTTTATGGGACCCGATGACCTGGCCCTGCAACTGTCCGCGTATGAGGCTCTCGCCGGAAATCCGGGCGGGCTGGCGCGCATGCACGGTGTGGAAGGGCGTCTGGAGTCCGCGACCGTCGCATCGGTCGACCGGATCAGGCGTGACCTTTTCTCGGGGATCGTGGAAGCCCGATGCGGGTCGAAAGTCGCCGCCGAACGGCATCTGCGATCCGCCCTCGCCGTGCAGGAAAAGGAGATGAACAGGCAACCCGATCTCAGCGTCGAGATCTACGTTCGCCTGATGGAGTTGTTGAGCGGCGCGGGAAGAAAGGACGAGGCCGCGGAGGCCGCGCGCCAGGGTCTGGTCGCGGCTCAGCGGGCATATGGCAATTACTTTGCGGGGCATCCTTTCGTGGTCGAGATGCGGAAGTGCCTGCGGTGAGGCCGGGATGCGATGCTGCACTCCGACAACCTTCGACTCAGTAGCGACGGCAATTTTGCAGCCGCCGGCCGGACTTCGGCACGCGAGGAAAACGACATTCACCACGGAGGCACGGAGACACAGAGAAAAGCAACTCCACGAATTGTCCCAGCGACGGCAGTTTTGCAGCCGCCGCCGGACTTCGGACTGTTCACCACGGAGGCACGGAGACACAGAGAAAAGCAACTCCACGAATTGCCCAGCGATGGCAGTTTTGCAGCCGCCGCCCGACTTCGGGCTGTTGCCGGCCATGCCGCAGCGGATTTTCTCTGTGCTCTCTGTCCCCTCTGTGGCCTCAAAATCACCAGGACGAGCACGCGACATCAATGTCAGTTGACGACATTCTTGATTTTTCTCTGTGCCTCTGTGTCTCCGTGGTGAATATTGGGTTTGGTGTTTGCCGGCTACCCCGCGCCTGCCTTACTGCAATACCCCGGCCTTCTTGAAATCGCCCGCCTTGACGAAGATCAGCGATGCCGGATCGACATACCGCCGGAATGCCGCCGACACCTGATCCGGCGTCAGAGCGGCCACCTTGGCTTCCAGTTCCGCCTGCCATTGGAAGGTTCGGTCATAACGCTCGTCGCCCAGCAGTTCCGACATCAGTCCGTAATCGTCCGACCGGTTCACCATCTCTTCGTCCTGCCACGATTTCCTGGCGGCGGCCACCTCCTCCGGCGTGAATCCGTCCTTCACGGTGCGCGCCAGCTCGTCGCGGAAACTGGCTTCCACTTTGGGAGTGTTTTGCGGAGCGCTGATGGCGTACACCGTAAGACTGGCGCCGTCCTGCATGGTCGGAGCGAAGAAAGTGGACCCGATCCCATAACTCAAGCCCTCGCGGTCACGGATCCGCTTGAAAAGCCGGGAGCCTCCCGAACCGCCGAAGATGTAATTGGCCACCATCATGGCGGCATAGTCCGGGTCGTCGTCTTTCATCCGAATGTTCATGCCCGACACGAACAGGGCATTCTGCTTATCGGCGGTTTCGATTTTCCGGTCGACGGCGTCCACTTTCCGATAGATGTTGGGGACTCGCGTAAACGGGCCGGGGTTCTGCCAGTTGCCGAGCAGGCCGGCCGCCAGCTTCTGCATGTCCGTGGGGGTGAACTGGCCGTTGATCGCCAGCATCGCATGCGACGCCCCGTAGAACTGCGCGTGGAACTTGCGGACATCGTCCAGCGTGACCTTACGCAAGTCGTCGATCTGCTCGTCCGCGGTGCCGGTGTAGCGGACGTCGCCCCGTGGGTAGGGGTGCAGCAGGCGCTGGAGTTCCACCTGGCCCAGGAATTGCGGCTCGCTTTTGTTGGACTCGATCGAGGCGATGCGCTCCTGCTTCAACTGGGCGAACTCAGTTTCCGGAAAAACCGGCTCGCGCAGGATCTCGGCCACCAGGCGTAGCGCACCCGGCAGGTTGGCCTCAATCGTCTCGATCTGGGCGGTCACCGATCCGGCGCCGCCGTAAACATAGATGCGCGCCTTCAGCCGGTCGCTCTCATCCTGAATCTGCTGGCGCGTCTTGCCCTTCGTGCCGCGCAGGAGCATGGCAGCCGTCAACTGCGCCACCGCGCCCTTACCGAACAGCGCGCGTTCGTCTCCGAACTCCAGCCCCACCTCAGCCAGCACGGATCCGCCGCGGGTCTTCTTCGGAAGCAGCACAAGGCGCGCACCGTCGGCCAGCTTGCTGCGAACCACGCGGCCCTCAATGTTGGCCACGGTCGGGGAGAACACCTCGCCCTCTGCAATCGGCGCGCCACCTTTGTAGTCTTTGAGCAGCGCCTCCGGATCGGGTCCGGCCGGCACTTCGGTGCGGTCGGGATTCCTGGTCGGAATGAAGACGCCGACGGTGCGGTTGGAATCCTTCAGATAGGCTTTGGCCACGCGCGCCACGTCGTCGCCGGTCACATTTTTGACGCGGTCGCGATCCAGGAACAACAGGCGCCAGTCGCCCGACGCGGCGTATTCGCTGATAGTGACGCCGATGGATTCCGAGTTGTTTAAATCCAGATCGACCTGTTTCAGGATTCGCGTCTTGGCGCGCTCCACTTCTTCCTTGCTGGGCGGCTCGCTCACCACGCCGGCGATGGTCTTCAGAGCGATTGCGCGGGCCTCTTCCAGCGACTGGTCCTGTTTCAGCCGCACGGAGGCCATCAGGAAACCGGGGTCGTGCAACTGAAACTGATCGGCGCCCGTGCCCACGGCTTTATTGCTCTCCACCAGCGCTTTGTGGAGCCGGCCTGAGGGTGTGTCGCCCAGGATGGTGGCGAGCACTTCGAGCGCGGCGGAATCGGGGTGCGTGGCGGCGGGGGTGTGGTAGACCACCATCACGGCCTGGCTGTCGCCCACGCGGCGCAGGGTCACCTCGCGCTCGCCATCCTGTGTGGGCTCCACGGTATACGTCTTGTCCAGCTTTCGCTCGGGACGCGGAAGCGCGCCCAGGGATTTCGCCACCAGGTCCAACGCGTGGGCGCTTTCGAAGTTGCCGGCGATGGTCAGCAGGGCGTTGTCGGGCTGGTAGTACTTGCGATAGAAGGCGGCCAGGCGCTCGATGGGAACGTTCTCGATATCGGAGCGGCTGCCGATGGTGGATTTTCCGTAGTTGTGAAAGCTGTAGGCGGCTTCGAGGGTCCGCTGGTAGAGCATGTTGAAGGGATTGTTTTCGCCCATCTCGAACTCGTTGCGCACTACGGTCATTTCGGTATCGAGGAGTTCTTTTTCGATGCGCATGTCAGTCATGCGTTCGGTCTCCAGCCCGATACCCCAGGCCAGGTTTTCGTCCGACGCGGGGACGGTTTCGAAGTAATTGGTGCGGTCGTACCAGGTGCTGCCGTTCCAGTCGGCGCCGTGGTCGGTAAGTTCCTTCTTGATGTCCTTGCCGCTTTTCGTGCGCAGGAACAGCATATGTTCCATCAGGTGGGCCATGCCGGTCTCGCCATAACCCTCGTGGCGCGATCCCACTAAGTAAGTGATATTGACGGTAAGTTTGGGCTTGGAGTTATCGGGGAACAGCAGCAGGTGGAGTCCGTTGGGGAAGGCGTACTCGGTAATGCCCTCCACGGAAGTGAGTTTCTGCTGGGCCTGTGCGGCCAATGTCAAAAGGACGGCGGTAAGGACAGCGAAACAAATGTTTCGGCGCATAGCTTTCTCCCAAATAAGAGTAGTGAATGAATTATACCGCCTGCGCGCGAATCGCCTCCAGCAACGCTCCTTCAGCCGGTCCCCGCAGAGGCGCCGCGCAGCGACTGCCAGCCTCCAGTTCCACCAGCAGACGGTAACGTTCCAGCAGCCCCTGGCTGGCAAACACGCCGCCGATATAGGCCACTTCCACAGCGTCTCCGGGCCGCCACAATTGGGCGCGCACGGATGCCGCCAGTAGAGCCAGTTCCTGCGCGGCATTCTCGAGGAGGCGCAGGGCCACCGCATCCCCCTCGGCGGCCACCGTGTCCACCAGGGAGGCCAGCGTCGCGACACGGGAACGGGGCCACTCGGGAGTGTAAAAGGCGTGCAGCAGGTGGTTGGCGCTGGCCGACGACGTGGCGCGGAGCAGAGCCTGGCGGAGGACGGTCGGCGGTCCCCAGCCTTCCTCCATGCGCAGGGCAGAACGCAGCGCCTGGCGTACGATATCGAACGCGCCGCCCTCATCGCCGAAGACGTAGCCCCAGCCGCCGGCGCGCGCGGTTTGGCCGGCATCGTTGCGGGCGAAGGCAATGGAACCGGTGCCGGCGATGGTCACAATTCCCTGCCCCGTAGTGGTGGCGCCCGAAAGTGCGATCGCGGCATCGTGGGTGACGATCAGCCGGTCGGCGCGCAACACCGCCGCGAGGATCTCCTGCTTGTCGTCCGGGCCGCCGCTCATGCCGAAGCAAGCCGCGGCGAAGTGTACGGTACGGGCATCCAGATTGGCCTCCTGGCACGCGGCTGCGACGCTGGCGGAAACGGCGCGTTCCAGCTTGGCGCGGCCCTCGGCGGCGGTGGCGTGGTTGCACGGTCCGCCCACGCCGCGTCCGAGGATGTGGCCATGCTCGTCGCCGATTAACGCCGTGGTGCTGGATTGGCCGCCGTCGACGCCCAGGAAAAGTTTCATCGTAATTGGGATTGTAACAGCGGGCGGGGGCGCCTCGGGATGAGAAACAACTACATTCACCACAGAGACACGGAGACACAGAGAAAAGCTCAAGAAAACCTAACTCAAAGAAGGAGGCCACAGAGGTGACAGAGGGCACAGAGAACATCCTGCTGGCGCGAGCACGAATTCAGCTCGGCACAGGGATTCACCACAGACACGGAGACACGGAGAAAAGCTTAGAAAAGCTCAAGAAAGCTAACTCGAAGAAGGAGGCCACAGAGGTGACAGAGGGCACAGAGAACATCCTGCCGGCGCGAGCACGAGTTCAGCTCGCCACAGGGACTCACCACAGAGACACCAAGACGCAAAGAGAGACGTTAAGACAAACTGATTCAAAGATCGAAGCCACAGAAGTTAGCTCTTCTCCATGTTTTCTCTGTGTCTCCGTAGTGAAGGCAGGGATCTTCGTACCGGCGGGTATCGGAATCGCGGAGACAAAAAGGACGCGGGCGGTCGGGTTCGATCCGCGGCCGCCCAGTAAGGTGGGGTCTTGGCAGGTATCGGGCGGTTAACTCTTTGTGGCGGGGTTTTCTACCACGAGGCGGTTCACAATCGGGCCGAAGCTCATTCCAGCCGTGGAGGCGCGCGTGCCGGCGATCTGCTTGTCGAACTCGCTGGCGACCATTCCGGTAAGTGTCACGTGCCCGTTTTCCACCAGTATGTGGATCGGCTTCAGCGGCTCGACCGCGTATCTGGTCATTGTCGGATCGCCATAGATGGCGCGCGCGATGCGCAGTCGCAAGCGGTCGTCGTTCGGCGACAGCGGCAGCACGCGGATATCGTCCTGCACCTGGGCCGCACCGGCGACATTCCTGGCCAGCCGGTCGATGGCGGCCTTCTTATAGGGCTGCGTCACAACGCCCGTCAAATGGACTGTGCCATTGGATACTTCGATACCTACATCGTCCCAGATAGAGTACTTGCCATACATCACGATTTCGTGGCGCACGCTATTGGCGAGGGCGGCATCCGTCTCGGGTTTGGCGGCGGCTTGCTTGCCGGCCGCGGCGGCCATCCCGGCCCCCACCAGGAGCGCGGCAGCCATCAGAGAGTGTCTCATTTCCGTGTCCTCCTGCCTATATAAACGTGCGGCGGCCGGATTTGGTTTTGGGAATCCGTGTAAAGAGTTAGTAAATATTACTTGATGAGTTGGATCCGGGCCTGCGGCCATCCTCTCAGCCCTTGCCAATATCCCTCCGGCCGGCGATCTTCAGCGCCGTCGCGAGAATTGGTTTGGCCCATTTCGGAATTACTTGTAGATCCCGCGAACTGCAAATCTTGCCCAACGCCATATGCAGAAGGAGCTTCGGCTCCGGACGCTCACCCGCGTCCGGATCGGCTTCGGTGCTGTTATCGTAAACGAGAAGTTCGGTCAGCCGCGGCATGAGCCGGATCAGATTAAGGCGGCTGCGATCATACCGCTCGCGAATCTTATGCTCCGGGATCGCGTGCCCTCCTTTCCCGACTCTCGCTCTCACTCGCGCGATATGAACCTCAACGCCGCTCAGGCCCACATACCAGATGCGCACGGCAAGTCCCGCCGATAATGCCGAGCCGAGGAGCGCCGGGATGGTATTGCCGCCCAGCGTTGTCTCAAACGCAAAACTCAATCGTTCGGCGATTGCGCGTTGGAGCAGCCGCTTGCCTTGATTCCAAGCTGCGCTATTGGCCTCTGCCCCAGTGAGGCCGGAGTTTGCAGACCGGATTCGACTCGCCACTTCATCGGGATTGAAGTACTCGGCGCCTTTGGCGAGGAACATGGCGCCAGCGATGCTGCTCTTTCCCGCACCGTTGGTTCCTGCCAAGACGTAAATGCACGGGAGCGGGTCCGGATCAGGCACGTTTGCGTGCCGCGGCTAC
>PLRZ01000217.1 GCA_003164075.1 Bryobacterales bacterium | reverse complement strand
GATGAATTTCTGTTGAAAGCATGTGCATCACGGCAGGAAAAGCTGTCCTTTTGCCACAAGAATGGTGCTACCTGCCACGTGTACATCCGTGACCCTCGACCAATCTTTTTTTGCGGAGAGATATAGATCGCTGGGACGTCCCACCTCCACGCCCTGGCGAACGTGCACGCGCGCACCTGAAGGCACTGCGCCGCGAGCTACCAGGTAGCTGATGGCGCAGCCGGCCGCCGAACCTGTGGCAGGATCTTCTCCACCATAAAACTGCATCCTCGCACGCCACTTCGTGGGGTTCTCGTTTTGGTCGAGAGCACGGGCAAGCACATAGAACCACCGCGCACCGCGCTCGCGCAGCCATGCCGTCGCCGCATCCTGATCCACTTTGAGCCGCGCCAACGCCTCGAACTTCTTGAGCGCGACAATCGCAAACGGCGCACCCGTGGAAACCACCTGCGGCGGCAGTGCCGGGTCCATGTCCTCGAGAGCGAGACCCAGGAGCGGAGCCACTTCCGCCGCGTCCAGCTCCGCGCCAAACTCCGGCTCTCTCTGCGTCATTTCGCCAAAGATTGCCGCTGCATCCGCCGCACTCGACTCAAAGCGAACGTGCACCGGCCCCACCTTAAGCGCCAGCGTGACCGTGTCGCCCTCAAGCGTTTCCGGCGCAATCATTTTGAGAACGCTGGCCGTGCCCAGTGTGGGATGGCCTGCGAAGGGCAACTCTTCCTGGGTCGTGAAGATGCGCACGCGCACGCCTTCCGCGCGCTCCAGCGCAGCGGACCGGCGCTCGATGAACGTGGTCTCAGACAGGTTGAATTCGCGCGCGATGGCCTGCATGCGTTCGGTCGTCAGGCCGCACGAGTTCAGCACCACCGCAAGCGGATTGCCGGCCAGCGGCGTCTCGGTGAAGACATCCACAACGAAATAGTCAAGATTCGTAGACAAGTTCGCCATCGCGCGCTACCGTCCCTGGCTCTAGTGTACGGAAAACCCGCACGGCGGAGTTGAGGAATCGCGCATCCGCGAACCGTGAAAGGTCGCGCATCTGGCTTGGGGGGGTGCCGTCGGTTCCCGCAGGAAAGAACTGATCACTGACTACGAATCACTGACCACTATTTCCCAGTTCGATCAGCGGCCGCGGCAGTCGCGGCTTGGCGCGATCCAGGAAGATCCTCATGCGCAGGGCCTCGGCGCGTTGCGCAGTCACCAGCCGCATCTGTCTGCGGATGTGATCGATGTCGTCGAGCCGGTCCAGTTGCGTCTCGTCGAACGTCGCATCCCGCTCCAGGCGCGTGATTCTCTCTTCGACGGTTTGACGGAACCGCGGGCTGATCTCAAAACCTTCCTGGGCGGCGCAATTCGAAGTCATGGCAGGCTCCTCGGAGCGGGATTATTTGAAGCTGCGAATTTTTTTCGCCGCAGCCTCAAGTTTCCCTTATTACTGCCGATGCTAACGAAAGCCGCTTCTTTGCGCCAGATTACGGCTTCGCGCAACTTCAGTAACGAAGTGTACGAAAACGGGACAGTGATTAGTGGTTAGTGATCAGTGTTCGGGGCGAGCCCTCCACGGCAAAAGGCGCGGAATCAACCGGCAACCCACCACTGATCACTGACTAATAATTCCCACCTGGATCTCCGTTCCGCTCTCGAGTTCGATGTCCTTCTGACGCGACAGAAATACGCCGGAAGCCGTGCTGCTGCCTGCGAGCAGGACGCCGCGAATCGCCGTGGGGCGCGGCACCGCGCGCGCTGCGGCAAGCCGATGCGCATTCGATTCATCCGGGTCGCCATGTCCCGCAAACTCCACGGCTCCCTGCGGATTTGGATCTGTATTCACGCCCGCCCGATCTGCTACCGAAGTTGTGGTTGGAGTGCCTCTTTGCATCTCATCGGAAAAGACACCGGTCTGTAAGCTGCCATTGCGGCTACCCCGGCCTCCTGTGGCCGTGGAACTCGTCGGGTCGGCGTTGGCCAACGGATTCGTATCCGAAAAGTTTCGACGGGGGTGCACACCGCGAATCAGGGTGTAAATCGCGATGATTTGCCCGTTCTTAAGCTCCGCATGGTCGATGGCAATCGCGAGTTGCGCGACGTTGTGGGTACCATCTTGTGTCTGCACCTGGATGACGCGGCCCACAAGGCGCGTTCCCCGCGGAATCACGGTTCCATCCGCAGTCTGCACCTTGTCGTTCGTCTTGAGAACCACGCGGTCGCCCACTTTGGCTGTCTTCGAATCCAGCTTGTTCTCCAGATCGCAGCTCACCGGGCTCATCTCCCAGGAGTGCGATTGAGACGCATCGCCGAAGCCCATCGGGCCCTGAGGCGCGTAGACAGCTTTTTGAGAGCCGTCTGCGCCGGTGTCCTGCGCCATGAGGGGAATGCTCGCTGCGGCGAGAATGGCCATCGCGAAGAACCTGGCGGTTTTCATCTTGAAATCCTCCATCATTCAATCGTCTGGATTCTCTTTGCGTGGGGAACGCTCGAGGAAAGCGCGAAATAAGGCTAATTTCCCGGGGAGGGCGCGTAGTAGCCTTTGCGGACCTGGACCTTCAGATTCTGATCTGTGTCACTATGGCAGTCCACTGTTACCTTGCGGAAGGTACCGTCCGCTTTGGCATTGCTGGAGGTGTAGCTGGCCACATACTGGGTGCGCAACTCGTCCTGGATCTGCTGGAATGCGGCGTGCATCTTGTTTCCGTTGTTGCCCACGTCGATCAGCCGCCCGCCGGTCTCGTCCGAGATGCGTTTGGCGGGCGAGTAGCCGTAATAGCCCTCACCCTGGCTCCAGTACATTTCGCGATCCGCGCACAGGATTACGTAAATGATGACGTTGTTCCGGTTCGCCGCCGCAATGGCGTCGCCAATCTTCTCGCGGCTGCCCTCATCCTCGCCGTCCGTCAGGATGATGATGGCCTTGCGCCCGGTCTCCTGGT
>PLRZ01000394.1:3118-9435 GCA_003164075.1 Bryobacterales bacterium | reverse complement strand
CCGGCCGACATCAGGAGTTCTGACTTTCAGTTCCGCCCGGCCACCTTTTCCGCCGCATAGCCGCGCTCAATCTGCTCGAGCGTCTTCCCTTTGGTCTCCGGCACGCGCCGGAATACGAAGAGGAACCCGATGACGCAGATGCCCGAGTACAGCCAGAAGGTCCCCGCCGGACCGAGCGCCGCGTTCAGGGCCGGAAACGTAAACGTGAGCGCGAAGCAGGCGATCCACAGGGCCGACACCGATATCGATACCGCGGACCCGCGAATGCGATTCGGAAAAATCTCCGAGAGGAGCACCCACGTCACCGGCCCCAGGGTCATCGCAAAACACGCGATGGTGGCCAGCGTGCAAAGCAGAACGGGCAGACCTTTCAGTCCGAAATGGTATGACAGCCCCAGCAGAAAGTGGAAGAGCGCCACGCCACCGCAACCCGCCAGCATCAGAGATCGCCGGCCCAGCCGGTCGACAAAACTCAGAGCCGCCAGCGTGAAGACCAGATTGATGGAGCCCGTGACCACGATGTTAAAGAGGATCTCGTTCACGCCGTACCCCGCGTTCCGGTAAATCTCCTCGGCGTAATTGAAGATCACGTTGATCCCGCTCCATTGTTGCAGGACGGCCAGAAAGACGCCGATCGCGAGCACCCTCACCATCCCCGGCGCCAGCAACCCGGCCCATCGGCCTTCCCCCGCGTGCGGTTCCACGGTGGAGAGCACATCGGCCAGCGCGCTCTCCGCGTATTCTTCTCCGCCAATCCGCGCCAGCGTGCGGCGGGCGCGGTCTTTCCGCCCGTTGACAGCCAGCCAGCGGGGGCTCTCCGGAACAAACAGCGCGCCCAGGAAAAAGACCAGCGACGGAGCGGTTACCGCGGTGAACATCCAACGCCAGCCAAACTGCCCGTTCCAGGACTGGCGGATCAGTTCCGCGGTGGCGCCCGCGAGGACAGTCTCGGCGATCAGCCAGTTGACGATTTGCGCGGCCAGGATTCCCACCACGATAGTCAACTGGTTCATGGACACCAGGCGGCCACGCCACGGCGCGGGGCTGACCTCCGCAATGTACACCGGCGATACATTGGATGCGATCCCGATGGCCACTCCGCCGGCAATCCGCCAGACCACGAACAGCGCGAATGTGGGAGCCCATCCGGTAAGCACGGAGGAGACCGCGAAGATCGCCGCGGAGGCGATGAGCAGGATTTTGCGGCCGAAGCGGTCGGCTGCGGCTCCGGCCACCAGCGAGCCCAGCAGACAGCCCAGCAATGCGCAACTGTTGGCCCAACCGATCTGCCGCGCCGAAGTCAGTTGAAAGAACTTCTCATAGAACGGTTTGGCGCCGCCAATCACTACAAAGTCGTAGCCGAATAACAGTCCGCCCAGCGCGGCGACCGTCGCCAACAGCCATACGTAGCGCGCGTTGTACCGTTCCCGCGGCTTCATCTATGGCTTCCAGATAGCGGTGTGTACGGAGGAGCCCGTGGGCCGGAGCACGTCCAGCCTCACCCGGACGGGCCGCGCCTCGGTGAATGTTACCGTCGCCGACGCCTGCCCGCCGGGCGCGATCTCCGGCAGCCCGGTTTCGAAGCGCTCCACCGGTATTTCGCCGAAACCGTACACCACCGTCCGCAGGCTATAACCCCGGAGCGCGTAAGCCGGAGCGGCGGTCCGGGTCTTCAATTGAACCATCAGTTCCCCGGCTTTGCCGCTCACGTTGAAGGCCTCGAGCGGGCTCGATTCCACACGCAATACCTGGTACGAGGGCTTGCGCTCGCCATATACGTCGACCACGCCGTGGACGCGCTGCTGCAGCGCTCCCAGGCCACGGTCGCCCACGTGAGTGCGGTAGTCGTTGTAGCAGAAAAAAATCAGTCCCGCCACGAAATCCCGCTGGCGGAACACCTTGTCATGATCCAGCAGAACCGAAACGCGCGCGCCATCGCCTTCGGGACGGTCCGGCGTGCAGGCGCAATATCCGTACTCCGAGATGACCAGCGGCTTGCCGGGAAACGCGCGGTGGATCTCGTCGAGGATGTTCCCGAGGTCGCCGGTGGTCCCGCGAGTCCAACTCCCCACATACTCGTTGCACATCACGTAATCCATCACGCCGGCGACGTCCCGGCCCGGCGTGGTGAACAGCGAGTGAGAGGCATACGAGACCAGCCGCTGAGGGTCGAGCTTCTTGGACTCCTGGTACATGCGCTTGGCGAACGCGTAAGCCGGCGGATTCTGGCCGCCGATCTCGTTGCACATGCCCCACGAAAAAATGCAGGGGTGGTTGCGGTCGCGGGCGATCATTTCGCGCAGTTGTTCCAGGCCGTTGTTCATGAGGTCCGCGGCCGGCTCGCCGGTCATTCCGGCGAATGTGCCGCTGCCCCAGGTGGGAACTTCGGTCTGAATCAGCATGCCGTGGCGGTCGCACCAGTCAAGCACGGCCCGGTCCTGCGGCCAATGCACTCGCGTGTAGACGCAGTTCAATTCCTTCATGTCGGCGTGGTCGTGCTCGATCCAGTCGAGGGGTTCGGCCATGCCGTATTCGGGGTTGCTGCCGGCCATCCGCTCGACGCCCATCAGGCGGACCTTCTCGCCGTTGAGGTAGAACGCGCTATCGCGGATTTCGATTTTGCGGATGCCGAAGGCGGTGTCGAGCGAGTGGCCTTCCCCCAACTCGGCGGTGAGACGGTACAGATTGGGATGGTCGAAATGCCAGAGGCGCGCTTCGCCGAGAGTCGCGGTATGTAGTTCAATGGTTCTGGTCTCACCCGCGGCCAGTTGGCACGACAGCGAAGCGCCGAGCGCCAGATTCCCGGTGGCTTCATCGGTAACGCGGTAGCCCACGCTCCCGTGCCAGGATTGCGGCGACGTGTTCCGCACCACCACCGCGACGCCGATGGAAGCGGTTCCGGCGGCGAGGTCCGGCTCGGCGTCCACCGTCACGCCCTCAATGAATACCTGCGGCGTCACCAGCAAGCGCACCGGCCGGTAGATGCCGCCATCGTGCGCCCAGTCGCTCGAACGCCCGCGCGGGAGCATGGACTCGTTGAACGCGTTGTCCACTTTCACCACCAGACCATTCGGCGCTCCGTAGCGCAGCAGGTGGCCGCAATCGAGCGTGAAGGCGGTATAGCCCTTGCCGATATGCCGCCCGGCTTCCTGGCCATTCACCCAAACCGTCGCCGTGTGAAAAACCGCTTCGAATTCCAGCCGGACAGCGCAATCCCGCCAAGCCTCCGGCGCTTCGAAGCTGCGGCGATACCACGCCAGCCCGCGATACCCGGTGTTCTCCGGTTCCACCTGCCAGGTATGGGGGACGCGGACTTCCCTCCAGCCGGCGGCCGGCGCATCCGGGAGGGTCCAATCGGGTTCGACCTTTCCCTCCGGGTCGAGCCGGAAGAGCCACACCCCGTTCAGGGAAATGTTCTCATCGTGCGCGTACTGCCCGATGGGCGCCGGGGCGGCCTCCGCTATGGAGCCGGCCAGAAGAGGGACGGCTGCGCCAGCGGTGAAAAAGCGTCGCCGGGTGGGCATCTCAGACATGTTGCGGCGCTCCGTTAAACTCCCTGACCGCGTCGAACATCGCAATGACGTTGGCGACCGGTGTTCCGGCCTGCAGGTTGTGAATGGTATTGAAGACAAATCCGCCGCCCGCGGCGAAAATCTGGCAGCGCTCCAACACCTGCTTCCGCACCTCTTCGGGCGATCCGAAGGGTAGCGTCCGCTGGGTATCCACTCCGCCGCCCCAGAAGGTGAGGCGATCGCCGTACTTCGCCTTCAATCCCGCGGCGTCCATGCCCACGGCCGAGCATTGAACCGGGTTCAGGATATCGAACCCGGCCTCGATGAAGGAGGGAAGGAACCGCGCCACCGAGCCGCAGGAGTGCTTGAAGCAACGCCACTGGCTGTTCCTGTGGATCCAGTCGAGCAGGCGTCGGTAGTACGGGAAATAGAGTTCGCGGAACGTCTTGGCGGAGCAGAAGGACGAAGTTTGGGAGCCGAAATCGGTTCCGCAAATGAAGACTGCATCCACCGCGCCGCCCACCGCGGCGTGAATCCGCGCGAGGTTGCCAATGGCAATTTCGCATTGGCGGTCGAAGATCCGGTGGATATATTCCCGCCGGTTGCTGGTGGCCATGTACCACTCGGCCACATCGCGGATTCCCTTCGGACGCTTCAGGAACGGGCCCGGGACCAGGGCGATGTCGCCGAACGCCGTGCCGCCGAAGTTGGCCATCACGGCGCGTCCCGTGGCTGCGGCGCGCTCCACCTCCTGGCGAAAGTACTCCACTTCGTCGTCCGCGATGGGAGCGAATTCTTCGAGGTTGTCGTCGGGATTCAGCCGGTCTTCGTCGATGGGTGGCTGGCGCATGATGGCGTCAAAGAAATAGCCATCGCGCGGCATGCGGGCGCTGGGCGCGACGGTGGTGTCGCCCTCGGGATAGACGAAAGTATTGCCGGCGGCATCCACCGTGACGCGGAAATCCTCGGAGACCAGCACCTCCAGGCCATCCGGCATGCGCCACGGCTTCCAATCGTGGTTGGAGAAGCCGAACATGGTTTTGCGGGGGAACACGCCCTCGACGTCGAGGCCCAGGGCGCTTTGCAGATCGTCCTCCAGCAAACCGAGCATCTGGTACGGTTCGTGGATCTTGACGGGCCGATTCTCCAGTCCGAAATGCCGGCGGAGGGCCGCCACGCAGGTGGCATGCATCCCGGTAACTCCGGTGCTGCCGAAATCGACCGGCAACCGGTCCGGCTGGCGATGGTTCAGTGCGGCTAAGACTCGTTCCTTCCCAGTCATGGAACACTCCAGCTAAGGTAGCCTAACGGTCACTGACGGTCGCGGCTCGGTGTGCAGCCTCGTTCCGAGCCGCGACCGTGAGGGAGCGAGCAGGCGGCAATACGTTAGCGAACTTCTGAAACGGTGTACTAAGGTTCGAGACAATCGGATGTCAAACTTACTGTAGCTGAAATCGAGGACAGTGTATCGGCAGGCCGGGCAGCGCGTGGGACTCGGGCTCCCGTCAAGCGATAATCTACCATGCCTTGCCGAAACCCGATCCTGGCCGTCCTGGTCTTCCTTATGTCCGCCGCTGGCATCCCCGCCGAAACCATGCCGGCGGCCGCCGCTCCGGTGCAGCCGCTTGCCCGACTCTGATCGTCAACGGCGATAACTTCGCCCTGCTGCGCGACGGTCGACGCGTCGAAGCCGATCTACGACCCCGTCAAGACCATCGCACACATCCCGCTGGCGATTTATGTGACCCTCACGCCGGGCGACGGGGGCCGTCGGCGACGATCGCCTCAAGACCCTCGCGGGCCTGCGCGAACTCATCCCGCCCGCCGAGGCCAGCCTCGACACTCTGAAACTCTCCGCCGCCACGAGCGACTTACTTGGCGACGCCGCCAGCCAGTACCTTCCGCGCCTGTTGCCGAAATAGGCGCCTGTGCCGCCTGCCCGCCTCCCACATAGGCTCGCGCCTCGCGCAGAGGGCTCACACAGCCACTAGCTTGCGCGCCAACGCCACCGCGCTCCCGGCGCTGTCGCTGTAGCCGTCGGCGCCGATCGCGTCGGCGTACTGCTGCGTCACCGGTGCACCGCCGACCATGATTTTCACGCGCTGGCGTACTCCCGCGGCCTGAAAAGCGTCGATGGTGGTTTTCATCGACGGCATGGTCACCGTGAGCAGCGCCGAGAGCGCCACCAGATTGGCATTGCGCGTGGAGGCCGCCTCGATGAAGAGCTCCGGGGCCACGTCCGCGCCCAGGTCGATCACCTCAAAGCCGCCGCCTTCCAGCATGGCCGCCACCAGATTCTTCCCGATATCGTGCAGGTCGCCCTTGACCGTCCCGATCACCACACGCCCTACCGGTTCGATGCCGGTGGCCGCCAGCAACGGGCGGACAATCTCCATCGATGCTTTCATGGCGCGCGCCGAGAGCAGCATCTCGGGAACGAAGTACTCTTCGCACTCGAAGAGCCGGCCCACTTCGTCCATGGCAGGCACCAGGTGGCCGGTGACAATGGCGAGCGGCGCCACCCCGGCGGCGAGGGCGGCCCGCGTCACCGCGGCCGCGGTCTTCCAGTCTCCCTCAATCAGCGCGGCATTCAGCTTTTCCAGATCAGGCATGCGAAACTCCATTGAATTCATGCACGGCATCCAGCATGGCGACGATGTTCTCCACCGGGGTGCCGGCCTGCAGGTTGTGAATCGAACTGAACACGAACCCGCCGCCGGGCGCGAAGATCTCACAGCGGCGCAACACTTCCTCCCGCACCTCTCGCGGCGTACCGAAAGGCAGCGTCTTTTGTGTATCCACGCC
>PLRZ01000394.1:0-3059 GCA_003164075.1 Bryobacterales bacterium | reverse complement strand
GGTTGACGCGCTGGTAGTAGGGGAACCATAGCTCACGGAAGGTAGCGACGGAGCAGAACGCCGAAGTCTGCGTGCCGAAATCGGTCCCACAGACAAATATGCAGTCCACCGCATCGCCGCCGCGCGCCTGGAGGCGGGTATGGATGCGCGCCAGGTTGGCGATGGCGATTTCGCACTGGCGCTCGAAGATCCGGTGGATGTAGGCGCGCCGGGTCCGCGTGGACATGTACCACTCCGCCACGTCGCGGATGCCTTTGGGGTTTTTCAGGGCCGGCGCGGGCACCAGTCCAATGTCGCCGAACGACGTGCCGCCGAAGGATGCCACTACACCGCAGCCGCTCGATCCCGCGGCGCATACGGAGCGCTCGATGTGATCCAGGTCTTCCTCGGAAATCGGTCCGAATTCTTCCAGGTTGTCGGCCGGGTCGAGCTTTTCTTCGTCGATTTCCGGCTGCCGGACGATGTTGTCGAAGAAGGCGCTGCCCAGCGGCATGCGCGCGCTCGGCGCCGCCGTTTGGTCGCCCTGGGGATAGGCCAGGATATCGCCGTTGGGCTCGGTTCTGGTCTGGAAATCGCCGGGGACCAGCACCTCCAGACCGCGGAAGGTCCACTCTTTCCAATTCGCGGCGGGAGCACCGAACTTGGTCTGGCGCGGAAACACGCCGGTGACATCGAGCCCCATGGCCGCGCGCAGATCGTCCTCCACGCGGCCCAGCATCTGGCACGGCTCATGCACCTTCACCGGTCCCGGGGCCAGTCCGTAGTAACTGCGGAGCGCCGCGACGCAAGTGACGTGGACGCCGGTTACGTTGGTGCTCCCAAAATCCAGGGGAATGCGGTCCGGCTCGCGATGTTCCAGGGCGGTGCGCAACCTGTCCCGCGAAGAGACGGTGGTTTGGCTCAAGTTGTCTGGCTCAACAGGCGATTTATAGCACGAGTGCAGCACCGCGCGCGGGGGCGGTGCATTGCCGAGCGCCGCAGGATCGGTCCGATTCGGGAGGCGACTCAACTCACGGACGGCCCTCATCGATCAGCTCTCGGATCGTCAAGCCTCCGAGCGTGAGTCCTTTGTTCAATTCGCGGATACGCGCACCCGCCGCGAGCGCCCGATGCTTATCGAAAATCGGTTCAGGCTCTGACGCGAAACACTGGAGCGCGCGGAAGATGACGTCCTCGGCGTCCACGAACGCGCCGCTCTGAAGCCGTTGGTGGATCAGCGATTCAATCTCGGGACTCGTGATTTCGATGGTCATTTCAGAGGCTCCTGTCCCTACCCTACCCCGGCCTCGGTTCCCCGTCAACGCTACCCTGGCTCCGCGTCCGCTGTGGGTGGCAGTTATGCAGTTCCACTTCTTCGCTGTCGATCGGGCCGCGGATGGGGGCAAAGGAACGGGCCCGGCTGCTAAAATCGTTGTTGACATGCGTTACATTACGCATTACGGCTCGGGATGATTTTCTCGATACGCCACAAAGGACTGAAGCGCCTTTACGAAGACGACGACCCGCGCGGTGTTATCGCGGAACACGCTGTTAAGCTGCGCGACATTCTCGCAAGGCTGGACGCCGCCCGCACCGTGGCCGATATGGATATACCCGGTTTACGGTTGCACCCGCTGAAAGGCGAGTTGAAAGGCTTTTGGGCGGTAACTGTCAGAGCAAACTGGCGGGTGATTTTCCGCTTCGCCGACCCTGACGCATTCGACGTTGATTATCTGGACTACCACTGAAAAGGAGCTTGAGACCATGCCGATGAAGAATCCCCCTCACCCCGGAGGTTTTGTATTCCGCCAGTGCATCGAGCCTTTGGGCTTGAGCATTACGGACGCCGCCACGGCCCTTGGAGTCACGCGCACCACGCTATCGGAACTGGTGAACGGGAAGCGCGGCATCTCTCCCGAAATGGCCGTGCGGCTGTCCAAGGTCTTTGGGGGCAGCGCCGAAAGCTGGCTTATGCAACAGGCGCAGTACGATCTTGCCCACGTCCGCGCGGACCGGATGAAGCTGAAACGCTTGGAATTGGTTTAATTGGCCCTGCACGGCGGGGCGCCGCATCGTCTCCGGCGGCTAGTCGGCGATCATTGATAGCGAATCAACCTTTCGGTGCCGCTCGTTCTCGAATATGAACAGACACTCAAGTGTGTCTGCACGGGTGGCAGTCTGATGATGACTTCGTTCCGGACCTGGCCGTGGAAAGCCGGGCTGACTTCCTGGTGACCTTCAACACCAAGGATTTCGCGGGCGCTGACCATTTCGGCGTTCGAGCGATCCTGCCGCGCCTGCAATAAAGGGGAGGCACGATGACTCTCAATGTGACAGTTCCCGACACGGTATACCGCCAGATCGCGGAGTTGGCAGCCCGGCAGCAGGTTTCCGGAGAGCGGATTGTGTCCGCGGCCTTGGCTGAGCAACTCTCCGGCTGGGCCCGAATCGAGCAAATGGCTGCGCGCGGCAGTCGCGAGCGTTTTCTGTCCACACTGGACAAGGTCCCCTCCACGGAACCGGCCCCCTGACGACCGGCCATAGGCGCCGGGCTTGGGCGCCAGCCCACCTCCCGTGAAGCAACCCCGCCCTTACTTCTCGTCAATCGCCACCAAGCCTCCCTCCAGCGCCGTCTTCTTTCCGCGCCAGACGAATTCGCCGGCCAGCCCCCGCGGCAGACGAATCGACCCCTTCAGCCCCGTAGCTCCCACGCGATCGAACGACACTTCGATCAGCCCCAACGGGTGCGGCATCGCCGCTTCCACATGCCGCAGACTCCCTAGCGCCGGCGCGATCCGCACCGTCCGGAAGCCCGGCTCGCCCGGTTCGATCCCCGCTACCGTCGTCAATAACTCGTAGACCGGCGTGGCGCTCCACGGGTGGCATTCCGAGCGAGGGTTCTCATCCTGTTCGCCGAAAGTCGTCATCCCGTTGGCCATCATGTTTTCCCACGGGCCCAGATTGTCCACGTAAAGATCGCCCAGGCCCGCCTGGCTCATCGCGCGGCCCAGATAGTAACGGAAATAGAGCTGCACCCGGGCGAGCGAACGGTCGGCCAGCAGACGGTCGAGTAAGCCGGC
>PLRZ01000530.1:3689-4732 GCA_003164075.1 Bryobacterales bacterium | reverse complement strand
AGGAGCCGGCTTCCACTCCAAAACTCTCCTCAAAATATCGTCCTGCTTCAACCTCTCCGACTCCGCATGGAAATTCAGCAGTACACGATGCCGCAGCACCGGAATATATAACGACCGGACGTCTTCGTAGTTCACGTGATACCGGCCCCTCATCAGCGCCTTCGCCTTCGCCGCCAACACCAGGAACTGCGCGGCGCGCACGCTGGCGCCGTAGTTGACGTACTTCTTCACGAAGTCGGGCGCGTTGTCGTCGCTCGACCGGCTGGCGCGCACCAAGTCGATGGCGTGCCGTGCGACACTCTCGCCGATCGGCACCATGCGCACTAATTGCTGGAAATCCAGAATCTCCTCGGCATTCGTCACCGGGTCGGCATGGGGGATCGTCGTCACCGTCGTCAGATCGACAACTTTCAGCTCTTCTTCCGCCGACAGGTAGTCGAGCACCGTATTGAACAAGAAGCGGTCGAGCTGCGCTTCGGGCAGCGGATAAGTGCCCTCTAACTCGATGGGGTTCTGCGTCGCCAGCACGAAGAAGGGCGCCGGCAGAAGATAGTTGTTGCCGCGCACCGTGCAGGCTCTCTCCTGCATGGCTTCGAGCAAGGCGCTCTGCGTCTTCGGAGGAGTGCGGTTGATTTCGTCGGCCAGCAGAATGTTGGCGAAAATCGGTCCCTGCACAAAGGTCCAGGTTCGCCGGCCGTTGGCGGGATCCTCTTCAATGATATCCGTGCCGGTAATGTCGCTGGGCATCAGGTCGGGCGTGAACTGAATGCGCTTGAAGAGCAGGCCCAGGGTCTGCGCCATGGTGCGTACCAGTAGCGTCTTGGCGGTGCCCGGCAGACCGGTGATGAGACAGTGGCCGCCCACAAAGAGGCCGATCATCACCTGCTCCAGCACCTCCTCCTGGCCCACGATCACGCGGCGCACCTGCGTCACGATCTGGGACTGCACCTGCCGAAAGCGTGCGATGCGCGCCTTTAGGACTTCCGGATCCAACTGTGTCGTAGCGGTAGTTGACATGTCGATTTTCAATCTCGTTTCTTTAA
>PLRZ01000530.1:0-3667 GCA_003164075.1 Bryobacterales bacterium | reverse complement strand
TCGATCGGGTCGCGGGCCAATACCGCCCGGAACTCGCGGATGGCGCCGGCCGTATTGTTTTGGTCGAGCCACAACAGCCCCAGTTGCTCGTGCTGGGCTCCGTCCATCGGATAGATGTAGTTGACGCGATCCAGCACCGCGGCGGCTTCTTTCTTGTTACCCGCGGCTTGTAATTCGTCGGCCAGCGTCTTCAGGGTAGAAGGATCGCGCCCGCCGATCTTCATATACCGCTCCAGTTCGGCGATGGCGGCCGGCTTATCGTCTTTCGCGAGATACGCCTTGGCGAGGAATTCGTACACGCTGCCGGCTTCCACATAGTCCGGAAACAGGTCGCGGGCCTCGGCGCCGAGTTTGATCACGGCGCCATAGTCCTTAGTCTTGGAGGCATCCGAGATCTTCTTGACATCGTCTTTCCACTCGCTGAAGTTCTGGACGGACTTCCTGGTTTCCGCTTCCACCATGGCGAGAAACTGCTTATCGAACTCCGCCGGCTCCAGTTTCAATTCCTTGCGAATTACGGTGGGAGTATCGATGTCGTGGGCGTAATCGTCCAGCATGGCCAGGATGGTGTCCCAGCCCCACTTATCGGTGATGAAATCGCAGATGCGGCCGGCCTGGTAGTAGCTCACCAGCACCTGTCCCTGCCCGTGGGGATGGATGAAGCCGCGATCCAGTTCACTGATGGGCAGCAACTGCTTGTCTTTGATGGCCATCAGCACTTCGGGAATCAAACGGTCGCCCCACTCCGGTGAAGCGGCAGTCTCTTCGTGTACCGCAATGCCTTCGGTGAACCAGCGCGGAACGTGCGAATCGGTCATGGTAAGCGTGAACACGTGGCTCATTTCATGCCACAGGGTGGACGCCCAATGAAAGTCGCCCGGCCTGCGGCCCGAGGGACTGTCCATGGCAATGGCCCCGCCGAAGCTTTTCGCCGTAAACGTGACGCCCAGCGCGCCCAGTCCGGGCATACCCATGGTTCGCACCGCAAAGTCTTCGTGGTCCGGATAAACTTCCACTGTCACGGGCTTGGTCAGTTTCAGTTTGTACTTCTTCTCATAAGTGGCCAGGCATCTTTCGATTTCCGCCTGGAAGTAAGGACGCAGCAGGTCGGCTTCCTTCTTCCCTAACTTGAGGACCGTGGTGGGAGTCTTAGACTCGACGAAGTTCTTGTACTTCTCCATCAGGTCGAGCGTGTTCTTGGTGGCGCTATTCTGCAGACCGTTCTTGAACGCGATGCCGAGCTCTTTGTAAGCTTCGTCGTTCTGGCTGAGACGCATCAGGTTGAGGCCCAGTTGCGCATGCGCGGTGTACAAAGCGGGGTCGAGCGCGATGGCTTTGCGGAAATACTCGATACCTTCTTCGTAACGCCGGTTCATTACGAAGAAATGGCCGATAGTTTCGTAACCGCGCGCGTCGTGCGGGTCCCAGGAGGTTTCCGTCTTGCCGCCGAGGAAATCGATAGCCGCCAGAATGCCCTTCGCCACCGGCGCATGGGCATCGATGGCGATCGCCTTCTTGGCTTCCAGTGTAGCCTTCTCGTTATTGTTGTCTTCGAGTGCGATCCGCGCCAGCAGTTCCTGGGCTTCCAGCAGCTTGGGATCCCATTCCAGCGCCTGGCGCGCCATCTTTTCGGCGTTGCCATCGAACTCGTCGGCGGCGATCAGCGCCAGGCCGAGTAGGGCGCCCGCGTCGTCCTTCTTAATGCCCAGGGCTTCGTTGAAAAGGTCGGACGCGTTCTGTATGTCGTCGGGAGTCCCATGATCCAGGAACATACGGCCCCACCGCACGCGGTAATCGGCATTAGTGGGGTACAGTTCCACTAGCGCGCGGAAAGCATTATTGGACTCGGCAAAATTGCGCTCCTTCCAATAGGTTTCCGCTTGCTGGAGGGTCTGGGCTGGAACAGCCAGGGCGACTAGAAACAGCACGGCGCCGAGCCGCAGGACCTTGGTCACTTGTCGATGGCCTCCTGAATTCTGGCGAGTTCCAGCAGGAGCCGTGTCAATTGCTTCTTGTAGTCATCCGCCGCCATACCGGCCTTTTCGTACTTCAACTGGTCGATAGCCTGCTCCACTTGTTCTTTCCGATCGAGCAGCGCTTTTTTCGCCGGATCCTTGGCGGCCGCGGCATTAGCGCCCAGCCGCACCACGGCAAAAGTGGCCGCCAGTTTGCCCTCACCGGTATCGGGGTCGGGACCGTTCCCGCTGGTGGGCACGCCCATTCCCTTGCCGGTATCTTCCAGCACGCTATGCTCGGTGGCCAGCCGCTTCTGGGTGTCGAAGAACTCTTTGGTCTTTTTCTGCGCGTAGTGGAATGCCTCCAGCGCCGAGACGGACTCGTTCTTGTCGATGTCCGCCGCCGGCTCTCGCAAGGCTTCCGCCCAATAGCGCGCGAAGACGGTGGCGTTCTTCTCGGTCCCCGTTTTGGTGGCGGTAATCACGATGCGGTTGGGCCGGCGCAGGAATTCGATGGACGCGCCGCTGCAACTGGTGGCGTTCATCACTAACTGGCGGGTTGCCGGAACGCGGTCCAGCATGCCGGCCAATTCCGCGCCGGTGATGTCCGGGCCGGGGATGTTGAACTTGTATTCCACGCCATCGTAGGTGCCGTGGCCGATGAGCATCACGACCAGTGAATCGGTCGGCTTGGCCTGCTGGGCAATGGCGTCGAAGCGCGCGCGGATCTGGTCGCGGGTGGGCGCTATCATGGTGACCACGTTGCTATCGCCGCCGGCCTTTTTCAAGCTGGAGTCGATATCGTCGGCCCACCCTTTGAAGCGCTGGACGTAATCCGGTTCACCACCGAGTCCGGAAATAGTGACATAGTAAGTGGCGGCTGGCGCGGTGAGGGCGGCCAGGAGAGTTAAGGCCGCGAGGCGGAGCATTGCACTACCCGCGGAAACCGCTCCCTTGCGGTCGCGGCTCGGTTCGGAGCCTCTCATACCACGCCCCATCGCCGCCGTAACAGCCATTCGGAAGCGCGCAGCGACAATACCAAAAGAAACAATACCGGCATATCCCAAAGATCCCTGGTCTCCCTCGTGGTAATACCCGCTTCCGAATACGAAATCTCGCTCGAAAGCTTGGACGCGTCAGCCGGCTTGTAGTACCGCCCGCCGGTCTGCTCCGACAGCTTCTCCAGCAGTTCACGATTCTGCGAAGTGTGGAAATTCTCAGCCACGCCATCTTCCCGGCGGAACGTCAACAGATCCCGGCCCAATTCTTCCTGCTCCCGCCCGGCGATGATTTCGGCCACGTACGAACCCGGCTTCTCGGCCGACCATTCGCCCGTATAGACGCCCTCTTCCAACGGTTGCGGCGTCAATTCCACGGTCGCCATGGCGCCATCGGGACCGGTGAGGCGCGCCTGCACCTTGGCATTGGTCACAGGGTTGTATTGCTTGTCGCGGACCTCCACGCGCAGAGGCACGCGGGTATCGTCGGACAACATCTGCTTGGGCGTGCCGGCGGTCACCTGGCCGGGAGTATCGGTCACCAGGTAGCGCATCAATTGCTGCCAGAAGGTGGCGTGGGTCTTGTCGGCGTGATCCAGCCACATCTTCCAGCGCCAGCTTCCCGACGTGGCCATCAGAGCGGTACGGCCGCGGCCGTAATTCTCGGTGACCAACAGAGGCTGCGGCGCCTTGCCCTGCGGCTTGGACGCCAGG
>PLRZ01000701.1:10054-16267 GCA_003164075.1 Bryobacterales bacterium | reverse complement strand
CGCCGGGAAGCTCGCCCAGCGAATTGCGCTCGATGCGGTGCTCCATGCCGCGCGGTTGGCCCTCGGCGGGGATCATATAATACCAGCGCCGCGTCGGCGAGGCTGGCGGGAGGCCCAGCACCCGGTATGCCAGCGGGTCGCGCAGGTGGTGATCGAAGAAGAGCCACCCGTCGAGGTTCTGGGCGCGAAGTTCGGTCTGAATTCTTTGTAGGTCCATGGCTGAACCTACAGTCTACCCGGAAATCCGGCCGATTACGCGGGTTCGGAAACCTCCGGCACGAGCGCGACTGTGGAGGCGCCGCAGTGGCACCACCGGTCCAGAACGCGCCGCAGGGCCTGCGCTTCTATCGGTTTGCTCAGAAAATCGTTCATGCCGGCCTCCAGACATTGGGCGCGCATCGTCGGCCACCGAGGCCGTCAGGGCCACAATCGGAATCGATGACGGTACGCCGCTCAGATGCCTGATCCGCCGGGCGGCTTCCAACCCATCCACTCCAGGCATGCCCAGATCCATGAGCACGATGTCGTAAGAGTTCGTCTCCGCGCCGCGGACCGCCGCCGCGCCATCGCCAGCTACGTCCACCTGGCATTTCATTCTCTGCAGCATCCGCGTGGTAACCAGCTGGTTGATCTTATTGTCCTCGGCAACCAGAGCTCTCAGCCCCGCGTAATTCCCCCCGCGAGCCTCTTTCGCCGCGGGCTTGACTTCGGCCGCGATGCCGGCGGTGAAAGTGAATTCGAAGGCCGTCCCCACGCCGGCCTTGGTCTCCACCCGGATGGTTCCGCCCATCATCTCTATCAGACGCCGGGAGATGGCCAGCCCGAGCCCCGTACCTCCGTAGCTGCGGTTGCTGCCGGAGTCCACCTGGCTGAACGATTGGAACAACCGTCCAATCCGGTCTTCGGGGATGCCGATCCCGGTATCGCGAACCACCACGCGGATCGTATGCCGGCCCTGCGGGGGCGCCGGTTCCACCAGGTATGCTTCCAATTCGATGGAGCCCCGGTGCGTGAATTTCACCGCGTTGCTCATGAGGTTGCCCGTCACCTGGCGCAGCCGTACGGCATCGCCGGACACCCAGGCGGGCAGCCGGTTATCCAGGTGCATCCGGCACTCCAGGCCTCTTTCCACCGCGGCTTCGCGGAACAGGTCGAAACTCCATTGCAGGCAGGCCCGCAAATCGAACGGCTCCTCCACCAGTTCGAGTTTGCCCGAATCGATCTTGCTGAAATCGAGAACATCGTCGAGTACCCTCCGCAGCACCTCACCGGAGGTGCGGATCAGGCCCATCATGGGGCGGAGACCTTCCGGCATGGATTCCTCTTCCAGCAGGCAACTGAGGCCCAGAATTCCGTTCAGCGGGGTGCGGATCTCATGGCTCATGTTGGCCAGGAACTGGCTCTTCGCCTGGGCCGCTGCATCGGCGCCCAGCCGGGCTCGCACCAACTCCTCTTCCATCTCTTTTCGCGCGCTGATGTCCAGAACGAAGCACAGCGAATACCGGGTCCCGCCGATCTCCACTCTACGCGCCCATAACAATCCCGTCCGTTTCCCCAGTTTCGGGTTCCAGTAGGTCAGCTCGCGCGAGTCGATATCGACGCGCTCCTCCGTGCCGCCCATCCATCCCCGTTCCACCGGATTGCGGCCAATGAGGCTCGCCTTCGGCAGTCCCAACAGCTCCTCCATGGCTCGGTTCACATCCACGTAATTGCCGGCCATGTCCTGCAGTGTGATGCCGATGGGGCTGGACTCGAAGACCGTGCGGAAGGCCGCCTCCGCCGCGGCTTTTTCCTCGAATTGCTTGTTGATCCGCTGGTTGGCTGCCTGCAACTCCGCGGTGCGCTGCGCCACCATCAGGTCGAGATCCTCCAACCGCGCCAGCGCCTGGCCGCTCACCAGCCATTTGCGGGTCAGAGCATGGGCCAACTGGATCACCTCAATGTTGTCGAATGGCTTCTTGAGGATCAGCAGGTTCTCGGATTGCCCCAGCTTGCGCTGGATATCGTTCCAGGAGTAATCCGAGTAGGCCGTGCACACTACAACCTGCAGGCTGGGATAGGCCTTCCAAAGGTGGATGATGGTTTCCACGCCGTCCCATCCGGGCGGCATCCGTATATCCACAAATGCCAAGGCGTAGGGACGTCCCTGAGCCACCGACTCTTCGAGCTTCGCCAAACCCTCCTGGCCCTGGTAGGCCGAGTCGATCTCGAACCTGGTAATGGGCGCGGGCTCGGCGCCGAACAGCAGCGCTTCGTCGTCCCGCAGATTCTCCTGCGTTTTGACTTCTCCCAGCAGGATCTTCCGCAGGTCGTCGTGAATCGCCGTGTTGTCGTCGATCACGAGAATTCTATGATTCGGTTCCAGCAAGCCTGGTGATTTCATATCAGACATTCTTTCTAACGTCTTCAGCGCTCTTGAGCGGCAGTTCCAGAGTGAAGGTGGCGCCGCACCCCGGCCCGTCGCTTTCGGCCCGCAGGGAACCGCCCATCCGGCCGGCGGCGAGCGCGCAGGAGTGCAGCCCGAAGCCGTGGCCGTCCGCCTTCGTGGTAAACCCATGTCCAAAAATCCGCGTGAGGTTTTCCGGAGGGAGACCGGGCCCGTTGTCCTCCACCGCCAGGCTGACGCGGCCCTCCCGCTGCCGGCGGATGCGGACGCGAATCACACCCGCGCGCGTCTCCTTCCCTTCCCCAATGGCCTGTTTTGCATTTCTCAGGAGGTTCAGCAGAATCTGGAGTATGCTGTGTTTTTCCGCCTCGACGGGCGGTAGGAGATCGAAATCCCGTTCCACCTGAATCCCCTGCCGGACCAGTCCCGGCTCCACGATTTTGAGAGCGTCGTCCACCATGTCCGATAACCGGACAATCTCAACCAGACCGGAGACCTTGGCATAGCTCTGCTGCGTGGCCACGATCTGCTTGATGTGGTCGACGTGAGAAGAGAGCGATTCCAACTCCCCCAGCAGACTGTCGCGTTCGGAACGGAAGTGGCCTCCCAGTTTCGCCAGATACGGAAGCACCCGCCGGCCTTTGGGGTCCTTCTCCACGAAATCCGTCAGGTCTTCGGAATGCTCCGCCAACATTTGGATCGCCGCCACCAGGTTTTCCACCCGGGACTCGCGAACCTTGCCGGCCACCACTGAGGTGGATACATTCACGCTGTTCAACACGTTGCCCACATTGTGCAGGACACCCGTGGCAATTTCGGCCATGCCCGCCTCGCGCGAGAGTTCGATCAACCGCTGTTGCGCCGCCGCCAGGTCCGCGTGGGCCCGATCCTTGGCCTCGATCTGCTCCCGCAGTTCGCGGGTCCGTTCGATCACCCGTTGCTCCAGCGTTTCTTTGGCTTCTTCGAGCGCGGTCCGCACCCGGTCGCGCGCAATGCAAGCGCCCATCATGTCGGCTACCGCCCGCAGGCTGTCCCGTTCGGCTTCCCCCCACTCGCGATCCTGCACAAAATCGTCGAATGCCGCCATGCCCCACCACTCCCCGGCGATCGTTACCGGAACGAAAATCGTGGAACGGATCCGGCCGTCGATCGCATCGCGGAGGGACTGCTCGCACCGCGCCGGCGCGACGGTCACAATCCGGCCTTCCCCCAGCATTCCGAACCAGCCTTGCGCAGCCTCGGCATGGCACGGAAAACCCGCCCAGTTCGGGCCGCCGGACGGCGCGCCGGGCGCCACCCATTCCTGCTCCAGGGTGGTCCCCGGCGCACCGTCCTGCCGGCACTTCTTCACCACCGAGGCGCGACTGGCTCCGGCCGCCTGGCCAACCCTCTCCAGCACTTTGTGGAAAACCGTGTCCCGGTCCCCATCGCTCAGAAACTGCTTCGCCGCGAAGCTCACGCTTTCCAGAATCTGGTTCCTCCCGAGAATGGTCCGCGCCATATCGTTGAAAGCTGCCGCCAGGCGCTCGATCTCATCGCGGCTGTGGACTTCGGCGCGCGCGTGAAGGTCTCCGTGAGCCACCTTCTCCACGGCGGCATGCAGAACCTGAATGGGCCGCACCAGACGGGCGGCATAGAAGAGCGAAATCACCAGGCTCAAACCGCCGCAGAGAATGGCTAGCGCGCCCGTGCCTTGATATGTGCGCCGGACGCTCTGGTCGTAAGCGCCGAGCGACAGGCCGACGTGGATCCATCCCCACTGGATGCCGCTGTAATCGAACGGAAAGGCGTATTGGAAGACGCGGCGTCCGAACAGCGGGGAGGAACCGATGGAACTGGCCGGCGCCCGGGTGACCGGGCGCCACGCGTCGCCGAGTTTCTCGGTCCTCCAGGCGGAGCGGTCCACAACGATCGAGAAGCCGTCGTTCTTGGTAATCACCACGTAGTCGATGGCCACATCGCCGGACAGCACCTGCATCGCCTGGTCCACCACCGCGGAGTAGTCTTCCGAGACGGCGGACCCCGCCGCCACGCCGCGAATCGAAACCGCTACCCCCCGAGCCTTCGATTCGAGGCCCAGTTCGAACTCGCGCTTCTGTTCCGGAATGATCACCATCACGAAGACCGCCAGCGTGAGAAGGGTGACCATCCATCCCAGCAGGGTGATGCGCAGGGTGATGCCTTTCGGGAGCCGCATACGGTCAGTGCCCTCCTTTGCCGCGGCCCGCCGCATCGCTCCCGGCCGGCTGCGAACCCGTCAGCCGGCCGTAATCTCTCCATAATTCGCGTACCGCGTCCAGATCGCCCGGCTGGATACGCACCAGGTGGTCGGTCTTGAAGACCATGAGCAGTTGACGGCCCCGCGGGTCCTGGTGGAGCGACAGCATACTGTCAATCAGCTCCTTCTGGTATGGATTTGGCTCCGCGGGCAAGGCGATTACGCTTTCCACCAGGGGGCGGGACCGCGCGAGAACCCGGAGCTGTCCCAACTGAGGATTCATCTCCTTCGCCAGATTCAGATTGACCTCGTCCACCACGCACGCGTCCGCGGTGCCGAAGAATACGGGCAGGATACATGCCTGCGGCTTGGCCGCCGCCGTGACCGAGGTGAAGAATGCCGCGGCGCGCGGCAGTTTCTCCTTGCCGAGGAGGACCTCCAGCCATGCCGTGCCGGTTTCCCCCGAACCTCGCGCCGATATCAGGATGTTTTTGCCCCGCAGGCCGGCGGCCGATGTGGCGCCCGAGGAACGGTTCACCAGCAAGACATAGGAGTACCGTGCTCCTCCGGCNNCTCCGGAGGCGCTCCCTGATCTCCGCCAGGCTGTCGAGGATATCGACCGTCGATTCCAGGACATAGCCTCTTTCGCGCGCCACCATGTCGTACCAGACCTTGAGCGCGGCGCGAGCATCGTTCCGGTTGACGTTGCTGAACACCTTTCCGCTGGTGACCCCGCGGAGCCGTGCATGCCGGAGTCCGCCGGTGTCCTTGGCCGCGCCGGCAGCGGTTTGCTGCGCCAGGGCCGGCGCGCACAAGAGCGCCGCCAGACACCACCCCATCCGCGTATACACTCGCCCTAGCATTTCTACCCCTTGCGCCCCCCCGGAGCGAACCTGGTGCGGGCCCGTTCAGCCCTGTCGAGAAGGCTCAGACTGCTGGCCAGGCAACTGGCGTCCCGGACCGTCAAGTCTTCGATTTGAAACAACGTCGCCAGTTGCCGGCCGGCGGCGCTGGAGAGCAGAGTCGTGTGCAGATCGATGAGTCTCTCACGGGTGGGGCTGCGATAGTTCTTGCGGAATGCGTGAAAACAGGTCACCAGCGTGGCGGAAGTTGCGATGGCCGTCAGACTGCGGGCCACCTGCGGATTCAGCGAGGACATCGTCGCAAATCCCCGCCTGGGGGCGATACAGGCCTCCGCCTGGTCGAAGAAGACCGGCAGCACCACGCGGGCAATCTTGGTATCCGAAGCGATACGGCCAAGAAATGTTTCCGCCGGTCCCAACTGTTCTTCATCCAGAAGGGTAGCCAGCCAGGCCGGCGCCACGCACATTTTGGGGGCCTTCGATACGCACATCCGGCGTCCTCGAAGGTCGGCCAATCGCTTGAATCCGCTATCCCGCTTCACCAGCAGAAGATACTCGTCCGGTCCGGACGTCCCGCATCCCACCAGAATCTCACTGGCGTCGAACAAGTCGCCGATCGGCCGGTACTCCACCACATTCAAGGCCACCGCGTCCAACTGGCCATTGCGCACCAGGCGCAGGATTTCCTCGGTGGTGGAGAATACCTTGGCGTCGATCTCGATGGTGACGTTCAAGTCCGACTGCAT
>PLRZ01000701.1:0-9979 GCA_003164075.1 Bryobacterales bacterium | reverse complement strand
TGGGCGCGGTCCGCGGCATTGAGGATAGCCAAGGCGGGAGCCAGACAACTGGCGTCTGAGACCGCCAGCCCCTGGAATTGAAAAAGCGTGGCGAGCTGCCGCCCGGCCACGCTGGCGGGCACATTCGTGTAGATCTTGGCGAATCTCTCCCGGCTCACACTGCGATAGTTCCTGTGGAATGTGTAGAACGTCACTACCATGGCGGGAGAACGGGCGATGACGCTCAGGTCTTTAGCCACCTGCGGATTCAATTCGCCCATGGTGTCGAAGCCTCGCTTCGAGGTGATACAGGCATCGGCCTGCCCGAAAAACACCGGCAACACCACTCGCGAAGGCTTGACGTCCGTCGTCACCGAAGCGAAGAACCGATCGCTCCGGTCCAAATGCTCTTCCTCCAGCAGGGTCGCCAGCCAGGCAGTTGCAACGCACATTTTTGGGGCCTTCAATATGGTCAGCCTGAGCCCCCGCAGATCGGCCAGGCGCTGGACTCCGCCAGTCCGTTTCGCCAGCAGGAGGTACTGTTCCGCTCCATCGGTCTCGGCGATGATTTGCCGGGGATCCAACATGTCGGCGATTTGCCGGTACTCGGCCACGTTCAGCGCCACGGCGTCGAACTGGCCGGCGCGTGCGCGGCGCAGGATCTCCTCTGTGGTGTCGAATACCTTCGGGGAGATCTCCACCGCGAGGTTCAAGTCCTGCGACATGCGTTTGAGCCAGATCTGCATCGCGGCTCTGGCGTCGTTAATATTTACGTCCGAGACGAGGCTTTCCGAAACAGCCAAACGGATGGGCACACCGGCGTCCGCGGCCATCGTCTGAGACCACAGGCGCCAGCCGCCAAGCATCAGGAGCACCGCGCCGCGTCGCGAACAGGTACCGCCGCGGCCTTCGACGACCGATACCGGTTTGCCGTTTTCCATGGCCGTTATCCGTTCCCGCATTAAGGTTTCGGATTTAACCTCCCCGCGATCTCCTTGCCAACCACCAATGAGATCTGAGACTCGATGGCCACCAGGTCATACCGCGCTTTGTCGTACTGGGCGATCATCAGGGCTTCGAATAATTGCGCGCGGATTACTTTCTCCGTCTCCACCAGCTCGCTTTCGTAAGCCCGTGAGGTCAGGTCGCGGTTTTCCCGCGCGGCCACCATCGCCTTTTCGGCAGCCTGGTAGATTTTCGATGCCGCGTCGAGCCCCAGAAACAGTTCCCGCAGTTGCAGCCCAATGCCCTCGCGCAGGAGCAGTTTCTGCTCTTTGAGCTTGCCCACCTGGGCCAGGGCTTCGGCCACTTTGTTCTTAGTCAGGAATCCATTGAAGATGGGTATTTCAGCGCCCACCCCGATGGACCAACCGGCCCTATTGTCCGCGGTAGCCATCCCCGCGGTGTAGCTGTTCCACCAGCGGTGCAACTCGCCGGTAAAGGCGATCTTAGGATAGTAGTCGCTGCGCGCCGTGGTCACCGCGCCGTCCAGAGCTTTCAGCCCGGCTTCGAGCTTCGCCCAATCGGGATTGAATTCGTAAGCCGTGCCGGCCAGCTCGTCCAGATTGCCGGCGAACGGCCGGTAGGGCACCTCTTCCGCCGAAGGCCGCACCGTGGCATTCCAGGGCAGACCGATGGTATAGGCCAGCGCGGCCTCTGCCGCGGCTTCGTTCTTGGCCAGCTCCGCCACCGTCGAGCGGATGGTCTCCACCATCACCACAGTGTCGAGATAGTCCGTCTTGTTCACCTTGCCGGCCCCGTTCCGGTACATCGAGTCCGTGAGTTCGAGGGTCACTTCCATGCGCGCCAGCGTGTCGTCGCCCACTTGCCGCAATTCCCGCGCCAGCAAGGCTCCCCAATACAGCCGCACCACGCTGTCGGTGATTTCCAGATCGGTCCGCCGCGCGTCGGCCTGTGCCGCGGCCACCGCGCCTTGCCCCTGTTCGCGGTAGCCTTTCCGCATGCCGCCGTCATAGAGCAGCCATGTCATATTCCCGGTGGCTTCGAAGTTGCGCGGGTTGGCGAGCTTGATGTTCTGCTCGGGGATGGGGAACACCTGCGCCGTCGTAGTGACGCTTTGCCCCGGAAAACTGACGGGCATCTGGACTGCGGAAGGGGGAAATCCCGGGCCGAAAGCATTGGCGGGAATGGTGACGGAAGTCGTGCCGCCGGGAACGTTTACAGTCTGCGAAGGAACATACATCATGGAGGCTGGAAAAACGAAGTTGGGGGCCTGATCGAGTTGCGTCCATCCGCCTTTTGCGGTGATCTGCGGCCAATAGCCCGCCAGTGCCTGGCGGTGTTGCGCTTCGGCCATCGCCACGGCAAATCGCGATGCGGGGCGCTGACGATTTTTCTCCATCGCCACGCGCAGACAGTCCTCCAGGGAGAGAACCTGAGGAGCCGCTGGGCTGGAAGGAGGCATGTCGGCGGCAGCCATAGGCTGGAGCGCGACGACGGCGCTGAGCACCATAAACAAGAAGGGGATCGGTCCGGACTTCATTCAGATTTTCTTTGCAACCGCTACCTTGAAACAGCGGATGAGTTGCTCCTCTAACCTCTTATCGGCTGGCCCCACGCAACGCCGTAGGTGGTTAAGGGCTTAGAATCCAAATTCAATCGCCGTTTTGTTAGCGTAGTTGCTTCGAGGAAACACCTCTATTGCGGAATTCTTCAACACATGGTGCCCCGGGCGAGCCTCGGAACTCCTGGTGAGAGCTTCGGCGGTGGGGCAGGCGGTGCTCGCCTGCCCTCGATCCTATTCGAGCCGCGGTCCCAAATTCAGCGCNNGGCAGAAATTGCGGGGCGACATCGGAAGTTCTGAAATTCCGCCGGATCGAGAGCAGGCCACAACCACACAACCGTCGCCGGGAATGAGTCGAAGCAAACCGGGTCTTCGATGATGGGAGGGTGAAGCTGAAGGAAATCGGCCTGTTGTTGTGCGCCCGGTCCGGCTCGCGCGGAACGCTCCGCAGTTGAAAGGCGCCGGCCGTGGAGGGCCTCATTTCTACCGGTCTGCCTTGCCACCGGCGAACGGCTGGCACCGGCCTAAAGAGCTGTCTCTATTAGCCTTACCGATGTGAATCAGGCGGCGACACGCAGCCGCCGGCTGTGCCCGGCATCCGCCAAACCGGTATTAAAGGATAGCCACAGCGGCACCTCCTGTAAGTCCAGTCCGTGCACACTCTGAATGGGCCGGCGCTCCCCCCAGCCATCGACCTTTGCAGGGAATGTTACCCACCCCACAGAGTCCTCGAACACAAACCAATGTTCCAAGTCGCGGCCGCACCGATATAGTCGTGGCATGCGATTTCCCCTCTCCATCCGCTCAGGCCGCTCGCTTCGGCGGTGGCGGCACTGGCCTCGGAATCTGGCACAGAACGCCGCATTTCCTCTTACTCGTAATACATACGACTTTCTTATTCATTAGCGTGAATTTAAACGAATTCTAACCATTGTGCAACTAGAATTATGTGGGGAGTTCGCGGATACCCCTGTTTAGGGCTATTCGGCTGGCAGGTGAGCACCGCCTGCCCCACCTCATGGCTCATCCCAAATTCCATCAGATCCGAAGATCCTGCACTGCGGAATCGGGGCAAATCACCCAGAGATCCAGCGAAATCGCACCATTGCACAAATTAGATCTCCTTAGTTGTGAATCAGTTGTAGATAAATACCTCTTTTTATCTTGCAACGCCCCCAAAAACTGTGTGATACTTCCCACAAATCCACAATTGGCTAAAGGGATAGACATGAAGACTCTGTTGTCGACAATGCTCTTATCGCGGTGGCAGGCGCCGATCCTACCATCCGTCCCGTCGCAACAACCCCCTCCTCAGGTACTTCTGACGCCTCAATAGACAGGAGATTCAGCCATGGCAACCGCTCAAACTCAGATGCAGCCGCAACCCACCCAACAGCCCGGTATCAGCCGCTGGTGGCGGGTAGTTGGCGGGCTTTCGATGAACCTCGCCCTCGGTACTCTTTACGCCTGGAGCGTATTCGTAGCCCCCCTGGAAAAACAATTTGGCTGGAGGCGGGCCGACACCTCGATGGTCTTCACCATCGCCGTGGTCGTCTTCGCGCTTACCTTCGTGGTGGCGGGCCGCATCCAGGATAAATTCGGCCCCCTCTACTGTTCCCTGGCCGGCGGCGTCCTGGTGAGCCTGGGATTCTTCCTGTGCTCCTATACCACCAGCCTCACCTACCTGTTCATCTGCTTCGGTGTGATCGGCGGATTGGGCAACGGCTTCGGCTACTCCACGCCGATTCCCGTGATGGCCAAATGGTTTCCCGATAAACGCGGCCTGGCGATCGGCCTGGCGGTGGGCGGGTACGGCGCCGGGTCGGCCATCTTCGGGCCGCTGGCGAGTTTGAAGCTGATTCCTAAGTATGGCCTGCCCGCCACCTTTCAGGTCCTGGGCGGAATTTTCCTGGTGATGACTCTCATCGGCGCGTTCCTGCTGAGAAACCCGCCCGCCGGCTACAAGCCCGCTGGGTGGCAGCCGGCGGCCGCATCCAAAACCGCCGCCACTACCTACGAATTCAGCCCCGCGGAAGTGCTGCGGACACCGGCGTTCTACCTGATGTGGGTAGCTTACGCGCTGGGCTGTTCCGCCGGTCTGATGGTGGTGAGTCAATTGGTGCCGTTCGCCAAGAGCGTCGGCATCGCCGCTCTCGCGCTATCTACCATGACACTGGTGATAGGCGCATTCGGAAACGCTTCCGGCAGGATTCTATCGGGCTGGATGTCGGACAAACTCGGGCGCATCAACGTCCTGCGCACCATGATCGCCATCTCGATTATTGCCATGCCCGCGCTGTATGCGGCTGGAGGCAACGTTGCCTTGCTCTATCTGGCGGTATTCGTGGTCTACTGGTGCTACGGCACGCAGCTCTCGGTCAACGGCGCGGCTACCGCGGACTTCTGGGGCACCAGGAACGCCGGCGTCAATTACGGCATGCTTTTCACCGCGTGGGGCGTGGCCGGCGTCATCGGCCCGCGTATCGGCGGAGTGTTGTTCGACAAATATCACAACTACCAGGCGGCGTTTTACACCGCGGCTGTGCTGTCGGCCGTCGCCCTGGTGTGCGAAATGCTTGCCAGGCGGCCCGCTGCACGGCTGGTGGCCTAACGTGACGCGCATCCGCCGCCATACGCCGCCGTCCGCGCGGAAGCCACCAGCTTTAAGAAAGGTACCTCGATGACCGTCCCCTCTCAAGTCAATATCGACTCCGTACTCACCGAAAACCGCGTCTTCGAATGCTCCGACGAATTTCGCGCCCAAGCCCACGTTCGCGGGATAGAAGAATACGAGCGTCTCTATAAGGAAGCCGAGACCGATCCCGAGAAGTTCTGGGGCGGGATCGCCTCCCAACTGCACTGGTTCAAGCCTTGGGACCAGGTGCTCGACTGGAACTGTCCGTGGGCTAAGTGGTTCTCCGGCGGNNGGCGAGCCGGGCGAAGTGGTGACCCTCACTTACCAGCAACTGCTCCTCGAAGTTTGTAAGTTCGCCAACGTGCTGAAGTCGCTGGGCATCCGGAAGGGCGACCGCATCGCCATTTACATGGGGATGTGCCCCGCCCTGCCCATCGCCATGCTGGCCTGCGCGCGCATCGGAGCCCCGCACACCGTGATCTTCGGCGGCTTCTCGGCCAACGCATTAGTGGACCGCATCACCGACTCGCAGGCGTCTCTCGTGATTACCCAGGATGGCTCCTACCGGCGCGGCGCCGAAGTGAAATTGAAGCCCGCCGTCGACGAGGCCGTGCTTTCCTGCCCGTCGGTAAAGCATGTGGTGGTGTACCAGAGGACCGGGACGCCACAGACCATGTTCGGTGGCCGCGACCACTGGTGGCATGAGCTCATGGCCAACGCCTCCGACGAGTGCCCCGCCGAACCGCTCGACGCCGAGCACCCCCTGTATCTGCTCTACACCTCCGGCACCACCGGCAAACCCAAGGGCATCCTGCACACCACCGGCGGCTATTCCGTAGGCACTTACATCACCGCTAAGTGGGTCTTCGATCTCAAAGACAACGATGTCTACTGGTGCACCGCGGATATCGGCTGGGTCACCGGCCACAGTTACATCGTCTACGGTCCGCTGCAGAACGGCGCTACCAGCCTGATGTATGAAGGCGCGCCCAATTTCCCCCAGCCCGACCGCTTCTGGCGCATCATCGACCGCCATAAGGTCAACATCTTCTATACCGCGCCCACCGCCATCCGCGCCTTTATGCGCTTCGGCAACGAATGGCCGGCGAAGCACCCCATGAAGAGCCTGCGCCTGCTCGGCACCGTGGGCGAGCCCATCAATCCCGAAGCCTGGATGTGGTACCGCGAGCATATCGGCCACGACCGCTGCCCCATTGTGGATACCTGGTGGCAGACCGAGACCGGCATGATCATGATCGCTCCCCTGCCGGGGGCGACGCCGGCCAAACCCGGCTCCGCCACGCGTCCCTTGCCCGGCGTGATTGCCGACGTGGTGACGCGCGAGGGCGAGTCCGTTCCACCCGGCGGTGGCGGCTACCTGGTGCTGAAGCGCCCGTGGCCGGCGATGTTGCGCACCATCTATGGCGATCCGCAGCGATATGAGGACCAGTATTGGTCGCAGCTTCCGGGCATGTACTTCACCGGCGACGGCGCCCGCAAAGACAAGGACGGCTATTTCTGGATCATGGGCCGCATCGACGACGTCATCAACGTCTCCGGCCACCGCCTCAGTACCATGGAGGTGGAGTCCGCGCTGGTGGCCCATCCGAAGGTGGCCGAGGCTGCCGTCGTGGCCAGGCTGGACGACCTCAAAGGGCAGGCGATCGCGGCCTTCGTCACGTTGAAATCCGGCTACGCCCCCGTTCCGGAACTGAAAGAGGAACTGCGCGCCTGGGTGGCTAAGGAGATCGGGTCGTTAGCCAAGCCCGACGATATCCGGTTCACCGAGGCCTTGCCCAAGACGCGCAGCGGCAAGATCATGCGTCGTCTCCTGAAGGAAATCGCCGCCGGCGGCGTCGTGAAGGGGGATACCACAACTTTGGAAGATCTCTCGGTAATCGCCAAGCTCAGCGCGAGCGACGAGTAAATGTTACAGAGGTGGGGCAGGCGAGCACCGCCTGCCCCACCGAGCAAGAAACGGCTCGCCCCATTTTCCGGACCACCGGAAATTGCGGGGCGAACATCGCAGACAGGAGTGTCCGCGCCTCTCGTCTCACTTCAGATGCCTGGCGGCGAAGTCCAGGAATGTCGGCCAATTGGGGACATCGGTGTGCCCGGCGGAGTGCTGCCGGAAGGCCACCTCGCCATCTACCAGGGCGGTCTCCATGGGAGGCATCTCCGCCGTACCGAGATCCTTCTTCCCGAGCAGTTTGTAAACCGGACCGGCGGCAGCCGCAGCCATGAACATGCCCTTGGCATCCTGCCATTGATCGCCCTTATCGCCGCCGCTGATGAAGACCGGCCTCGGCGCGCATAACGCGACCAGCTCGTGGGAGTCCACCGGCAAGTCCCCCCAGTTCAGTGGACCGGCATATTTGAGGAAGTTACCGGCCATCCAGTGATATTCGCCCGTGCCGGCGACGTTCTCGACCACTTCGCCCCAGTCGCGGCGATGCAGCTTCGCGCCGCCTTCACCGGACGAACTTACGTACGCGGTCCAGAATCGTAGATCGTATGCCATGGCGACGATGGTCGCTTTACCCCAGCGCGAATGGCCCTCCAGCGCGACATGCCTGGCGTCCACGGCCTTGTCGGTTTGAAAATAATCCAGCGCTTTGCTGGCGCCCCAGGCCCAGGCTCGCAGGACGCCCCAATCCTCCAGACCGCGGGGCTGGCCCTTATTGCACAGGCCGATGATGCCCAGCGTAAGACCGCTGCCGTTGTCGGCTTGAATGCTGCCCGTGTTCAAGCTGGCGTAGCCCCATCCTCTGGCCAGAATCTGCTGCTGCGCGCTCGGCCCGGCGGGACCGCGTCCAGCGCCCGGTGGCGCGGCGCCAGCGGCCGGGGCCGCTCTGCCAGGAGCTGCCGCGCCGCGCGCCGGGGCGCCCAAACCACCTCTGGGAGGCGGGGCAAATGCATTCGGTCCGTACGGCGGACCGGCCGGAGCCGCTGGTGTTCCCGCAGCACCCCGGCCCGCACCCGGAGGGCCAAATCCGCCGGGTCCAAACACCATGACCACGGGCACCGGACCCTTGGCGTCCGCCGGCAGGGTCAACGTCAACGCGATCTCAACCTTAATATCGGGGTCGATGGAATTGTCCACCGTGCCCACCAGCCGTTTGCTGACTGTGTCCACCTCGCCGCTCTTTCCATTCGTGGTCTCCTCCACTTTCCACGCCACTTTGGGGACGTTCCTGGGGACGCGGCCATAGATNNGGGAAAGGATTGGCCTTCGCCTCATCGTAGTTGGCGTGGTTCGGGGACTCGTTGTTGCCGTCTCTGCCACGACGCATTTCGGTCATGTGCAGCAGGCCCATGAGCCTCTGGTGGTCCTCTTCGCTGGTAAGTTTGACCGGTCCTGGCTGTGCCGCCTGATAGGCAATGCTGCCCAGCGGAACGCCAACTAGCACCGCTGCTACCACGCTCGCCGGCCACGGTATCGTTCGAAATTTACGCACGGATGTCTCCTAATCTAACGCTTCCGCCCCCGTCGCGATTCCGACGCTGGTTCAGAGCCGCGACCGTGAGGGAGCGTTACTTGGCATAGTAATTTCCTACTTCACGTACCGGCTGGCAAACGTCAGGAAAAACGGCCAGTTCGGCCCATCGGTGTGACCCGAAGAGTGCTGCCGGAACGCGATGTCGCCATCCACCAGCGGGGTCTCCATGGGAGGGAACACAGCGGTCCCCAGATCTTTCTTACCGAGCAGCTTGTACACCGGACCGGCGCCCACCCCGGCCAGGAAAGTGCCCTTGGCGTCCACCCAGCTATCGCCGCCGGGCTCCGCGTCATATCCGCCCTTGCCGGCGCTCAGGAACACGGGGCGGGGCGCGCACAGCGCTACCAGTTCGTGCGAGTCCACCGGCAGATCGCTCCACTTCAGGGGACCGGCATACTTCAGGAAATTGCCGGCCATCCAGTGGTACTCATTGGCGCCGGCCACGTTCTCGATGATTTCGCCCCAGTCGCGGCGGTGCAGCTTCGCGCCGCCCTCGCCCGACGAACTCACGTAGGCGGTCCACAAGCGCGGCTCGTACGCCATCGCCACGATAGTGGCCTTCCCATAGCGCGAATGGCCTTCGAGAGCGATATGCCTGGCATCCACGGCCTTATCGGTTTCGAAATAGTCGATGGCGCGGCTGACGCCCCAAGCCCAGGCGCGCAAAGAGCCCCAATCGTCGAGCTTGCGCGGCTGTCCTTTGTTCACCAGGCCGATGATGCCCAGCGTCAGTCCGGCCCCGTCGTCAGCCTGGATGCTGCCGGGATTCAATTGAGCGTAGCCCCAGCCCTTGGCGAGAACCTGCTGCTGCCAGGTGGGCCCCGTGGGACCGCGTCCCGCGCCCGGAGGGAACGCCCCGCGACCCGCCGCCGGCGCTGCTCCGGCGCGCGGAGTAATTGGCGGACGAGGCGCGGCGAATGCATTCGGACCGTAGGGCGGTCCCGCCGGCGGCGCTGGAGCTGCTGCCGCGGCTGCCGGAGGTCCGAAGCCGAATCCGCCTCCGAACTGCATCACCACCGGCACCGGACCCATGGCGCCGGCCGGGGTGGTCAAAGTAAGTGCGATCTTGACTTCTATATCCGGGTAAGTGGAGTTATCCACCACGCCGACCAGTTGCTTGGTAACGATGTCCACGTCGCCGTTCTTGCCGGGGGTGGTGCTGGTAACTTGCCAAGTCACTTTGGGTGTTACTTTGGGCAAGCGGCCATAGACCTCGCGGTCGAAATCCTCCACGATTTCAGGGCGCCGCTTGCTCCACCAGTCTGCTGCCTTCGTGACCTTCTTGCCATTCTTCAACGTCAAGGGATCCGGAAGATCGGGATACGGATTAGCCTTGGCTTC
>PLRZ01000234.1:6759-7880 GCA_003164075.1 Bryobacterales bacterium | reverse complement strand
GTCAGCCAGTTTCCGCAGTTCAAAGACCTGCCCATCGTGCTGAGCGAGTCCGACCCCGAAGGCTGCGCCGCCTGCCCCCTGGCCGGCCACCCCGAGGTGGGCTATCGCAATTCCACCCTGTACCCCACCTACACCGCCGTGATGCTGGGCAATATCCTGAAGCTGGCCGACCGGTACCATTCCAACATCGAGGGGATGCTCACCTGGGCTTTCGAGTTCGAGGACAAGCAGTATTTCGAAGGCTTCCGCACGCTGGCCACCAACGGAATCGACAAGCCCATTCTCAACGTCTTTCGCATGGCCGGCTTGCTGCACGGCGACCGCGTGCAGTTGACCGGCAGCGGCGCCGCGGGGCTCGACGGCATTCTGCAGACAGGCGTGACCGGCGCTCCCGATATCGACGGGCTGGCGACCCGCGCCGAACGCGAGATGGCGGTGATGGTGTGGAACTATCACGATGACGACCTGCCCGCGCCCGCCGCGCCGGTCCGCCTGGCGTTGGCCGGATTGCCTGCCGCCGCCGGCCGGGTTCTAGTGGAGCATTACCGCATCGACGGCGACCACAGCAACGCCTACACCTTGTGGCAGCAGATGGGGTCGCCGCAGAAACCAACTCCCGAGCAATACGCGCGGCTCGAAGCGGCGGGACAACTGCAGCTTCTGCGGTCGCCCGAATGGCTGCCGGTGAAAGATGGCAAGCTGGAGATGGCGTTTCCGTTGCCGCGGCAAGGCGTCTCGTTGATCAAGGTGAGCTGGTAAGCTTCTCGCCTTGCTAACGCTCTCTCACGGGGGTGCCCCCAAGGAGCGCTAAGATAGACGAGCGAATCACAGCAGTCTGTCCAGGAATTGTGGCAGCCTTGGTCGGGATGCCAATAGATTGTGGTGGCTGGCGCTTAATCGCATCCTGATACCCAGTTATCCCTGAGAAGAAGCCCGTTGACGCTGTGGTCCTCTTGATTTCGACTCGTNNACGTCCCAAGCGGGCGTCGGTAGCCGGATTCCCGGGCAGAGGGCGCCCTTCTTTTCCTAATCCGCCAACTTCCCAGGTCACCGTTTCCGGCCAATTGTGAGGTCGCTGGGGGCTGTGGGATCAATCTTAGAACTCCTGATGTCGTGGAATT
>PLRZ01000234.1:4526-6717 GCA_003164075.1 Bryobacterales bacterium | reverse complement strand
GGCGACATCAGGAGTTCTGAATCTGAGCTTTGTACGAGTGGCCGACGATCCATCCGGAGGTTACCGTCATGGTCCCAGAACGCCGTTCGGTGCCGTCATTCGGAACGATGTCCTTCCGCCGCGGCGCTAGCCTAGCGCTTCGCCTGCCATCCTGGGCAATCGACACCGCCGGCGGGGGGAGTGGCGGACGCTGTCAACTGCTCCTCTTCCGCGTTTGGAAGAGCGGGAGACCGCTGCCAGCCTCCGGACCGATCTACGATTGCGGTATCATCACCAGTTAATGAGTTTTGCGGCCGGATCCCGGCGACAACAAGTTGAACGTTGAAAAGGCTCTCTATTGGCGGCTTTATATCCATACTTCGGCGTCGCGCTCGTTATCGGGGTCCTCGCGCTCGCCGCCGCGTTCCTTGCGCGTCGAGGTCTCATTCTTCGAAAGTTCAAACACAACGGCACTGCGCTCGAGTTCGATCCCGTCAGCTCTTCACGCCTTAATGTCGATATGTCCAGCGCAGCGTCAACAGTAATCACGCGAAACATCATTCACGTATCGGAGTTCGCGATCCGCGACTGCCGTGTTTTGAGCACAAGTCAGGAACTCGCGGTCGACTTCGTGCTGCAGGAGGCTACCAGGCATCCTATTTTGTTCCGCGCGCAGTTTTCGTCTGTGCCCTTGGTGTTCGGTGAAAATGTCCTCCTTCTGAGCTGGAATGGCTCTGTGGCAACCATCGAGCGCATACTGGATCGCACATCTGCTTACCCGCTAAACGACCTATGGACGGAGTGTCTGAGCGCTTATAGGCGAGCAGGACTGCTCTCGTACCGGACAAAAGACGTGGGAATTCTCGCGACGCCGACGGAGCGTAAGCGAAGCATAGCTACCTATCGAAGACTAGTCTCTAAAATAAAGGAGTTTGTTCAGGCTCTCGCTGACCAGGGCGAGTATCCGCCAGGTGTTCATCAGGACCTCGGACCCTTGCTGGACGAAGCAGAGGTTGCGTTGGCCAGCGACAACATCGGCGTTGCCGTGTCCCGAATGGAGGTGTTACTGTCGACTGCGCATAAGTTCATAACGAACAACGCACCGACCTCGTCGGCCTCCAAGGCGCCGCAACGGGCGATTACAACGGGGCAACAGCCTTCACGAGCTGACACGGGGAAGCCAAAACTACTGTTGGTAGACGACGACCCAATGGCGCTGCACCGACTGTTACATTTTTTCAGACGCGAGGACCGCTTCGATGTCTTTGCCGCAAACACTACGGCGGAAGCGTTGCGACTACTCGTTGAACATGAGTTCGACATCGTTATCACTGATCTGATAATGCGTGCCACAGACAGTCGGCTGCAGATGGACGGCAGGGAAGTGGCGCTGGCGGCGAAGAAAAGCAGCTCCAAAACGAAAGTTATCGTTCTGACGGCTTACATTACTATGTCCATAAACGGAGAATTAGGAGCTGCCGGGGCCGATGCTCTAATCGACAAAGCTTCCGAATTGGCCGAGGTCTTACAACGGACAATGGAGATGCTGTCCTCACCGCCGGAACAGCCAGCTCCCAACGCAGGCTCTTAAGCTCCTCCGAAGTCGCACTGGGGAAGCTTTGGCCGGAAAACGCGCCACTCGTACAAAGCTCGGGTTTGGGCGACATGGGCCAGAAGTCCGATCTGGGAAGCTTGGTCCGTTAGGAACGGCCAGGGCTTGGCCCGCGCGACTGCTGGGTAGTTTGAAGCCGGCGATGGAGCGCCATTCACGCTCACGCCCATCGCAAGAGATCCGGCGATACGGGTCGCTTAAGTTAACGCTTACTGGGGTGCCCTCTGGGGGGCACCCCGTAACCGAGCGTCAGGCTGCCATGCGATAGACCGCATAGTACGTCGCCGCCCGCCCGCAACATTCCCATTGCCGCCGCGCCGCGTTAAGATGACAGGGACGCAAAGGTGCAATCATGTCCACTCCCCTCGCTGAACCCTTTGAACGCTTGAAATGCCCATGGTGCCAGAATCTCAACGAAAAGTCGGCTCTGGCCTGCGGCTCCTGTGGGGCGCCGCTCGACGTCACTAATCTGGTCTCCGAATCCGGTTGGCGCGAATGTCCGCGCATCCGCGACATGACCGAGATCCACTTCAGCAGCAGCACCTGCCAGGTGGAAGGCGAAATCGTACCGGTCGCCGAAATCAACCTTTCGTCCGGCGA
>PLRZ01000234.1:0-4389 GCA_003164075.1 Bryobacterales bacterium | reverse complement strand
CCGGCAGCCCCGGCCTGCTGATCCTCCACGGCTACGGCAATGTTTTCGAGCGCACCCTCAAGCCCGGCGAGAGCATCATGCTGGAGCCCGGCGCGTTCCTCTATAAGGATTCCTCCGTCACCATGGACGTGGAGTTTCAGAAGTTGGGCACGGGCTTCTTCGGCGGCACTACCATGAGCCTGGCGCGCGTCACCGGACCCGGCCGCGTGGGCATCCAGTCGATGTACGTCCACCACAAGACCGAATAACCCTACGGAGACGCTCATGTTTTGCGAAAGTTGTGGATCGAGACTGCCTCAGGACGCGCGCTTCTGTGTCTCCTGCGGTGCAGCGATTAAGACGCAGGAAGCCGCGCCGGCCGAGGCGATTCGGCCTGCCGCGCCGCCGGCGCCGCCCCCGGTCGCAGCGCCCCCGGCAACGCGATGTTCCTGGTGCGGATCGCCCCTCGCGGCGGGGGTCCTGAGCTGTCCCGGTTGCGGCGGCCGCGTCTCCGAAATGGGCATGAGCACGCATTCCGGGTGGTTGCAATTACCCGGCCGCAAGGACATGGCCAAGCTGCAATTCGGACAATCCACCTGTCAGATTGAAGGCCTCTACGTTCCGGTGGCCGACATGCAACTGGCTGCCGGCGACAGCGTCTATTTCGCGCATCACGTGCTTCTCTGGAAGGACCCCGCCATCACCATCGGCATCATGCCTCTCAAGGGCGCCTGGAAGCGCATGTTCGCCGGCATGCCGCTCATCATGACTCAGGCCGCGGGACCTGGCCACATTGCTTTCTCGCGCGACGCGCCGGGCGAGTTGATCGCCGTTCCCATACATCCCGGCCAGTCCGTGGATGTCCGCGAGCATCTCTTCCTTACCGCCACCAGCAACGTGGTCTATGACTGGTTCAGCACCAACGTCTGGTTCCAAACCAAGAGTGGCGACGACACCGAGACGCACTATCCCGTGGGCGCGTACATGGACCGTTTCTCCGGAACGGCCCAACCGGGACTGCTGCTGCTGCACGCCGCCGGCAACGTTTTCGTGCGCGCGCTGGGCCCTGGCGAGAGCATGCTGGTGAAGCCCACCGCGCTGATCTTCAAAGACCCCGCCGTCCAGATGCATCTGCATTTCGAACATCCGCAAGTGGGCTTCCTCTCGTGGGGATCGTGGAGCAATCGCTATTTGTGGCTTCGCGTAGTGGGCCCCGGCCGGGTGGCCGTGCAATCGTCCTTCGAACGTCTGGAAGGCGAGGCCTGCAACATACGGGGCACCTCTTACGCTACCGAGACGCGGTGGTAAAAACCTGTGGCTGGTTTCTGTCGCGAAACTCCCGACGCGTAACGGCAACACCGCCCCTTGGCGGGGTGCCCTGGGCCCGGCTCAGTAACAAGTCCCGTGGAATCATCGCAGGGTTTTCCGAGCCGCGCGCGCCAGCAAGCGGTCTTTGCCATTTGAAGTGAGTTTCGCGACAGAAACTAGCTGTTGGCTTTTAGCTCCGCGGTCCAAGGGAGGCTGAAACTGCGGGATCGGGCTGAGGAAGGATCGATAGCTTACGCGCAGTTTCCAGAGAGCTGGGGTCCGGCGGCCTGGAACATGGCGAGAGATCCCGAGGTGGGGCAGGCGGTGCTCGCCTGCCGGTCGGCCCGCGCTGAACCAGGCCGGCTCCCAAACGGAAGAGCGGGCAGGCGAGCACCGCCTGCCCCACCTCGGAAGTCATCCCAAGTCAGACCAAGAATCAAGAACTCACGAGCAGTTTCCGGAGAGCTCGCGCGACATTCCTGCAGGTCCCTCTTAGCTTGCCCTCGCCAGCCCAGCCGGAGGTTCATTTGAATCGGATGGGCTAAACTGGAATCAAATTGACTATCTGACGAAATGCACTGGGGAGTAAGCATGAAGCTGTCTTTTTTATCGGGATTTTTCCCGATTGTAATGTTCGCCATCATGATGGGTTGCGGATTTCGGGGGCCGCAGCAGGTCGCGGCGCAAGCGCCCCCGCCCACGGTAGAAATCACCACCGTAACGCCGTCCGACGCCGACATCTTCGCCGAATATCCGGCGCAGACGTACGCGCGAAACATGGTGGATGTCCGCGGACGAGTGGAGGGCTACATCGAAAAGTGGCTCTTCCGGCCGGGGCAGGAAGTCACCGCCGGCCAACCTCTGTATATCCTCGACCTCCGGCCGTTCCAGGCCCAGGTGCAGCAGGCCCAGGGAACCCTGCAGCAGACCGAGGCCGACCTGAGTTTTGCCCAACGCCAGGTTTCGTTGCGGCAGGCCGAGGCGAATCTGGCCGCGGCGCAATCCAACCTGGTCAAAGCCCAGCAGGATTACGATCGTCTGAAGCCCCTGGTGGAGCAGGATGCCGCCGCCAAGCAGGATCTGGACGCAGCGGTGGCGGCCCTCCGTTCCGCCGAGGCCAGCGTCCGCGCCAACCAGGCCAATGTGGAGCAGACGCGGTTGGTTACGGAGACGCAGGTGCAGTCGACGCAAGGCAAAGTGGAGGCGCAGCGCGGCGCCCTGCAGACGGCCAGGCTGAATGTGGAGTACGGCACCATCCAGGCGCCCATTAGCGGATTGGTCGGCGACACCTTGGTGCCCGTCGGCGGCCTGGTCAATCCCAATGCCGCGCAACCGCTCACCACCATCGTTCCGCTGGACCCGATTTGGGTTCGTTTCAAAGTGAGCGAGTCGCAATACCTGGCCTTTAAAGGCGCCAGCGTGAAAGAAGGTCCGCCGCTGCACCTGCTTCTGGCCGACAACTCCACGTTCCCGCAGACCGGGAAACTGACCAACTCGCTCAATGAAGTGGACCCCAAGACCGGCACTCTGGAGTTGCAAGCCGAATTCCCCAATCCGCTGCACCGCCTGCTCCCCGGCCAATTCGGGCAAATTCGCTACGTGGCCGAGCACCGTACCGGCGCGATCCTGGTGCCGCAGCGCGCGGTGCAGCAGAATCAAAGCGTTCAGACCGTCTTCGTGGTGGGAGACGGCGACAAGATCGAAGCTCGCGGCGTGAAGACCGGCGCTCGCATCGGCGATTCCTGGCTGATCGAAAAGGGCCTCGACGCCGGCGAGCGCGTGGTGGTGGAAGGGCTGCTGACGGTACGCCCGGGCATGGCGGTGCATCCGGTTCCGTATAAGGAACGAACCCAGTGAGACTCGCGGAATCGGCGGAGCGCAGGCGGCGCCGCCCGCGCCACCAAGAAAGATCCCTGCATGCCGTGGTGGGGCAGGTGGCGCAGGCACTCATGCCGACGCCTGCCTGGGCGACAGCCGCGAAGAGGGTCGAGAAGAGTCTCCGAACGCCTGCTGTCACCGGCATTCCGGAACTGCCGGGGAATCGGACTGAGCCACCGCTCCGCAAAACAAATCCAGCCACGGATGAACACAGATGAACACAGATAAGAAAAATCCTTCTTCTTTCGGTCTTTTTATCTGTGTTCATCCGTNNGTGTTTATCCGTGGCCAATAATGTCTTTGCTCGGACTCGAAGAGGCGCCTGACCCATGGCAAAATTCTTCATCGATCGTCCGGTATTCGCGATGGTGATTGCCATCGTGATCGTCATCCTCGGCTCCGTGGCCATTCCCGGCCTGCCGATCTCGGCCTATCCGCAAGTGGTGCCGCCATCGGTGCAAGTCACCGCCACCTACTTGGGCGGCAACGCGCAGGACCTCGAAAAGACCGTCGCCCAGCCCATCGAAGAGCAACTCGTCGGGCTCGATGGCATGCTCTACTACCAGTCCACCAGCGCCAACAACGGGCAAATGGTGATCAACATCACCTTCAAGCTGGGCACCAATCCGGATATCGCCACGGTACAGACGCAGAACCGCGTCAACGTCGCGCTGCCGCGCCTGCCACCCGAAGTGCAGCAACAGGGCGTCATCGTCAAGAAAGTTTCCACGGCGTTCCTGATGGCCGTCAGCCTGGTGGCCAGCGACAGCCGCTACGATGCGCTGTTCCTCACCAACTACGCGCAAATCAACCTGGTGAACCAGATCGGCAGCCTCCCGGGAGTGGGCGAATCGCGGCTCAGTTCGCAGCAGGTCTACTCCATGCGCGTCTGGCTGAACCCCGATAAGATGACCAAGCTGGGCATCACCGCTACCGATGTTTCGAACGCCGTGAAAGCGCAGAACCGGCAGAACCCCGCCGGCGCCATCGGCCAGGCGCCATCGCCCCGCGGCACCGATTTCCAATACGCCGTGACCGCTCCTGGGCGGCTCACCGACCCCGGCGAGTTCGCCGATATCGTGGTCCGCGCGCAGCCCGACGCTTCGCTGGTGCGGATTCGCGATATCGGCCGCGTGGAACTGGGCGCGCAGACGTATAGCGGCTACAGCCGCCTGAACGGCAAGCCCTCGGCCAACGTCATTGTGTATCTCGCCCCCGGCGCCA
>PLRZ01000184.1 GCA_003164075.1 Bryobacterales bacterium | reverse complement strand
CCGCGAAGCGGTTTAGTTCAATGAAGCGATCGGCGGCAGCTATCCGAGGAATGAAGCCGTCCGCGGCCAGAGTGTGAAAAGCATCCACCGAGCCCGCCCAGAATAGCGCCGCCCCGATCACCGGAGTCACCAAATCGCGGGTCCGGTCGAAATGGAAGAAGGCGAGAAGGCGAGAAGGCGTGAAACCGGTTGCCAACCGCCGGAACCGTCACTCCCGTAGTAGACGATAAGAAAAGGGTTTCGGGATCCGCCGCGGGCCATTGCACGATCCGCCCTTTCAATTGTCGGTGCCGCCCTGCCCTCGGCTCGAAGCGGGCTGTACCTGTACGTACCGTTCGTGTCGATGATGTCGCGAACGGGAACGTGCTTCATTCTTACAGGCGGGACGATCTCCGGCGGTTCCTGGCCCCGTTCACACACGATGAAGAGTCGGCGTCGCGATTGTGGGACACCGAAATCGGCCGAGTTGAGCACCTGGGGCACACAGCAGTAACCCAGAGCCTTGATCGAATCGATCAATTCTTGGTACCGGCTCCAAGCCCTCATGTGGATCACGTTTTCCACTACGATCCATCTGGGGTTGAGCGCCTCCGCAAACCGAACCACTTGGAACGCCGTCCCACGGCTGCTCTCGGATCTCTCCGCGGCGCCTTTGGCGCAAGTATGACTTGTGCATTCGGGCGAGGCCAAAAGAAGGTCGATTTTCCCAAACTGCTCCTCCAGGCCGCCCGGGTCGACATCTTCACAAAAGGAGCTGTAAACTTCGGTGTCGGGGTTGTTGTCGCGGTAAGATGTGCATGCTGAGCCCCACGCGTCAACGGCGGCGACCACGCGAGCGCCTGCGGCTTTCGCACCGCAGGTGCTGCCGCCGACCCCGGCGAACAGGTCTATCGCGTTTACCTTCTCGTCATTGACGTCACTCACTGGCGACCCCGACCGGTCCCCGGATCAGCCGCCCAGCCGTGGATAGCCACGCCAAGGTGCGGCGACCATTGCGGGCGCAGTGAACCCGACGGGCGTTTGGTAGTCCGGAACACCATCATTTCACAGGGCTTCGTCGTGGTCAAATCGGTCCACTCGGCGTGAAGGGTCAGCGCCCGCCGGAACCCCGTTTTGCGGGCGCCATTCCACTTGATCCCCTCGGCATCGGCGAAGGCGACTAGAAAAGGCCCACTATCAGTGTTCCAGTGCTTTTTCAATAATGTACATGCCTACCATAGCAAGTAGTGGAGTAGTGGGGCGAAGGCGTCTACTTATACTTACAGGGTACGGCCGCTACGCTGTTCCATGTCCTAGCGCCAGTATCGCGGGTGCCATCCCCTGCCGCGCCGAGCGCGTATCGAAAGGTTAGTTTCGCACTTCTCTCGTTGCTTGCCGGGAGCTGACGATGCGAACCCAACCCATCTCCGGCTCCACGAAGCAGATGAGCAGAAGCCGCTTCGCCGAAGAATGCCCAATGACGATCTCGCGTGATTTTTCCGCCGAGTGCTCCTCGTCCGGAAAAATCCGCGCCAGTGGGTTGCTGAATACCGAGACCGCTTCGGCAAAGCTCACGCCGTGCTTTTGCTGGTTGGATCGAGCTTTGCGCGGATCCCATTCGAACACCAAAGACATCGCGTCTGATTCCAATCCGACCTGCAGGACCCGTCGCCATATACCCCGGAGATTGAGGATCGGGAAGTTGACCGAGATCGGTGAGCTGCACGTGAACCTGCTTACCGATTCGCACGCAACCAGTCCGTCACTACCGTCGAGAGATCTATGAAAGTTAGCCTGTCAGCTTCGAGCTCGGCTTCTCTACAGATTGTCGGCAAGTCGACCTGGAATCGACGGTAGTGCTCGATAATTTCGCCACCCCCCGCAAGGCCTTGTCGCTTCGAGGTCGCCTGCAACCAGTCCCGGACAGCGCGAATCGCCCGCTCAGGATCTCCTCCGTGCGCTCGGATATCCTGGCCGGAGATGTCGGAAATGAACTGTCTATAGCGGTACTGCTCGCTGTCCAGGATCAACGTTCGCTTGTTGCTCTGGTTCTTCGCTCCGAATCGTTTGCAGCCGAGGAAAAGGCCAAGCTCCAATGGCATATTGAAGCGCGGCAGCCCAGTGACAGTATCCAGCGTAATCGTGGAGAGATCGTTTATGCCGTAGCGGCACTCTTCGATGATCCGCTGGATTTTCGTGAGACGAACTTCGCCGGCATCGTCATCTTCCAAGGAGCAGCGGGCCACGAAGCCGAGGTCATAGACGGCAAAGACAATAGCACTGAAGATCGGCTGGTAGCCGGTGTCAAACGGACAGTTGATGAAAACGTGTGTGCTCTTGACCCGAGTGCTCACTGGGAGGAATCGGACTGTACGCGCTGCAGCGCAACCTTCCCGACAGCCCGGCCGATCCGTTTCGCCGCACGGCTCCTCCTGGGCGGATCTTGAATGGGAGTCATCCCGTACGTGTCACGCTCGCGGATTTGCCCTTTCTTCCCATGGATTACAACCTGCCCTATCGACTTGTTGCGAATGGCCTGTAGTGCGGCTGCGATTGCTTCCCGCTGACTAGGATAGATGTGGCCCTTCGCGCCCTCACTTTTGACTTCCCACGCTCCATCGGAAGAAAATACATGGACGGTTCTCGATGCCATACGCCTGTTTCTATTTTACGCGACCAGTGGCGTCCAAGCGAGGCGGGGTCGCCCCTCTGCGATTCCTGTCGCGAAATCCCCTTCCCACCACCAAAGGCCCAGGAAGTCGCCTCCTGGGAAATTGCACCCAACAAGGCAGACCCGAAACTGGACCGCCAGCCGACTTCATCTTTGCAAGCTTATTTTAACGCCCATGCCGGGCCCGGCTCGATAACGGCGCATTGATTTCGGGAGAGCTACGGTGCCCGGCCCAGAGGGCGTCCCAAAGAGTGCTTGACCGATCCCGGCGAAACCGTCCCCTGCACCTCCCCGAGGCGGCATCGGTCGCGATTCTGGAGCCGTTGGCGCTTCCAGGGGACGGGCCCGGCCTTCCATGTGCCTCACCAGCGGTGAAGAGCGGGCGGGGTAATCGTCGCCGTTCAGCTTGGTGCCGGTGGCGCGATACGCCGCACCCATGCCGTCCGCGCCGGCCTTGCCAGTGATGCCGTAGTTGGAGTTCGCCGCGATCGATAATCGCCACCCCCAAATTCCAGGGTCGCAAAAATCTCCCATCTCTATTCCCTTTCCTCTGAACGCCCGCCCCCACCGTCTTCCCAACCCAAAACCACCCCCGTGCTAACCCTGATCTGGGGCCGGCCATAGGCATTAAAATAAGCGCCAAGATGACGGATGCGCGTGATCTGGTCTTTCGTCCTACCGATTTGCTTGCTACTTCCCGGAAAGCCGTTTCAGGCTACTGTGCGAATCAGTGAATAGCAGCAGGGCAGCGGCAGACTGCGGCGCCGGCGCTGGAAAAGGGCCGTGCACGCCTCTTGCAGGAAGGCCGCGCGCCCACGTCCGACCCTGGTGGCTGCTCGACCACGACGGATGTGACCAACGGCGTCATAGAGAAGCTCGTCCGGCCTTACCACACGCCCGGAACCAAGTCGGTAGCGTGTCCGGGTGCAGTACTCCTCGTAGCCCGGCAACTCGCGGCGCAGGGCGCCGTCTTCCAGCACCGTACGGACAATGAAGGTGGCCATCAGCATCGTGATCGGCGCAAAACCCCATGCCGAGCCGAGAACCAGCGCGCACCCCGGCAGCAACAGCATCAGCCCGGAATACATGGGGTGACGCACCACGCGGTACGGTCCCGTGGTGATGACGTGATGGCCAAGCTCGGTCTGAACGCGGACCTGCCTTTCGAGGAAGGCATTCTCGGCGATCGCCAGGTAAATGGGTACGAATCCCAGCAACTCCAGCGCGATGCCAGGCCATATCCAGGCCGCGCTGAGTTGCGACCGTCGCCGCCCCCGTCGTATCACGCGCGACTTGGAGAATGCGCTCTCGGCCGTCCCTCCCGATTCGACCTTTGTACGAATGGCCGACCATCCGCCCGTTCTCTGATCCGGGCACTTCTGCGTCTAGGGCATTAGGCGTCACCTTGGGGGCAAAGCGCCGTCCCCGGGCGAGAGTCAGGTGAAGTTACTTCTTTGCCTTCGTGGCTGGTTCGGGCATAAAGCTGCAGGTCGAAACGGTGAGCTTGGTGGGGGCAACCTTCATCTCCTGCAAGTTGTTTTTGACCAGCATCGCATTGAAGTCGGTGACCTGTTTCAGGGCGTCCTCCCAGGCAGTCGTGGTATGGCTCAGGTCGGTGCAGTCTTTCTGCCAGGTGGCGATCTGGGCGGGGGTGGGCGCCATATCGAGGCCGATCTGCATCATGCTGACCATGGTGTTGAATGCGTTGTTCAGTTCGAAGAACGATTGCAGCGCATTGGGATTGGAAGCCGCACGCCGGCCAAGCCCGCCGCCGCCGCCGCCACCGGCCGGCATGCCGCCGCCAATTTTGGTCAGACTGGCCTCAAGTGTTTTGGCCTGCTCGGCCACATCGGCGGGCAGGTTCCCCTTCATCGGGGTTGCAAGCTGGTCCTGCACCGCATTCACTTCCTCATGGCCTTCAAAGCTATGCTCCATCCCTTGCACGGAAAGAAGAGTGAGCTGGTTCTGGGTGCGCAGGGCGTCCATGAGCGCGGGACTTTCGCCGACGCGCGGATCGTTCATGACGGTGACGTCGCTCGTAAAGACTTGGCCGTCTACGGTTAGCTTGAGCGTATAAACACCGGGAATCACCTGCGGCCCATGTGGACCTGGGGTGGTGGAGCCCTCCACCATGTTCATCTGATTCTCGAGGTCGTGCCGCAGGGCGGGCGGGTCGTCATACAGCAGGTTCCAGTTGACGCGGTTGAGACCAACGTGCTTCGAGAGGACGAGAGTCTCGGGAGCGGCCAGCCAGTAATGGGGATACGCCGCGTCCTCAATGGGCGGCGGCGGGGTGCTGGACATGGTGCGGACTAGATTGCCCTTCGAATCGAAGACCTGGAGTTGGATGGGCCCGCTCGGCTCGTGGCTGAGGTAGTAATCCACGATCGCGCCGTAAGGCACATTGGGTGCATGGGGCACTTCGATGGAGAACGGCTGATCCCAGTTGCTGTTGATGCGTGCGCGAATGGCCTCCTCGGGCTTGAAGAGATACACGGACGATGTGCTGATGGCCTGGGCGTTGGCCGCAATCTGGCGCAGTGGCGTGATGTCGTCGAGAACCCAGAAGCCGCGGCCGTAGGTGCAGACCACCAGGTCGTTCTCGTGGTGATCGGTGTGGACGTCGATGTCGCGGATGGAGGTGCTGGGCAGGTTCTGGCGCAGCGACTGCCAGTGATCGCCATTATCGAAGCTGACATACACCGTGGTCTCGGATCCGGCGAAGAGCAAGCCTGGCTGCTCCGGATCGACCCGCAGACTGTTGATCCAGCTTCCGGTGCGCTCGCCGCTGGGCAGGCCGTTGACGATGCTGGTCCAGGTCTTACCCGCGTCGGTGGTTCGCCAGATGAGCGGCACGTCGGGGTTCTCGTCGGAGGGCAAAGTTTGGCCGCGCGCCGCGGCAATGCGAGCGGCGACGAACGCGGTATTGACATCGTCGCCTGCCTCGATATTGAAGTTGGCGTGGGGCGGTACGTTGGCGATGTTGGTCACGTTCGTCCAGGTTTTGCCCTGATCCATGGTGTTGTAGATCTGTCCGTTGCTGCTGACCGTCCAGATGACGCCGCGTTTGACCCTGGATATTGAGAAGTCGCTGATCGAGGCTGATTGCGCGGGCGGTCCGGCGCCCGGCCTCGGCGCCTGCGCCTCCGGTTGTCCCTGCGCTCCGGGAGGCAAGGGATTCGGCTGCGGAGGCTGTGGAGGCGGTGGTGGCTCCGGCGGCGCAGTGCCGCAGGCCACCTGGGGCTTGTCCTTGGGCGAGGTCAGATCGGGGCTCGCGGCAGTAAAGGAATGGGCGCCGTCGCGCGAAACCAGAAGGCACTCGTAGGCAACGTAGAGAGCGCTGGGATCGAACGAGAGGTCGAATTTTTTCTCGAAATCGCGTCCGGCGTGGTATTTGTCTGCATCGGCTCCGAAGTTGGGCGCGACGTTCTCCCACTGGCCGGTGCTCATATCAATCTTGATGAGGCCGCTGCCGCCGCCGCCCGGACCATATCCAACGCCATAGATGATGTTTGGATTTTTAGGATCGGGTCTATCGACGCCGAATTCAGACGACGGCAGCGGGCTCCAGTCAGTGAAGTTCACCTGTCCCCAGTTGCCGCGGCTCGCGATCATTACGGCGCCGGTGTCCTGCTGCGCACCCATGATGTGGTAGGGATATGCGCTGTCGGTGGCTACGTGGTAGATCTGCGAAATGACCTCGGTGTACCAGAGGCTCCAGGTGCGGCCGTTGTCCAGCGTGACGCTCGCGCCCTGGTCGGAGCCGACCAGCATGCGATGGCCGTTCGTGGGGTCAATCCAGAGCTTGTGGTAGTCCTCACCGCCGGGCGCGCCCTTGAAAGCCTCAAAGGTGACGCCGCCATCGGTCGAGCGGTACATCGCGGTGCTCATGGTGTACACAATGTCCGGATTCTGCGAGTCCACGAACACGCCGCTGCTATAATTGCCCTGGCCGTTGCTGATCCGCTGGGCGATCCGCAGGTCGTTCCCGGCCATGTGCTGCCAAGTGGCGCCCCCATCATCGGAGCGGTACAGTCCCGAGCCACGTTCAATGGCATTGCCGACGATGTACATGCGCTGGCCCTTGGTATGCATGGCGACGGCGAGCGCAACGCGGCCCGAGAAGGGCGGAATCTTGATCTCGGTCCAGGTCTTGCCCTCATCCGTGGACTTGAACACCAGGGGCGGCTTGCCTCTCGCCCCGCGACCGGCGCCCCCACCGCCGGCGCCCCCGGTTCCCTGCGTGGCGGCCAGCATCACACTGGGGTCGTCGTATGCGTACTGGAGCTCGCGCGCGCCATCGTAGTCGGCGGGCTTGAGGACATTGGTCCAGGTCTGGCCGCCGTCGGTGGAGCGGTAGATACCGCCGCCGTGGCGGGTGGTATCGCCGAGCGCGGAGACGAGCACCAGGCCAGGATCGGCGGGATCGACAACGATGCTGGTGATCTTCACCGTGTCTTCGAGGCCAATGTGCTGCCAGGTCTTACCGGCATCGGTGGACTTCCACATGCCGTTGCCGAGGCTTCCCTGAATGGGGTCGCCGGTGCCTGCATACACGATATCGGGATTGGAGGGAGCGACCTGAACGGCTCCGATACTATCGACGCTCTTCTCCTGGTCGAAGATGGGAAACCAGGTGACGCCGGCGCTGGTGGTTTTCCAGATGCCGCCCAGCGGCGTGCCGGCATAGAACACCCCCGGTTGGCCTATGGCGCCGGTGACGGAGGAGATTCGCCCGCCATGGAAAGGCCCCACGTTTCGCCAGTTAAGGCCCGCATAAAGATCGGGATTGATCTGCGCCGTTGCAGTGAAAGCTGATGCCAGTATGCTCGAAACAACGAGCACCCAGTATGCCGTCCGCGACACTCGCGTCATGATGTTGGAACCGCTCGTGAGAATCCTCACCGTCATGGGTGCAGTATACAACGGCTTGGAAAGGGCACGCCTTCAGCGGCATCGGTAGTTGCACCGTCGTCTTCAGTGTTTCCGTCAGCAAAACGGGAAGCTACCGCAACAGCACATCTCGCGTGACCACCAACCAGACGCTCGCGGCTTGGAGACGTGCTTCAGTGCGGCAACCTTGGGCTGCAATAACGCTGCCTCCCCCGATCAAGATGCCGACAGATCCAAAAAACACCCCTGGATGCACAAGAGTGCTGTGCGCTCTTGTTGATTCTGTATCTGCGCTCGACCCCGGCCTCGCCCCGGCTCAATCCCCGGGTAACCAGGCGCGATCACCCGCAGACCTTGTCGCTGGTAGCGAGCGACCCAATGTTCCCACGCCAACGGCGTCATCCAGAGGCCGTGAATGAGCACAGCCGTGGTTCTCCCGCTTCTCGTTCCATCCGTTTGTTCCTGGATCTTCGGGGTTCGACGTTCGCTCTATGCGTCGGGGCAAACATCTTGGGGTATACCCCGTTGAAGAACAACGGGACGGCCGGTTTGTCCCCCCAAGAGTCCTTGTACGACTCGCGCAAACTCGGCCGCCGCCGAGTTGAAGGGGTGCTCTTGGCGAATCACGCGCCACTCGGAGAGAGCTCGGGTTTTGGCGCCGAAGCCCGCGCCGGTTCGCGTTCTGGGAAATTGCACCCAACAAGGCAGACCCGAAACTGGCCCGTCAGCCGACTTCATCTTGGCAAGCGGGCTTATTCTAACGCTTATGCCGGGCCCGGCTCGATAACGGGCGCATTGATTTCGGGAGAGCTACGGTATGCTTCAGACCGGCCTCTGGACCATCGCACATGGCAATGGCCACGGCGCGATTTAGATATGCGACCGGCGAAGGCTGAATTCGTACCAATTGGTTGTAAAGCGCAACAATCTGCCGCCAGTCGGTCGCAGCGGTCGATTCCGCCTCCGCATGAACGGCCGCAATCGCAGCTTGCAGTGTGTAAGGGCCGAAGCGACGCGAGCTCAGGGCTTTCTCCACCAATCCCGCTCCCTCCGCAATCTGTTCGCGGTTCCAGAGCGCGCGGTCTTGATGCTCCAGCAAAATCAGCTCTCCGGCCGGCGAGGTCCTCGCCACGCGCCGGGATTCCTGCAGCAACAT
>PLRZ01000014.1 GCA_003164075.1 Bryobacterales bacterium | reverse complement strand
TTGTCCAGCATGAGAGCCACACCCCGGCGCAGCATAGTTGTGCGGGGATAGTCGGCCCATAGGGGCGAAGGGATGGTCATGAAGATAGCACATACCGAAACAGGCGGGTTTCAAGATATCCTGGAACGAAGAGCGGTCGAACTAGTTCAGGTGTTGCGAAAGAGGGACGGCATCGCAATCGAGAAGAGCGCAGACCAAATGGATGAGATTCAGCATGCGTCGGAACGAGACCTTGCGATGCGAAACGTCGACCGCGAGTCCAGCCTGCTGCGTGAAGTGAAAGCAGCATTGCGACGGATTCACGACGGCAGCTTCGGAACCTGTATGGAGTGCGAATCGGCGATCAGCCCAAAACGCCTCGCGGCCGTGCCATGGGCGTCCCGTTGCATCCAGTGCCAGGACGCTACTGATCGGCATCGGCAGGAGAGAACGGAATCTGTGAGCGAGACTCTGGTCAATGCGGCATGAATGAGCGGTTCTGCACCCGGCCCGTCGCTCACCATCGCCGTTGGATGAACCGCCCGCTATTGCGACGGCAAAGAGCCGGAAAAAGGTGGGTCAGGTTGTGAAAACAGCGTCCAGCATTCGGACCATCGCGTTTCTCGGCAACTACTTGCCATGGAAATGCGGCATTGCCACATTCACTTCCGACTTTCTTGGGGCTGTGGCAGCGCGGCATCCCCAAAGCCTTTGCTTCGCGGTGCCGGTCAATGACATCCATGGGTACCATCGGTATCCGGAGGCCGTTCGCTTCGAGATTGAGGAGCAGGATCTGGGTTCTTACCGCTGCGCTGCCGACTTCCTGAACACCAGCAATGTGGAAATAGTTTCGGTCCAGCACGAGTTCGGAATTTTCGGCGGGCTGGCCGGCAGCCACCTTTTGGCGCTGCTGCGCAGGTTGACAGCGCCGGTCGTCGCCACGATCCACACCGTTCTTCTCAAGCTGAACGCCGACCAGCATCGCGTGATGCAGGAATTGCTCGCGAACTCAACCCGGCTGGTGGTCATGACGGAGAGGGGACGAAACCTCTTGCGGGAGGTTTACGAAGCGCCACCCGCCAAGATCGATCTCATCCCGCACGGTATTCCCGACGTAACATTTGTCGCCCCGGATTATTACAAGGACGAGTTCGGCGTGGGCGGAGAGAAGGTGTTGCTGACGTTCGGGCTGCTTTCACCGAACAAGGGAATTGAACACGTGCTCAATGCTCTCCCGGATGAGGTGGCGGAGTTTCCCGACGTCGTATATATTTTGCTGGGCGCCACGCATCCCCACGAACTGCACACACGAGGCGAAACCTATCGCCTCGGCCTCGAGGCCATCGTCAGGAAAAACAAACTCCAGAACAACGTCATCTTCCACAACCGCTTTGTGGATCTGAAGGAACTGACCGAGTTCATTGGAGCGGCTGATCTTTATGTCACTCCTTATCTGGACGAAGCCCAGATCACGTCGGGAACATTAGCTTATGCGTTTGGCGCGGGCAAAGCCGTAATGTCGACAACTTAACCATGTGACCGATTCGACGGGCATTTGCCAGCACGCAAACTTCACAGTGCCGAAATCCTTCGTAAACATATTGGACAGGCTACAACGCCCGCGCGCTCATTCTGGCGGTGTTGCTCCGATGACCCAATGAAACCAATCGACGTAAAACGCGGCGCCGTCGCGTTGCACGCGAATTGCATTCATGTGTTGGCGTGGCCCTTTCGTCTCATGAGCGACCAGCGCTCAAATAAGTCTCAAAATAAGATCAAAGAAGGTGAGCATGGTAACAAGAACGCCATTGTTGGGGGTGTTGGCTGCAGTTTGTATCCTGGTTTTGTTTTTCCCCGGACCCGCCGCCTGCCAAGACGCCCGAGGAACGTCAGTCCGGGATGAATCGACCCGCTTTGACTACTCGAAGAGCCACAGCTTTCCCCGTGGTTTTTATCCCTACACCGTTCCCTCCCTCCCCGGCCCGCGACTGGACAACTCGCAACGGCTTCAAGACCTGATTGTCGACGGCAAACTGACGCTGACACTTGATGACGCCATCGCGCTGGCCCTGGAAAACAATCTGGAGGTCGCCGTGACGCGGTACGACCTGCCCATTGCCCAAACGGACCTGCTGCGCGCCAAGGGGGGCGGCGCGACACGTGGCGTGGCGGGCTCCTATCAATCCACCACCCTTTTCCCCGGCAGTCTGGGCGGAGGTGTGGGCAGCGCCGGAGGCGTTGGCGCAGGTGGCGCGGGAGGCGTCCTGGGAGGCGGCATCGACCGCGTTGGTTCATCACCCTGCTGTGATCCAAGCCTGCGTGTCAGCTATGGCTGGAGCAATGCCATTACGCCTCTGAACTACACGGTGGTGAGCGGCGTGCCGATTGACACCACTCACCAGGAGTCAGCTTCCGCCGGGTACAGCCAGGGCTTTATGACCGGTACAAGCCTTTTCGTGTCCGAGAGTAGCTCGCGTCTATCCTCAAACACCACAAAAAGCATCTTCAATCCGGAGCTGGTCTCAGACTTTTCCGTAGGTGTAAGTCAGCACTTATTGCGCGGCTTTGGAACGCGCGCCAACGCCAGATTCATCCTCATCGCCCGTAATGATGTCAAATACTCCGCGAGTGTCTTCCGGCAGAACGTGATCACCGCGCTGGCGGTCGTGATGACCAGTTACTACGACCTGCTGGCTGACCAGGAAAGCATTCGCATGGCACAAGGAGGACTGGAGTATGCGCAGAAGCTTTTGGCAGACAACCAAGGAGCCGCAAAGAGTGGGCCTGCGGCCCAGTATGATATGCTGCGGAGCCAGGAGGAAGTCGCTTTGCGGCAGCAAGTCTTGCTGGCAGCGCAAAACACTTTCTCTCAAGACGGCCAATCCCTGAAGGCTAAACTCTCCAAGAGTTTCAATGAGGAGTTGGCGAAAGTGGAGATTATCCCCTCTGACCGGCTGCCTGAGCCGCGTCCCGAGGATGTGCCCACTCTGGCCGAGGCCTTGCGGGAAGCCGCCAGCCATCGGCCGGAGATCGAGCAGGTCGAGTTGAACTTGCGCAATCAGCAAGTCGTGATCCAGTCGATACACAATTCGCTGTTGCCCTCGCTCGATGTCTATGCCTCCTATTACCTCGCGGGGCTGGATGG
>PLRZ01000178.1 GCA_003164075.1 Bryobacterales bacterium | reverse complement strand
GTCCAGCATGAGAGCCACACCCGTTCGGGATTGCAGGCCATCGCGCTGGCGGCGGAGCGCATCCGCGCCGGCTTCGCCCACGTCATCGTTGCCGGCGGCAGCGAATCCATGAGCATGACCCCGCGCGGCGGCCTGAAGCCGGCCCCGAATCCCTGGTTTGTGGACCGTTATCCCGAGATTTATCTCACCATGGGGCTGACGGCCGAGCGCGTGCAACAGAAGTATGGCATCTCGCGCGAGAATGCCGACGAGTTCGCGCTGCGCAGTCATCGCAACGCCGTAGCGGCGCAGGAAGCCGGCCGGTTCCTGGACGAAATTGTGCCTGTGGAACTGGAAAAGAGCCTCTTTGAAGAGGATGAAGGCCCGCGCGCGGACACCACTCCGGACGCCCTGTCGAAACTGAAGCCGGTATTCCACGCCGGCGGAACGGTGACTGCCGGGAATTCGTCGCAGGCCAGCGATGGCGCGGCCGCGGCGCTGGTGATGTCGGACACCTGGGCGCGGCGTCTGGGGCTGAAGCCCAAGGCGCGCATGGTTTGCTTCGCGACCGCCGGAGTGCCGCCGGAGATCATGGGGATTGGCCCGGTGGTGCGATTCCGAAGGCGCTGGCGTTGGCCGGATTGACGCTGGACGAGATCGGCGTGATCGAGCTGAACGAGGCTTTCGCGGTGCAGGCGCTGGCCGTGATGCGGACGGCGAAGCTGGATGCGGAGCGCGTGAATCCCAACGGCGGAGCGATCGCGCTGGGCCATCCGCTGGGATGTACGGGAGCGAAGCTGACGGCCACGATCCTGCGGGAGATGGAGCGTTGCGAGGCGCGCTACGGCATGGTGACGATGTGCGTAGGCGGAGGGCAAGGCGCGGCGGGGAATTTCGAGCGGGTGTAAGTTGGGGGCGAGCGTTTCGTATAACGAGGCCGGGGCGCTGGTTCACAACGCGAGTTGTGCCGGCGTGCCGAGACGACGGGCGTGAATCTTTCCGCTCCGCGCCTGTATGTGCGCCAAGTCGTAGTTGAGTTGCAAGCGAAGCCAAAAGCCCGCAGTGCTGCCAATGGCCTTTTCGAGCCGCACGGCCATTTCAGCGGACACGCCCGCCTTACGGTTGATGAGACGCAACAGCGCCGAACGGGTCACTCCCAGCGCCTTAGCCCCGTCCGTCACGTTGACACCCAGCTCGTCCAGGCAATCCCGGACGGATAATGTCGCCGGGATGATTGGGATTCTTCATCGGCATGACTTGTACTCCTATGTACCCGCTTTCCGGGCTCTAGTGATAGTCCTCTAAATTCACGTCACGCGCGGCCCCGCGTGAAAGCGGAATGTAACGCGCCAATTGGCCTTGACCGTCACCGCGTAAGTGCCGCGCCGGCCGCCCGTGAACGAGTGAAACCGAAACACTTTTCTTACTCGTATCTCAGGGCGTCGATGGGATTAATGCGGCTAGCTTTCACGGCGGGGTAGATGCCGAAGACTACTCCGACAAAGACCGAGACCCCGAAAGCGATGACCACGGAGGCGGAGGTGACAATAGTCTTCCACTCGGCGGTGCGGGCGATCAGCCAGGCCAGGAAGAAGCCGAAGGTGATGCCCATTAGTCCGCCACCCACCGAGATCAGGACNNGTGAGGAACTGGCGCACGATGTCGAAACGGCGGGCGCCAATGGAACGGCGGATGCCGATTTCGCGGGTGCGCTCCATTACCGTAGCGAGCACGATATTCATGATGCCGATGCCGCCCACTAAGAGGGAAATGGCGGCGATGGCTACCATCACGTAAGTGAAGATGGTCTGAGTGCGCTGCTGCTGGGCCAGAAGAGCGGCGGGAATGGTAACGGAGAAATCCTGGACGTTGTGGTGGGTGGAATTGAGGACCGCGGTAACCACCTTGGCGACTTCAATGCTATCGGCATCCTGTCGAAGACGAATCTCGATGCCGTCAAGATCGTCCTTCATGGAAGCGCTGGTATCCCAGAAACGGTACTCGAAGGTATTCAGGGGGATGTAGACAATGTTATTCACGTCCTGCATGGCACCGCCGGAATTGGTGGAACCGGCCATGAGCTGTTCGTTGAGGACACCGACGACTTGCAGCCAGGTATCGTTCACTTTGACGGACTTGCCGATGGCGGTGTCGTAGCCGAGCAGGCTGACTTTGGCGCCTTCGCCGAGGACACAGACGTTGGCGCTGGCGTCGTCGTCGCCCTGGGTGAAGAATGCGCCTTCGGCCAGGCGGAGACTGTGGATGGCGCTGTAGGAGGGGTTTACGCCGTAAAGCTCGGGGAGGTCGTGCGAGGGCTTGGGGAGGACGCGCGCGGGGTGCATGGTGCGGCGGCCCGAAAGCAGTTCGAGGGAATCGATATTGGCGCGCAGAATGCGGGCATCGCGCTGGGAGAGGCCGGGGGAAGAGCGGCGGCGCTGCTGGAATTCTTCGCGGCTGCTGGTGGGCCGGGTATCGACGAGAACGTTGCGGACTCCCAGTTGTTCGATGAAACGGAGCGATTCCTCCCTGGCGCCGGCGCCGATGGAGAGCATGCCGATGACCGAGCCCACGCCGAAAACAATGCCCAGGGCGGTGAGCAGGGTGCGGGTTTTCTGGGCGCGCAGGTTGGCCAGCGCCTGGGTGATGTCGCTGAAGGAGAAGATCATTTCTGCAGGGCCTTCATGGCGCCGGTATCGGGGCCGGAAGCGGGCTTATTACGCTGCTCGGGGTTGGACATGGCGACCACATCGCCTTCGTTGAGACCTTTGATGACGGCCTGACTTTCGCTACGGTTCACGAGGGTCACATCGTGAGGCATGAAGCCTTGCGGAGTGCGCAGATAGGCGAAGCTCTTGCCGTCGCTCTCATAGAGGGCCTGGGAGGGGATCCAGATGACATTGTCCAGCACTTCGGCGGTGATAGTCAGGTTGGAGGTCATGCCGGGGCGCATTTCGGGGACTGGTGCGTCGAGCCCAATGCGGCAATCGAAGCGGCGGTCCCAGGGGGGGCCGGAAGTGCCGCCGAGCACCTTCACGTTTCCGGTGAAAGACTTGCCGGGAAGAGCGACGACGGAGACGGTGACCTTCTGGCCGACGGCGAGGTGGCCCCGGTCAAGCTCGCCCACACGGGCACTGACCTCCCAGTTCTTGAAATCGGGGATGCGCGCCACGGCTTGGCCGGAGTAGACCGTGTCGCCGATTTGCAGGGGCTGGAAAGTCATGCCGGTATACCAGATGTTGACGTTGGTATTGGGTTCGATACTGACATAGCCGTTAGTTTTGGCCTTGATGGTCATGCTCTCGATGATTTTCGCGGCCATTTCGGCCTGCACCTTGGCCTTGTTGAGGTTGGCTTCCTGAATGGCCACGGTGGCCACCGAGTTGGCGTTCTTGTTGGCCATGTTGTGTTGGGCCTGGCGGAGACGTCCGCGCGCCGCTTCCAGGGCGATATCGTTCTGGCGGGCCTTCATGGTGGCCGACACGGGGTTGCTGCGAATGGCCAGTTCGGCGAGGGTGACGTCGGATTGGGCGGAGAGGAGGGCGTAGCGATTCTCTTCGTCGGTGGCATCGCTGGTGGCTTTCGCCTGAATGACCTGCTGCTCGGCTTCGGCGAGATCGGCCTGGGCCTCGCGGAGATTGAATTCCTGCTGGGTGATATCGAACTGGGCGACGATATCGCCTTCCTTGACCAACTCGCCGGGTTCGCGCAGGTAGCTGATTCCGGTAGAGTCGACCCCGGTCATGGGCACTTCGATGGTCTCGGAGTTGCCGCCCTGCAACTGGCCGCGGGCCGATACGGCCACGACGACGGCGCCGCGCCGAACGCGGGTGGTAGGCAGCTCGGAGGTGGAAGGAGCGGCCATGGTCCGGACCAGGCGCAGGGCTCCCCATGTGAGGGCCGCTAGGATTCCCAGAGAGATGGCGATTCCCAGAATGCGGGTTCTCATTTCCTGGGCTCCTTCTTTTCCACGTCGACCAGGGCAACGGTTGCATTAGGGGGGATGCCGGAGACGGCTACCTCGTCGGGATTGCGGGCCTCTACCTTCACCTCGACGGCGCGGTAACGGTCGCCGTTGGCCAGGTAGACGATGGGCTTGCCGCCACGGGTGAACAGGGACTTGGTAGGGATGCTGATGGCGTGCGGAACGCGATTGACCACGATATCCATGCCGCCGTTCATACCGGGGCGCAGGCGCGGGTCGGGATGTTGAATGCTGGCCAAGGCCAGGAAACTGCGGACGGGGGGAAACTCGTTCAGACTGGTTTCGGCCAGCGGGGAGATTTGGCTGACATTGGCCTTGAACGACAGTTCCGGCAGGGCGTCGACGCGGACTACCACGTCTTGCGATGCGGAGATGCGTCCGCGTTCGGTCTCTTCGATGCGGCCGGCCAGTTCCAGGCTGTCGAGGTCGGGAATGTCCCCGAGATTCATGCCGGAATAGACGCTATCGCCGACTTTGTAGGGGACCGCGTCGGTGGAAGTGATGGCGTTCTGGTAGTTCAGGCTGAGACTGAGGAAACCACTCATGGGGGCTTTGACCTCCATCTGGGAGATGCGAGATTTCTGGAGTTCCACGTCGGCCTGGGCTTGGTCGCGAAGACGCGTGAGCGACGCCAGTTTGGACTGGTCGGCGGCGGCATGGAGGGCCACGGTGGCCTCTTCCACTTTCAGCTTTTGTTGGGATATACCGAGGTCGATTTTGGATTTTGCGCCCTCGATCTTGCTCTTGATACTTTGCAGGTCGGCCTCCAATTGGGCGTTCTGGACGGCGAAGCCGGCGTCGGCTAAGTCACTCTTGTCCTGCTCGACGGTGATCTGGCTCTGAGCCACCCACTGGTCCAAGGCGGCCTGCGCCTGGCGGTAGGCGGCTTCCCTTTTTGCCAGCTCCTGCTGGGACGAGCTGGAATCGAAGCGGATAACGGTGTCGCCCTGGTTGACGTTCTGGCCGGAAGGGGCGAGCCAGGCGATGCGCAGCGAGGGCACCTTGGGGGCGTAGATCTGGACGGAGCGGCGCGGCCGCAGTTCGCCACGACAGCGGACGATCACCAGGAATTCCCCCTGGCGGGCGCGGGCGACAGGGAATGTGGCGCTGGCCTGCACCTTGCGGAGATGGTTGACACCGGCGGCTGCGCCAACGATCACGACGAGTGCGAGAAGCAGAACGATCCAGAAACGTACCCGTTGTCCGCGCTTACTCATTTGGCGCCTCCCGCCGCAGACGTGGGCTCCATCAGGATCGCGGCTGAAAGATCGGGAAGCAGGCGGGGGTCGGTCTTATCGATGCGGAAGACGGCGACGAAGGTCTTAATGGGGGTGCCGAGGCCGGCGGCGGCCACGGGGCTGACGAATTCGACGTGGGCGGGAAAGACCAGGTCGGGATAGGCGTCGAGATAGACCTTGGCTTTGCCGCCGGGAACGACGGCGGCAATGTCGGGCTCACCGATATTGCAACGGACCAGCATCTCGGTGGGGTCGAAGATGCTCACCAGGGGCTGTCCGCGCCAGAGCTGGTCACCCTCCTGGGCATGTCCGAAGGAATTGCCGCCGCGGGAGAGGTTCTCCTGAGCGGTCATGCCGGCGAGGGGCGCCTTGACCTCCAACTTATCGATGTTGGCCTGGGCGCGTTCCATGGCCACTTTCTGACGGTCGCGTTGCAATTCCATATAGCGGAGGTTGGCGTCATCGGACTGGTCTTGGAGTGCGTTGGACTTTTTGAGGCTTTCCACGTGGAGGCGAGCAATGCGGGCCTTTTCTTCGTCCTGAAGCTTTTCGATTTCGCCGAGTACGGGGCCCTTGCCGAGATCGATCTCGGCCTTGGCCAAGTCGGCCTGGGCCTGTTGTAAGTCGGTGGCGCGCTTCTCGCGATCGGCGCGATTCTGGGCACGTTTCTGGTCGGCCTGGTGGCCGAGATCGTCGAATTTGGCTTGCGCGTCACGGGCAGCGTCCATTTGGGCGGTGGCATCGAAGCTGGCGATGGGGTCGCCGGCTTGGACCTGAGTCCCGCCGGCAATGATATGGGTAAGGGTCATGCGGCTGTAGTTGCCGGCAATCTGGGGCACGAGCACCTTGGAAGAGTGGACGGCCTGCACAATTCCAGTGACGCGGACTTCACGCTGGCGTTCGGGCGGCGGAAGCGAGGGAGAAGCGGCCTGAACCGGCGGAGCGGAACGGCCGCAGGAGCTGAGGAGCAGCAGTAAACTCGCGGTTGTGAGCAGACACAAGCATCGCCACATAGTGTACTGGCAGGTTAGACGCCACAAGGGGCGGAATGGTTGATAGAAAATTGGACGAAAGATTTGTGAATTGGCGGCACAGGCGTTGCAATCACCCGCTGACCGGGTATGGCCCGAACCAAGCAGGAAAGCGAAACCTCACTACAGAGACACAGAGAAGAACCTCAAAAACTGGCACAGCCGGAGCCGCACTACCTGGTGGCGGACGGGTCGAAGGCCTCGCGAATCGCGAAGTTGGCCGGCGGCAGGCTGGTCACGGTGAGGGATTCCGGGGGTGAAATCCTGTTCACAAATCAGTAAGAACTATATTTCATTTATTATCAGCTCTTTAGAAGCGCAGCGTCTCTGGCGTTTCGACGGGTGAATGCTACTCTCAGGGCAGACAGAAGGTTTGAGCGGCTCCGCAGAAATGCGGGGCCGTTTTCATTTTGAGGAGCACGATGACAAAAAAGGGTGGGTCAAATGAGAAGGCTCCCAAGACCTGCAGGGAATGTAAGCATTGGGAACGGGTGAGCGAGAAGGTCCGGGTTCACGAACTGCTGGAGCGGACGATTGGACGGTTCGAGACGAAGATTGCGAAAGCGGAGTACGAGCCAACGGTAGCGGAATACGTCAAACTGCTGCAACTCGGGCGGGAGATGGGGCAGGAAGACGATCCTAAGGAGATCATAGTTACATGGGTGGGCCCGAACGCGACGTTAGAATCCGCGAAATAATCTACGATCCGCTGGACTCGCAAAGGGCATTTCACGATAGCACGGCACGATACAAAGGGTATTCGGGACCGATTGGCAGCGGTAAGAGTCAGGCGCTCTGCCAGGAAACGATTCGCCTGACTTACTTAAATCCGGGGCGCACAGGACTGCTTGGCGCTCCGACTTATCCCATGTTGCGGGATGCGACCCAGGCCACGCTGTTCGAGATTCTGGGAGCCAACAAACTTCCGTACGAGTATAACAAGGCCGAAAACGCGCTGGTAATGAGCGACACAAAGTCGCGGATCCTGTTTCGGCCAGTGGACGATTTCGAGAGGCTGCGCGGCACGAACCTGGCGTGGTTCGGGCTGGACGAACTGACTTACACGCAGGAGGAGGCGTGGCTGCGGCTGGAAGGGCGGCTGCGAGATCCGAAGGCGCAGCGGCTTTGTGGTTTTGCCGCGTGGACGCCTAAAGGGTACGACTGGGTTTATCGCAAATTCGTCGCGAAGCCGTCGGAGACTTATCACACGATATATGCCAAACCCAGCGAGAACCGTCACCTGCTGGGACGAGATCCGGACTTCTACAAACGGCTGAGAGAAAGCTACGACGAAAAGTTTTACGCGCAGGAGGTACTGGGGTCGTATCTCAACCTGGACGGCAGCCGGGTGTACAGCTCGTTTGAACAGGGCGTTCATGTGACCGACCTGAGCGTCGACCCGCGCAGGCCGATCTTATGGGCTCTGGATTTCAACGTGGACCCGATGAGTTCGGTGATCGCACAGATCGCCAACGGGCGAATAGTGGTGCTGGATGAAATTGTGATCCGGCACGGCACGACGCGGCAGGCATGCGAGGCATTTCTGGAACGGTACCCGAAGCACGAACCGGGCGTCACGATATTCGGGGACGCATCGGGGAGCGCTCAACAGACGTCGGGGATGTCGGATTACGAAATGGTGAAGGAACATTTTGCGATCTACTCGTCGATGAAGGTGGATTACAAGGTACCGAAAGCGAACCCCAGTGTACGGGAGCGAATTAACCTGACCAACACGAAGCTTCGATCCGCAGGGTGCGATATCGGCCTCCTGGTGGACAAGAAATGCAAGGAACTGATCCAGGACTTCGAGCAGGTTTGTTTCAAGGGCGACACCGGACAGATCGACAAGGACCGTGATCGGCTGCGAACCCACGTATCGGATGCACTGGGGTACCTGATCTGGCAGGAATGCCGCAGGCTGCCGCCGATTGGGGAGCGGTCATTGAGAATGATATAGCCATGGAAACCATCAACCGGGAACATCCAGAATACATCGCGCGCAAGGCGATATGGAAGCAGTACAAAGATCTCTATGCAGGCGGCGAGCAGTTACGCACGAACGCCTCTCAATACCTAGTACGGCGGCACAAAGAACCGGGCGAGATCTACATGGAACGTCTCGGCCGGGTGTTTTACGAGAACTATATCGGATCGGTTATCGACTGGTACGCAGCGACGCTGATGCGGTGCGCACCGGCGCTACTGTTCGGAGGCAGCGACCCGGCGGCAAGAGATTTTTACAGCATCCTCTCCGACGACTGCGACTTCAAGGGGACCAGACTCAGCGAGTTCTTCCGGCAGCGGTTCGTCGAGGCTCTGGTTTGCGGAAGCAGCTACACGGTAGTGGACTTTCCCAGGGCCAACGGTGAAGCACGATCGCGCGCGGAGGAGGATGCGTGCGGGCGATCGCGGGCCTACCTGATGGATTACAGCGCCGACGAGGTTATCAACTGGAATCACGACCGGCTGGGCGGTTTGGAATGGGTGGTACTGCGGACATCCTGCCTGCAGCAGTCGAAAGTGACGGACGCGAAGTGGGAGAAGGAGACGCGGTGGGTTTATTACGACCGCGAGAACTACCAGATCTACCGGAAGACAGGGGACTCGAGCGCGATCGAGTTGATCGACGAAGGGCGGCACGGGCTGGCGTCACTTGGGCGGGTTCCGGTGTTCGAGATGAAGGTTTCGGACGGGTTGTGGCTGATGAGTAAGGCAGCATCGCTGCAACTGGAGCATTTCAATAAGTCGAATGCGCTCTCATGGGCATTGACGATGGGACTATTCGCTTCGCCGGTGGTGTACTCGGACCGGGAGTGGAAACAGGTAGTGGGCGAATCCTATTACATCCAACTGGGAAAGGACGACCGGTTCGGCTGGACGGAGCCGGAAGGGAAGGTCTACCAGATCGCCGCGGATAACCTGGTGAATCTGCGAGACGAGATTTACAGGGTTAGCTATCTGATGATCCAGGCGGGCGAGGCTGGCACGGGATCACACCAGTCGGCGGTAAGCAAGCAGTTGGATTTTGCTACCACGGAGGAGGTGTTGCGGGCATATGGCGACACCGTAAAGGAAGCAATGAAACAGACTCTGTGGGCGATCGCGGCGGCGCGGCAGGACGGAGTCACGATCGGCGTTTCGGGGATGGACGAATTCGACATAAACGATCTAGGCACCGAGTTGGACGATGCCCAGAAGTTGCTGAGCCTGGGGATCGAGTCGAAGACATTGAAGAAAGAAGTCTTCAAGAGGCTGGCGTTCAAGTATCTGAGCGACGCGGGACAGGACGTCAAGAACAAGGTAGCGGAGGAGATCGAAAGCGGCAATTAAGGTTCTCAAGGAGATTTATGGAAGGAATCGACATACAAGCGATCGTTCGGCAGGCGGTCCAGGAGTTCGCAAATACCGAAAAGGCGAAGAGCGAACCGGCCTACAAAGCGGAACTGGTGGAAGAACGGAGGCGCCGGGAGCAACTGGAACGCCGGATGAACGAACTGGTGGCTGAAAACCAACGCAGCCGCAAAACGGCGGAAGAGGCGGAGCGCAGTTCGGCGGTGAGGGCGGAATTGCAGCGGCTAGGTGTGGCCAAGATCGACCTGGCGTTCAAAGCGGTGCAAGACGGGATTGTGCGCACCGAGGATGGGCGACTGGTAGCTCGCGGCGACAGCGGCGACGTGACGGTGAAAGAATACCTCACGAGCTTCGTCAACGAAAACCCGGAATTTCTGCCGGCGCGGATTGCCGGGGGCACGGGGATGACGGCGACTCTGAAAGCCCCGGGCGTGGGTAGGGACACGGTGAGCATTGAACAGATCCGCCCGGGCATGAGCGCGGAGGAGATGCAACGGGTACGAGAGGAAATCGTGCGCGTAGCGTCGCAGACCCTTCGGGGACTGTAGGGAAGTACCGGCTAGACGAGCGGAAGCGAGTCGCAGTGGCCGGCAAGAAGAAAGGAAGAAGGAGAACAAATGGCAGCAATTACTTCAGCTAATGTCGCCAACGCGATTGTGAAGCTGGTGGCGGCAGACGCATTGCCGGTGCTGGTAGGGAACCTAGTGATGGGGAACCTGGTGAATCGCGATTATGAGCCAGCTCTGGCGCAAGCCGGCGACACGATCAACGTGCCGATTCCCCCAGTGATGCAGGCGAACAACATCCTCGAGGGTGGAACGGTACAGACGCAAAACCCGAATCTGGGGAACGCCCAGATCGTACTGAACACGCACGCAGAAGCGACCTTCCAGATTCCGGATGTAACCAAAGTGCTGGCGGTGCCGGACCTGTTAAAGATCTACATGCAGCCGGCGGTGGCTGCAATCGCACAGAAGGTGGAAAGCGACCTTCTCAACCTGTACGCCGGATTCACGGCCAACAGCCCGGTGGGCACGCCGGGGACAGCAATCACAGAAAGTGTGATTGACGCGGCGGAGACGGCGTTGTTCCTGTCGAAGGTTCCGCCGAGCGAGCAGAAGTTCATCGTGGTGGATGCGGCGACTTATTCGGCGTGGCGACAGATTCCGCGATTCAGCGAATTTCAGACCGCGGGCGATGCGGGATTGCACGCGCTGGTGGACGGGACCATTGGGAAGATCAAAGACTTCTTCGTGTTCCGTTCGCAGTTCGTTCCGTACACCGGGACCAGCCCCGTGACGACGCACAACCTGGCTTTCACGAAGGATGCGCTCGGACTGGTGATCCGGCGACTGCCGCAACCACTGCCCGGGACCGGAGCCATCGCGGAGTATGCCGAGCTTGGCAACTTCGGGATGCGGGTGGTGATGAGCTATCAGCCGGATACGCTGGCTCAGCAGTTCACGGTGGACATTCTATACGGCTGCGGCATCTTGCGGAATTCGGCGGGCGTACAGGTGAATACCTAGGAGTCCGTGGTGCAAGTCGTACCGCGACTAATTCGGGAACAGGCGAGATTCCTCAGTGCGCGCCTCCCTATTTTCAGGGGCTTCCGGTGGGGAAGTTTTCGTCGCCCGTCTCCGAATCAGCCGACCGGCAACTTCCGCCACGGGCCGCTAGAAGCTTTTGCGAAACAAATCCAGGAACGGGGCGAGGCACGCGCAGTGTCTCGCCCCAGGCGCCGGCGGAGGAGCCGGACGGGCAAACCGACGAGGAGGATCGAATGGACGTGAAGACGTATTACAAACGAATTCGGGACACAGAAGCAACGATTCCCACTCCGTTTGCGGTGGTGGTTAGCCAGCGAACGGATGACGGCGGGAAGAGTGGCGTGTTGGTAGAAGTGGCGCGGCGGTTGGCTGCCAAAATGGTCGTGGAAGGATCGGCGGAAGTGGCGACGGCGGAACAGACCGCGGCGTTCCAGCAGCAGCAGGCAGCAGCGATTAAGGCTGCTGAGGAAGCCGCGTCGGTGGCCAAGGTGGAAGTCACGATGGTGTCCTCGGACGACTTGAAGAAGTTGACGGAGGACGTGAAAAAGCTGAAGGGCGGATCCAAATCCGCGAAGGAGTAGGCGAACGATATGGCTCTGTTCACGGACGGTCCTGTTTCGGGTCTGGAAGACCTGACGGCGCAGGACACCCAGTTACCGAACGTGGCAAGCGTCGAGGGGATCGACGTGACGCAGAAGCTGGTTCTGGCGCAGGAAGAACTGGCGCTAGAAATCACGACGCTACTGAACGGCTCGAGGCGCGCCGAACAGGCATTCTGGCTGTCGGCGCAACCTCAGATCGCCAATGTGGTGGTGACGCCACCACTGAAACTCTGGCACACATTCCGGACTCTGCAGATGATGTACGCGGACGCATACTCGAGCCAGTTGAACGATCGTTACGCGGCGAAACGCGACCAGTTCCAGGAGAGGGCAAACTGGGCGTATGAGAAACTGTTGCTGCTGGGAATAGGGATCGCCTGGTCTCCAGTTCCACGAGCGAGAGAGCCGCAAGTAATCAATGCGCCGGGCAGTTTGGTCGACGGCCCTTATTATGTGACGATGACGTGGACTAACAGCAAGGGTACGGAAGGCGCACCCTCGTCGGCGGCTGCGATCACGACGTCAGGAAGCACGATCCAAGTGCGACCTCCGACACCGCCGGTCTGCGCAACAGGCTGGAACGTTTACGCGGGAGCGGATCCCGGGGCCTTGTCGCGGCAGAACGGATCGCCGCTCGCGACGGGGCAAACGTGGCAGGCAAGTGCAATCGCGACCGGGGGAATTGCGCCAGGCTGGGGGCAGTCGCCCGATTACCTGATGGCCGTGCCGCGCATGATTTTGAGGGGCTAATGACGACCACTATTGGGAGTCTGATCACGAGCCAAGTAGTACAGCTTATCACTGCCACAAACGGCGTCAATTCCTACTTGGCCGAAACGACACAAGGCGGCGGGCAGCCTATCGCCCCCCTGAGCGCGGCGCAGGTGCGAGCGCAGAACGTCGCACCCGATATCGCCGATCAAAGTACGACCATGCAGTTTCCGGCGGTAAATGTGTATTGCGAAAAGATCGTCAACAGCCTGGTGGAGAAGTTCCGGAGGTTCTCCGGCACGGTGCAAACGACGGTGGAACTGCGACACTCGCAGGATCGCCTTGACGGACTTCAAGACGGGCTCGAGAATTACGCGGACGCGATCATGCAGGTGCTGAACGCAAACCGCGGAGACTGGGGCAACGGCATGTTCTATTGCGGCGAATACCAAGCGGTATTCGGAGCCGTGAAGCACGGCGGAAAGAACTTCATGCAGGTGGCGAAGATCACTTTCGAGATTGGAGTGAGTAGAAGCTAATATGGCCTCATATATTTCCTCGAACGCAAACCGGTTCTACACAGCGCTGGAAAGCGCTTATGGGCAGGTCGCCTCGATCACGGCGGCCAACCGGATTCCGGCAGTGAAGCTGACAATCCGGCAACAACTGGAAGTGACGGATCGGAAGGACAAGACGGGAAGCCGGACATTTACAGGACTGCCGGCCGGAGGCAGGCGGCAAACCAGTTTCGAATTGCGGACGTTTTTGACGAACTGGCAGCAGGGGGCCAGCAGCCCTAGTTACGGTCCACTGTTCCAGGCAGCGCTGGGAGCTGCGCCGGCGCATTTCGCCGGGGGGACGGCGGCGTCCACTACGGGGAACGGCAGACTGGCGTTTGCCGCGGCACACGGGCTCTCGGCGGGCCAGGCAGTGAGTAGCGGTGGAGAAATCCGATTCGTGGCGGCCATCGTAGACGCCGACACGGTCCAACTCAACGTACCGTTCACGGTGCCCCCGGCGGCGGGTGCGCCGGTTGGAGCGGCGCTAACTTACTCACCCGCGACAGAACTGCCGAGCGTGGGGATCTTCGATTACTGGAGCCCGGCTACGGCAGTGCAGCGATTGCTGTGCGGAGGGGCCGTGGATCAAATGGAGATCGACTTGAACGGCGACTTCCATGAATTCCGATTCAGTGGACAGGCGCAAGACGTGGTGGACAGCAGCAGCTTTAGCAGCAGCGCTGGAGGCGCGGCACAGCTTCAGAGCTTTCCAGCGGAGCCGGCGTTGAGCGGTTTCGACTATACGATTGTGCCCGGCAACCTGGGCCAAGCATGGCTGGGAACCTCGGCAACGCAGTTCTTCACTATTACGTCGGCTTCAGTGACGCTCAAGAACGGACTGGATACGCGATCGAAGGAATTCGGGTCGAGCGTTCCAATGGCGATTTCTCCGGGTGAGCGATCCGTGAGTGCGGCATTCGAATTCTACAGCAGGGATGACGCCAGCACGCAGTCGCTGTACCAGGCGGCGCGGCAGCAATCACCGATCAGCGTAATGTTCCAAATGGGCGAGTCGCAAGGACAGTTGGTGGGCGTTTACCTGCAAAGCGTGATCCCGGTGGTGCCGGAATTCGACGACAGTAAGAATCGGTTGCAGTGGAAATTCCGCTCGTCCAGGGCGCAGGGAACGGTGGACGACGAAATCGCGGTGGCGTTCGCCTGAAACGACCAGCATGGCAGTCAGCGAGGAGCGCGTTCCGATGATCTATGAGAGTGTGGCCGTAGTGGAGTCGCAGGTCACCAGCGGCGTGAAGTTTACGGTGGCAAAGATGTCCTTCGGAAGACGGGCGGAGCTGATGCGGCAAGTGCGGGAACTGGCGCGAAAGATGGAATTTCTGGAAGCAGGCCAGGACCCCGGACAGAAGATGGATGCCGCGCTGCTGCGGGTCGAACTCGACCGTCTTTACGTGAAGTGGGGTTTGCGGGCGATCTCGGGTCTGGAACTGGATGGGGCTGTGGCCACACCGGAGTCGTTGGCACAGACTGGGCCGGAGGAACTGTTTCGCGAGGCGGTCGTGGTAGTGCGCGCGCAGACCGGGTTGAGCGCGGCCGAACGAAAAAACTGATTGTCGCCTTCCACTTTCACTTCTCCAACCAGGCCGGTTGGAAGTGCGACATCTGCCGGAAGTCCGGCCTGGAACAAAAGCGGCGTTGCGGATGGCTACCGACGGACACCGTCACACCTGCACGTCTGGTCTGGGCGTGGAAGAATGTCTCCCTCGAACTGTGTCCAACGTCTTATATCACCGCAGAGAGCCAATCGCTGGTTGAGGAGTTCTTCGTGTGGCGGCACTTGGGCGCGTTTGGAGGCGAGGAGCTGAGCGCTCGCCAAGTAGAAGCGTTCGTGATTCTGGGAAAGGAACTCGCAGTTGAGACGAATGATGGCCGACATAATGCAAGACACGCTACTGGACCTGCCGGAAGCTGATCGACTGAAAGGCAATCGGATCAAATCCGGAACTTGGAGATTGAGTCTCAGTCCACGCTCGATCAACGACGTGGTAAACGGCCTCTGACATGGCGACCTTTCCTCGGCTTAAGACTGGCGCAATAGCGCAGTACCCCGCGACAAAATCGCTGCGGTTTCAGAACCAGACGGTGCGATTCCTGGACGGCAGCGAGCAACGGTATCGCGATGCGGCCGGCCCCTTGCATCAATGGGTAATCCAACTGAGCGAACTGGACGAGAGCGAGATGGCGGCGTTTGAACAGTTCTTCCAGGACAACCAGGGGCGCCTGGGAAGCTTTGCGTTCACGGACCCGTGGGATGGAAGCCTGTACTCCAATTGCAGCCTTGCCAGCGACGAGCTGGCGGTGAGTTCGCTGGCGGAAATGAGAAGAAAGACGTCTCTGACAGTGATTGAGAATCGGAGTTAGCAATGCTCGTGTATCCACAACTTGCGACGGGCGCGTTGAGCCAGTTTCCGGTTCAACGTCGCCACCTGATGCGAACCTTAGTCAACACGGCGGCGGACGGCACGGTAGTGAAACTGGCTGATTCGGGGGCGGAAACGGTGGAGTGGCAACTCAAGTACGCCGCACTCAGCGACGCGGAATTGGCGGCATTGCTGCAGTTCTTCTCGGCTGCCGAAGGCACGCTCAACAATTTCACATTCGTGGATCCCACGGCAAATCTGTTGGCGTGGACCAACGACCTCAGCAACGCGGTTTGGGACACAGGGCCACTCCTTTCCAGCGCCGGGGCAAACGCCGATCCAGCCGGTGGGAACAATGCGTGGCAGGTGGTGAACTCCGGCGCGGGCGCGCAGGACTTGTCGCAGACGGTGACAGCGCCTGGGGGGTACCTGTACTGTTTCAGCGTGTACGCAAAGTCGGCCAATCCCGCAACGTTGACGTTGTTGCTCGGCAGTAACCGCTACGCTCAGAATCTCGGCCCCGCCTGGCAAAGGTTTGTTTGTGCAGGGACGACGGATCCGACAGCGGCGTCGGTGACTTTCGGAGTCGAGTTGGGACCCGGCGCCGTCGTGGACTTGTACGGCTTGCAGGCGGAACCACAAGCCAGCCCCTCCCTCTACAAGGCGACCACCAGCGGCGGATGCTACGAGAACGCACGTCTGCGCGAAGACACGCTCTCCTTTACGACGACGGACGTGAATCGCCATTCGGCAACGGTGAATATTATTCATGCAAGCAATCTCTGATTTAAAAGAACAGTCCGTCACCGACACACCGCTGATCGTATTCGACTGTGTCCTGTCGAACGGGGTGGAGGAACACTGGTGCACACATCGTGTCACGGCTGGAGGGAAAGCGTATCTTGCGCGCGTGATCCAGCACAGCGCTTTCGACATTCAGACAGCCTCCGACCAAGGAATCGACGGCAGCCCGCAAATCTCGATCTTGCTGGCCAATGCGGACTCGCACTTCTCGGAACTCGAGCGGGCAGTCGGCTGGAAGGGCGCGCAGCTCACCGTGGGGGTCCTGTTTTACGATCTGCCGAACAACGCTGCTCTGACCGATACCACGGTAGTGTTTCAGGGAATCTGCAATCCGCCGGACCGGAGCGACGAATCCACATTTCGCCTTACGGCCATCAATCGCATGAGCCTGCAGAGGGTGTTCCTGCCGCAAGTGCGAATCGAGCGCCGGTGTCCCTGGCAGTTTCCATCTACGCCAGACCAGCAGACGGAAGCAGTGGACGGTGGCATCAACGGCAAGTACTCTCTGTATTACCGCTGCGGCTATTCGGCCGGAATCCCAGGCGGCACGGGCAATCTAAACGGGACGGAGCCATACACCTCGTGCGGGTACACCCGGACGGATTGCCAGGCGCGAGGAATGTTCAACCGCTTTGGGGGGTTGGAGTTTGTCCCCCCGGCAATCTCCGTTCGCGCCTACGGAAAGGGCTGGTCCACCTCGGCGGTCTCGGTGAACCAAGCACTTTACAACGACTATGTCCCGATGATTTACGGCACGGTTTGGCAGTCGCCGACCGTAACATTTGCGCGTAACGACGGCAACCTGACGCGGATGGAGGTACTCCTAGGAATTGGGCAAATCCAGGGCGTCTTGACGGTGCTGGTGAACGACGTAGAACTTCCGCTGGGTGTGAACGGCACCAACATGACAGGCACCGGCTGGTACAACGTTCTGACGTTAGGGACGCGAGATGGCTGCTTAGATCCCAACTTCACAAACGCAAGCGGAGCGCCGGCCGGCGACCCCTATGGCAGCATGGCGTATCTTTCGGTGGTGGTACCGAACCAGTTGAACAATGGGACCTCGCTTCCGAGCGTCGAAGTGTTAGT
>PLRZ01000369.1:1088-6528 GCA_003164075.1 Bryobacterales bacterium | reverse complement strand
GGGCGCCCAACACCTGGCTCGACAGCGTTCCGAAAGAGATGCTCTGGGCCGCCAATCCGTTCTGCGTTACCGCGATCTGCCGGCCCAGTACCGTAATGTGCGCCGTGCGGGCGGATGCGGACGTGTTTGCCGCAAACGAGAAACCGATGACGCCGTTGGCGATGGTCCCGATGGTGAGCCAACTCTGGTCGCTCGCCGGCGCGAAGATCCCCGCAAGAGACATAGTGGAGGGAAGCACCGGAAGCAGCGAGTCTGACCCGGCCGAAGAAGGCTCGGACAAGTTAGCCGGCCCGGTAAAGGCGTACGGCATTTCTTTGATGGCGTTGTTGTAAGTGTCGGCAATGTAGATGTTACCGGCGCCGTCCACCGCCGCGGCCGAAGGATTGGCCAGCCCCGCAGACACCAGCGTTGTTACCTGCCCGGTGGAGGCGCTCCACTCCTTGATGGCGTTGTTATCGTAATCCGCGATGTAGACGTTGCCGGCGCCGTCCACCGCCACTCCGTAAGGACCGTTCAGCCCTGTGGACACCAGGGTGGTCACCTGCCCTGTGGAGGCGCTCCACTCTTTGACGGCGTTGTTGTAGAAATCCGAGAAATACACGTTACCGAGGCCATCCACCGCCGCTCCAAAGGGACCGTTCAGCCCGGACACCAGGGTGGTCACCTGCCCGGTGGAGGCGCTCCACTCTTCGATGCTGTTGCTGTTATGATCCGCGATGTAAAGGTTGCCGAAGCCGTCCACCGTCACCGCGACAGGGACGTTGAGGCCGGTAGACACCACGGTAGCCGTCTGCTGTGTCGACGCGCTCCACTCCGTGATGGCGTTGTCAAAACTAGCCGCGACGTAAACGTTGCCGGAGCCGTCCACCGCCACTGCCGGAGGATGGAGCAGCCCGGAGGACACGAGTGTCGTCACTTGCTGGGTCGATGGGCTCCACTCCTTGATGGCGTTGTTGAAGGTATCCGCGAGGTAGACGTTGCCGGAAGAGTCCACCGCGACCCCTCCAGGTTCCGATAATCCCGACGACACCAGCGTGGTCATCCCGCCCGGTTCGATATAGTTGGTTCCCGCCTGGGTCACGGTGACCGTTTGTCCGGCGATGGTCAGGGTGCCCGTTCGCGATCCCGTGCCGGCGAAGGCATCGTAGGTGAATATCGCGACTGCGCTGCCCGTGCCGCTGGCGCTTCCGGCGGAAATGTGTAGAAAGGAGTCGTTGGCGATAGCAGTCCAGGGACTCCCGGAGGAAAGCACCACGGATGACGCCCCCGCCGCGCTGCCAACCAATAGGGAGTTTGTGCCCAGCGTCTGGCGCGCGAATACGTACGCCGCGCCCTGGGCGGAAGAATGAATCGCTCCGCCAGGAGCGCCGATAACCGCGGTGTCCCCGCTCACGGAAACCGACGATCCGAAATACGCCAACAGTGCGCCATCGGAAGCGGTGAACTTCTGCTGCCGATTCCAGCCGCCTGCGTTCCACACAAACCCATACGCGGCTCCGTATGTATTATTCTTCTGAAACGCCCCCACGATGGCGGTGTTCCCGCTCACCGAAACGGAGTAGCCGAATCGGTCGTTCACGGCGCCGTCGGATGCCGTCAACTCCTGCTGCTGGGTCCACTGGCCCGCGCTGCTCCCAAACGCGTACGCGGATCCCTGGAGAATCCCATTCATGACGCTGCCAGGAGCCCCAATGACCGCGGTTTCCCCGCTCACCGAAACGGACCAGCCAAATTGGTTGCCCGCCGCGCCGTCGGATGCGGTCAACTTCTGTTGCTGACTCCACGACCCACTGCTGCGCGTGAAGACATACGCGGCTCCCTGAGCGTTGTTCTTGTTATAGGCTCCGATGACCGACGTGTCCCCACCGATTGAAACCGATGCGCCGAAGCGGTCATTCCCTGCGCCATCGGAAGCGGTCAACTCCTGCTGCTGGCTCCACGCCCCGCCGGTACGCACAAACACATACGCGGCGCCGCGAATGCCGGTCTTATTCGGAGCGCCGACCAGCCCCGTGTCCCCGGTCACCGAAACCGAGCTGCCGAAACCGTCGCTCGCCGCGCCGTCCGCGGCCGACAACTCCTGTTGCAGGTTCCACACGCCCCCGCTACGCACAAACACGTACGCGGCTCCCTGACCGTTGTTCTTATTCGGAGCGCCGATGAGCGCCGTGTCCCCGGTCACCGAGACGGACCAACCGAAACCGTCGCCCGCCGCGCCATCCGCGGCCGACAATTCCTGCTGCAGGCTCCACGCGCCGGCGCTGCGCACAAATACGTACGCGCCCCCCTGTTCGTTGTGCTGGTAAGCGGCCCCGATCACCGCGGTATCGCCGCTCACCGAAACCGCGTAGCCGAAGCGGTCGCCCGCCGCGCCATCGGGCGCCGTCAGTTCCTGCGCCTGGCTCCACGTAGGGTCGACCACCAGGGGGTATTCAGCCAGACGGTCTTCCACGATCAGCCGAATCTCACTGCCCCGCACCTCCATCCGCGACGGAAAAACGCGCCCGCGTGCGTCCACTGCCGTCAGGCCTGCGTAACGCAACACCATGCCGTCAGCCGACCCGAACAGTAGCGCGCCATCGTCCGCTTTTTGGGACGGTTCCAGCCCTCCGGCCACGTCGAAGGAGATCACCAGTGGGTCGTTTCCGCCAGCCGCTCCGGGACGGCGGGCCAGAGTAAAACCCTGCTCCAGCCCTTCCGGCCGGTTCACGTACCATTCGGTGAGATCGCCCCGCCGATACTCCACTCGACCGTCCGCGCCGGCCAACCTGGCGTCCGCCGGCTTGCGCAGTCGATCGCCATACCCATATCCGGTCAATTGGAAGACGAGGGTACCATCGGGATGGATGAGACGTGCTTCCTGCCGGCTAAACTCGAGCCGCAAGTGCTGCGCGGGGTTCACGCCGCCGTAGGTTCCATGGCCTGAATCCTTCAGCGAGTACGGCGCGCGGTAGAAGGCTTGACGCAGGGCTGCGATATTGCCGGCGCTGGAAGTCTGAGCGATGCCCGCTGCCGCGGTGGACAGGAGAAGCACGATCCACCCCAGCACAGTTACCCGTGTGATTATTGGAACCCGTAGAAGTGAATTCAATCTCACTTACTAAAAGCTAGCACGGCTATACGTCCCGGGCGTCTTACCGATCGTTGTTTAGGTGCCTCTCGGTTCTACAGTAAGCGTTTGGAGTACTAAGTATCTCCGAGATGCCATTATCGAATCGTGCGAAAGTTGTTGGAATTAACCACAACGAAGCGCTGACCGCGACGCGCGGCACGGCTTACTCGTAACTGTTCTCGAATATCCATACTTCGTGCTAAGTCAGCGAACTTCTGACGAGCCGTTCTTAGCCCGCCAAACCGGCCAGCACGCCCTTCATATAGCCGAAGGAATGTAGCATTCCCGCACCGGCATCACGCCTTCGCCCACATCGCACTGGCTCTCTTTGACCTTGCCATCCTTCAGATCCTTGAAATGCACATCCAGGAGACGCGGTCCGGCGTTTACGATCTCTTGCACTACATCCGCTCCCCCGCGCATGGAATGACCCACATCCATGCGCGGATCCATGCCCTTCACGGCATCCAGCACGACTTTCGGAGTCGGGAAATTCGGATCCTCCGGCCCGTGGGTGTGGATGGCGATCTGAATGTCGAATTCCCTGGCGAGCTTTTCGATGGCTCCCAGGTTCTCATGCGCGGTCTTTGCTATCCGACTACACTTCCAGTTTCCAGGGACTGCGGTAGACCGTCTTCAAATAGGGTTTGGCGGCTTCCTGCGGCGACGTCCAATTCGCCTCGTCCCAATCCACGCGCGTCTTCGCGCGCATCGAAATATTGGCCAACTGGCACACCGACGACGACCGCACGCACGTCTCGATATCGCTGGTGGGTTTCTGCCGCGTCTTGATGCACTCGACGAAATTCTTCCAGTGCGGCACGTTCATGGGCGTCATGTCCGGAATATTCTCCCAGGTGGCGCCCGACAGTCTGGAGCCGGCGTTGGGGATCACCCAGACTCCGCGCCGATTCACAACCAGGCTGCCTTCGGTGCCGTGGATGGAGGTGCCGGCTCCCTGGTTCAGGCCGAACAGCGGCATGGGATTGCACGTGCGGCTCTCGTAAGTCACCAGGAATTTGGGGTACTCGAAAGTAGCGTGCATGGTGTCCGGGGTGTCGCAGTTGTCCTGCACATAGAACTTCTCGCCCAAGGCCGTGACAGACTTCGGCATGACCTCGCCGAAGCACTGGTGCAACGGGTCGATGAGGTGCACGCCCCAATCGGTCATGGCGCCGCCGGCATAGTCCCAGAAATAGCGGAAGGTGGGAAAGACGATGCGCTCGCCCCAGCGGTTGGGGTTGAACGGCACGGCGGGCGCGGGTCCGAGCCACATATCCCAATCGAGGCCATCGGGCACCGGGGCGTCGGGCAGATTGCCGTAGCGCTCGCGCCGGGTGGTCTCGCTTTGAAAGGTGTGGCAGAACGTGATTTCGCCCAGGGCGCCCGAGGCCACGAGTTCCGCGGCCTTGCGGAAGTTGCCGCCGGAGCGCTGCATGGTGCCGGCCTGCACCACGCGATTGTATTTGCGCGCCGCCTGCACCATTTTGAGGCCTTCGTCGGGGCCTTTGCTGGCGGGCTTTTCGACGTAGACGTCTTTGCCGGCCTTGCAAGCCTCCACGGTCATGTAGGCGTGCCAATGGTCGGGGGTGGCGATGCACACGGCATCGACGGAGCGGTCCGCCAGGATCTCGCGAAAGTCCGCGACGGCCTTCACCTGGAAGCCGCCTTTCTGTGCCGAAGCGGCGGCGCGGTCGCGATGCGGCTGGTAGACATCGCAGATGGCGACCGGCTGCAGTTCGGGCACTTCCATGGCATAGCCCAGGTCGGCGGTTCCCATGGTGCCGACGCCGAGAAAGCCGATGGCGATCCGATCGTTGGCGCCCTTCACCCGCCCAGTGAAGAGAGAGGTAGTGAATACCGTGCCGGCGGCGGCGAGAATGTCGCGCCGGAGTACAGGCTGTTTCGGGTCCATAGGTTGATGATAGACGAGGGCGGCGGGGCTTGGCGGAAGTGGGCGAGATTGCGGTTCCCACCCACGGCGACCGCTTCCCGTACGCGCTCGATGGCCAAGTCCTGGTAATAGCCTCCTTGAAAGTGACCGCCGTTGCCCTCAAAAGGGATGTCGCCGAAGCGATCCCGCCGGGCGTTGGTCTCGGCTGCCCGACCGCGTCCGCACCTTTCCCGGCGGACGACGGAGCAGTTCGCAGGCCGACCAGCCCGAACAGAGGAGGCGCGCAAGAATAACTTCGCAGCAAGCGTCGTGGCGCAGACTCTCAGTCCAATGTCACCTACTTTGGCAGAGAAGGAATTCTGCATAATTCGTGGGGCAGCCAATCATGGCTGCAGCCGGCTTTTAGCCGGCTCTTTCGGGACACGAGCACTCGT
>PLRZ01000369.1:0-1080 GCA_003164075.1 Bryobacterales bacterium | reverse complement strand
CACATTGCCGCCGCGGACAATGTGGAGTTATTATTGCGCGCCTCCTTAGTCTTGAATTCCGCTTTGGTAAGATCCTGGACCGCCCGCCGTTTTTCATCGCGCACGGCAACGTCGGCCGCCAGCATCATCAGGCTTGCCAGAATCGCGTAACTCCTTATTGCAGCGCGCTTAGACCGCGATTCTCGTCGATCAGCACCCGTTGATTGGCATGCACGTTCCGGAACTGCTGCTTCGCGCCGCTGGGCCACACCACATCCACATTGGCGGTCGCGTCCGCGCCCAGCCCGAAGGTGAGCGCCAGATCGCTTTGCGAACAGTAGCTCGACCCGCTCCGCACCATGTTCCACTGCTTACCGCCGCCGCTTTCTACCCGCACCACCGCGCCGATCCCATCGCGATTCGATTTCGTGCCCGCCAGCCGCACGCTCAGCCAATGATTGCGATTGCCGCCGTCATTGCGCAGCAGCACCGCCGGTCCGTTGTTAGTGGAGATCAGGACATCGAGATCGCCGTCATGGTCGAAATCGGCATAGGCGGCGCCGCGCGCCACCAGCGCTTTGGTAAACGCCGTTCCCACCTTGGAACTGACATTATCGAAGCGGCGATTCCCCAAATTGCGGAAGAGCAGCGGCGGTTCCTGATAACTGATTTTGGGCTGCACGCGTCCGATCTGGTCTTCGATGTGACCATTGACCGCCAGGATGTCCGGATAGCCATCGAGATCGTAATCGAAGAAGAACACGCCGAAAGTATTGGAGAGCAGACTGCCCCGGCCGACCGTCGACGCGGGCGCTTCATCCACAAACAGCCCGTTCCCTTCGTTGTGGTAAAGGCCCAGCATCTGGTTGGAGAAATTGCCCACCAGCAGATGCGGACGCCCGCTGCGGTCGTAATCTCCCGCGTCCGCGCCCATGGCTCCGCGAGCCACGCCATCGTCGCCATAGGCCACGCCCGCCGCCACAGCTTCTTCCTTGAAGGCGCCGTTGCCCAGGTTGCGATAGAGTTTGTTGGGCTGGGTGTCGTTGGCCACGAACAGGTCGGGCCAGCCATCGTTATTATAGTCGAGCACCGTCACGCCCA
>PLRZ01000593.1 GCA_003164075.1 Bryobacterales bacterium | reverse complement strand
CGCGCTCAAACACCACCGCCTTGCCGTCATAGCCGATGGGGGGCCAAAGCACGCGCCCGGCGGTGAACTTGGTCACTTGCCGCATCTTTCCGCCCAGCGTGAGCGTCCAGAGATTCTGCGCGCCGCTGCGATCCGACATAAAATAGAGGCTCTTGCCGTCGGGCATCCACATGGGCCACACGTTGCGCCCGTTCAAATCGACAATCTTCTCGTAAGTGGCCGGCGGCCCTTCTTTGCGCAGCCAGATCTCGGATTCATCCAGGTGACTGTGGCCGTGCCGCCACCATTGGGAATCTCCGTTGCCGCGCGCCGCGAAGGCCACCGTCGAGCCGTCTGGCGCCGGTGTGGCCTGGAACTCGTTGGTGAAACGGTCGGCGCTCACCGGCAAGGGTGTGCCGCCCTCGGCGCTCACGCGGTATAGGTCGTTCTTGTTGCCGACATCCTGCGTGCCATTGGAAAAATAGATCCAACGGCCATCGCGCGACCAGGAATCCAGTTGGTCCAGCCTGTCGTCGAAGGTCAACCGCTTGAGTTCACCGGACGCGAGCGTGAGGATGTAAATGTCGCCGCCGCCGGTCCGCGTGGAGACGAAGGCCAGCCTGGTCCCATCGGGCGAGTAAAGCGGACGCGACTCCTCGGCGGGATGGGAAACCAGAAGGTGCGCTTCGCCGCCCTTGGCCGGAGCCACCCAAATGTCGCCGCCGGAAACGAAGGCGATCTCCGGGCGCGTGGGGCAAAGCGCCGGTTCGGAAAAATAGGACACACCCGCGGAAAACGCGGCGGTGGATAGCGAGAGCAAAAGTGCCAAGGTTCGCATAAATTCGGATCTTGGCCGCCATTATACTGCAATCGCACTCCGCGGCCGGCGGCGTGCTGTATGATAGACCCATGTTTCGTCTGAATCGGCTGTTCCTGCTCGGCCTCTCCGTTGCGGCTTGCCTGCCTGCACAGACTCCGCCGACCCTTGAAAACGACCAGGTGCGCGTGCTCACCGTAACCGACCAACCGCACGTCAAGCACGCCCTGCACGAGCATCCGCTGAACCGCGTCATGGTCTACCTGAATGCCGGCCGGCAGGACATCGTCACCCAGGACGGCAAGAAGACCACCCTCACAGTCAAAGCGGGCGACGTGAAGTGGAGCCCGGCGAGCGGCATGCATACCTCCGAGGTGACCAGCGCGTCGCCGCTGAGCATCATCGAACTCGAGGTGAAAAAGCCCGGCGACCCCTCGAAGACTGCGACCACCGCGCTCGACCCGTTGAAAACCAGTCCGGGGGTATATCATTTGGAATTCGAGAACGCCCAGGTTCGCGTGATGCGCGTCAAATTCGCGGCGCACCAGGCGGTCCCCGAGCACGAGCACATGCTGAATCGCGTGGTGGTGTATCTTACCGCCCAGGACAGTAAGTTGACCACGCCGGATGGCAAGGTGGAGGAGAGTAAGCATCAGGCGGGACAGGTAAGTTGGGGCGGACACGCCAGGCATAAGGAGCAGAATGTATTGGATACGCCCATCGAAGTTATACTCGTCGAGTTCAAGAACTGATTAGTTAGTTTCTGTAATGAAACTCTGGAAAATGGCAAGGACCGCTTGCTTGCGCGCGCGGCTCGGAAAACGCCGCGATGATTCCACTGGACTTGTTACCGAGCCGGGCCCAGAGGGCGTCCCGTTGGGGAGCGTTCACCGGTGACGGACCCTCCCCGGATCGGTTAAGCACTTAACCGGCTAATCCTCGGAGCGGGAGAAGCCCATTCGATGCCGCTCGATGCTCAGGCCTCCGGGAACAGCAGGACTTTCAATGCCTGCTTTTGGATGCACATGTCGAAGGCGGCCTCCCACTCGGATAGCGGCTTGACGGCGGATATCAGGTCGCCCAACCGGACGCGGCCTTCGGCGAAGATCCGCATCATCCGCTCCCAGGTGCGAACCGTGTAGCACATCGATCCGGCCATCGTGAGCTGTTTCAAAATGAGTGCGTCGATCGGGAATTCGATGTCGCCGCCGCAAATCGCAACCTGGGTATAATGCCCCAACGGCCGGAGCGACTGCATGCAGGCCCGGACCGAATCCGGATGCCCGGCACACTCGAAGGCCACATCGACGCCCGCTCCGCCGGTCTCCTCGCGGATGGCTTCCGGAAAGTCGCGCTCTCCCGCGCGAATGGTGACAGCCGCGCCAATCCGGCGCGCCGCCTCGAGCCGCGCCCCATCGCCGGCCGCACCTGCGACGATGGTCCGGATGCCTTCGGCGACGAGCAGCTTCAGGCACAAGAGGCCCATCGGACCGGGCCCGGAAACCAGCACGGTGTCGCCAATCCGCACCTTCGTAACCTCGGTCACGGCCTGCACCGCGGCCGCAAAGGGCTCGCTCAGCGCGGCCTCTTCCATCGAGAACCCCTCCGGAAGCCGGAACAACTGGTCCTTGCGCGCGGTCACGTAACGGGCAAACGCGCCATTGACACCGTGGCCCATGCCTCGGCGATTCGGGCAGAATATGAAGTTGCCGGACCGGCAGTATCTGCACTCGCCGCAGGTGACCGTTGAGGCGCCCAAGACGGTGACACGATCGCCGAGCGTTACGCCCCTGATATTGCGGCCGGCTTCCACTACGGTGCCGGCAAACTCATGGCCGAGGATCACCGGCGGGTAATTGCGAAACGTATCGTGCAGTACATGCAGATCGGTCCCGCACACGCCGCAGTAGGCGACTTCGATCTTCACCTGGTCGTCGCGACAGACTGGCTCCTCCACGTCCATCACGGCGACATTGCCCCTTCCGGGCGCAAACTTAACGAGTGCCTTCATAAATCCCCTTCATTCCCACGCCCCCATACGGGCGGCATATTCGAACGCACCGATCGATTACCATCATGGCAGCGAGACCGGGAGTTTCGCCTGCGCCGTATTCGGGACGCCATATGCAATCTCGCCTTCCCGTGGCGGCGGCCAGGGCGCCTGCGTGAATAGACCGCCATCCACAAACAGCGTTTGCCCGGTGATGAACGACGCTTTCTCACTCGCGAAGAAGGCCACCGCGCGGGCTACATCCTCCACCTGACCGACCCTCTTCAAGGGCGCCATGGGTCCCCAAGTGCCCGCATAGTCGGGGCTCTCCAGTTTGGTGCGTTCAATCTCCACCGCGCCCGGCGCGACGCAATTGACGCGAATGCCGAAAGGCCCAAGCTCCACGGCCGCGATCTTCGTGAAGTTGTCGATGCCNNATGTTCACGATGGAGCCGCCCCTGCCGAGCATTGCGCGGGCAGCCTGCTGGGTGCACAGGAATGTCCCTTTGAGATTGGTGCGAATAGTGCGGTCCCAATCCTCCTCCCTCAGTTCGAACAGGGAGCACCAGGTCTGCACGCCGGCGTTGTTCACCAGCAAATCGATCGGGCCGGCGTCGCGGGCCAGTTCCGCGAACATGTCCCTTACCTGGCCGCCGTAGCCCACATCGGCCCGCAGCACCCACGCCTTTCGGCCCTTCTCCCTGACGCAAGCCGCCGTTTCGCGGGCGCCGGCCTCGTCGCTATTGTAGTTCACGGCTACGTCCCAGCCGTCATCCGCCAGACCGCATGCGATTCCCCGCCCCACTCCCTTGCTCGACCCGGTTACGAGTGCGATTCTTCCCATGTTTCCTCCTCACGCGACTGCTGTTCAGAGCCCCGGCGGGACAGCCGCAAACCGCTGTTCCGGCTGAGCCCGGCATAAACTAATTATGGATTGTGACAACCTGGGGCCGGCCTTCCGGTTGTGAGGAACCCCTTCCATCTTATCGGCCGTTGACTGAGGATCGCAAACTTCGAGGGGGAAAATCCGAGACGGGAACCACGCACCCCTTCGGGTCGCAAATGGTCCCCGTCGCTTACTATAGTGTGGACCTATTTCAGCACAAATACATCCGAAATGGGACCCGCCCCCGGTGCTAGGGTGCTTAACCCATCCGGGGATTTCGTGACTCAGGCGCGGAATACGCTCCNNCCGCGAATCGGGACTACCCCGCGCCCTTTAACAGCAGCTCCGCATTCAGCGCTCCGTCGGGCGTCTCCTCGTGCTTGAACATGACGTATAGATCGCGGCCCGCCGACAGCAGTTCCTGGGCCCGCGCGCGGATTCCGGCCACGTCCTCGACCGTATATTCGGGCTTGCGCAGACGGAAGTAGACGAAATCCGCGGTGACCACCTCCGGCACCTCCAGCCGCTCGCTTTCCGCCACGCACAGCGACACGTTGCGCCGCCGCAGTTCCGCATACACCGGCTCCGCCAGCCACGACGCGTGGCGGAACTCGAAGGCGTACCGCAGATCGGCGGGCAGCAGTTCCAGGTAGTCGTGCAGCAGCGCCACGTCGCACTTCAGCGCCGGCGGCAACTGGAACAGAATCGGCCCCAGCCGGCGCGCGCTGCGCAGCGGGTCGATCATTTTCAGAAACAGTCCGGTGACCTCGGCCGCGTTCTTGAGCCGCTGAATGTGGGTGATCCGCATGTTCGCTTTCACCGCGAATACGAAGCCCGCCGGTGTGGCTTCCACCCAGCTCTGCAAGGTGGACGCCGAAGGTAAGCGCCGGAACGTGTAGTTGATCTCCACGCAGTTCAGCCGTTCGGCGTAGTGTTTCAAAAACTGTTTGGCCGGCAGCCTGGCCGGATAGAAGCCCGGCTTCCACGCCGGATATGCAAAGCCGGAAGTTCCGGCATACAACGTCGCCATGGCTTATCATTATCTCTGGCCGGAGGTTTTCATGCTCGTCCATATGATCGTCGGGTGGCTGGTGAGCGCGCTGGCGCTATGGGTGGTGGCGCAGATCGTCCCCGGAATCGAAGTCCGCGATTTCGGCGCTGCTCTCCTCGCCACGGTGGTCATCGCCATTGTGGGCGCCGTGGTGGGGCCGGTTCTGCGGTTCCTGGCGTGGCCGCTGACGTTCGTCACCCTGGGCCTGTTCCTGCTGGTGATCAACGCCATTTTGCTGAAACTGGCTGCCATGCTCACGCCGGGCTTCCGCGTTCGCGGATTCCTGCACGCCATCCTGGGCGCTCTGGTGCTGACCATCCTCAGCTCTCTGCTTCGCCGCATGGTGCTCTAGTGCTGGCGCCATCGAGTCCCGCGAACCTGGCGGCGGACCTGCATGAGGCCGCCGCCCACAAGCGCACCATCGCTCTCCATGGCTGCGGCAGCAAATGCCTGATGGCCGGCCCTTGCGAACCGGCCGACGTGGTCATCGCCACCACCGCCCTGAGCCGCGTGCTGCAATACGAGCCTCGCGACCTCACCATCAGCGTGGAAGCCGGGCTGCCCTGGCGCGAGCTCACCGGCACCGTGGCGCGGCACCGCCAGATGGTGCCGCTCGACCCGCCGTTTGCCGGCCGTGCCACGGTGGGCGGCGTGATCGCCTCCAATTCCAGCGGACCGCGCCGCCGTCTCTATGGCACGGCCCGCGACCTGGTGATCGGCATGACCTTTGCCACGCTGGAAGGCAAACTGGTGCAATCCGGCGGCATGGTGGTGAAGAACGTGGCGGGGCTCGACATGGCCAAGCTGATGATCGGGTCATTCGGTACGCTGGCGGCGATCGCGGTGGTCAATTTCAAGCTGTTGCCGGCGCCCGAAGGGGAGCATAGTTTCCTGTTGCCGGCGCCCTCGGTGGCCGAGGCGGTGTCGGTTCGCGACCGGATTCTCGCCAGCCCGCTGCAACCCTCGGCCGTGGACCTGCTGAATCCCGCGGCGGCCGAGTCGTTCGGCGGCAACGGCTGGCTGCTGGCCGTGCGCACCGGCGGCAGCCCCGCGGCGCTGCGCCGTTATGAGGCGGAACTGGCGCATATCGCCGGACGCCTGGCGGTGGAGACCGAGTGCCCCGAGACATTCTGGGCGGACGTGGAAAGCTTCACGCCGCAGTTCCTGGAACGCCGGCCGGATGGCGCGGTGGTCCGTGTCTCGTGTACGCTGAAGGATCTGGCAGCGGTGATGGAATCGTTCCCCGGCCCCGCGGTGGCGCGCGCCGCTTCGGGCGTCTGTTATGGATATTTCGACCAGGCCGAAGCCACCGCTGCCTGGCTCGCGCGCACCGGCGCGCTGGGCTGGAAGGCTGTCATCGAGTTCGCACCGGAAGCGCGCAAGCGGGCGCTCATCCTGTGGCCGTCGCCCGGAGGCGACTTTGAAATCATGCGGCGGGTCAAAGCGCTGTTCGACCCGTCCAACCTATTGAACCGTGGCCGACTCTATCGTCGTATCTGATACAACCCGAATGGGGCCGAAGCAGTTCGACCTGGACCGCTGCGTACACTGCGGCCTGTGCCTGAACGCCTGTCCCACCTATCGCGAGCTGGGGCTCGAGATGGATTCCCCGCGCGGACGCGTCTACCAGATGGTGCAGGTGTCGAACGGCGCGCCCATCACGGCATCGTATGAGGAGCACATCGGCCTGTGCCTGGCCTGCCGCGGCTGCGAATCGGCCTGCCCGTCGGGTGTGCCGTACGGGCGGATGGTGGAGGACGCGCGGTGCCAGATCGAAGCGCAGGCCAAGCGCGGGCGGGTGGCTACGTTGCTGCGGAACTATGTGTTCCAGCGGCTGCTGGTGTCGCCGCGCGCGCTCACCGCGGCGGGAACGCTGCTCTACTTATACGAACGGATCGGACTCAAGAACCTGATGCGCGTGCTGGGCTTTTTCCGGCTGGCCGGCAGGCTGGGAGAGATCGCGCAACTGGCGCCGTCGGCGGACCCGCCGTTCTTCTTCAGCCAGGTGGGCAAGACGTTTCCCGCGGAGGGGGAACAGAGGTACCGCGTGGCGTTTCTGGCCGGGTGCATCGCCAACGTGACTTTCGCGCGATTGAACGAAGCCACCGTGCGCGTGCTGCAAAAGAACGGCTGCGAAGTGGCGATCCCGGCCGGACAGGGCTGTTGCGGCGCGCTGCACGTCCACGCCGGCCTGCGCAGCGATGCCCAGCGCCTGGCGCGGCGCAATATCGACGCCCTGGAGAATGGCGGCTACGACGCGATTATCACCAACGCGGCGGGCTGCGGGTCGACCTTGAAGGAATATGGCGAGCTGCTGGCGGACGATCCGCAATATTCCGCCAAAGCGCACGAATTCGCGGGACAGATGCGCGACGTGACGGAGTTCCTGGCGGGGATCGAACTGAATCGCGAGATGACGCCGGTGGAGGCCGTGGTGACGTACCAGGATTCCTGCCACCTGGCGCACGG
>PLRZ01000436.1 GCA_003164075.1 Bryobacterales bacterium | reverse complement strand
TCCCCGGCCGACATCAGGAGTTCTGCTGGCCTTCAGTTGAAGGACGCGCACAGCCAACTGCGCAAGGTGAGGGCATGGTTGGATCAAAACGAAGTAGTCACGCCGGTGGGGGCCGATTACATAGCCGCCACAACCATCAGGGCCTCCGCACGGAAGCAGGGCTCTATATGCCACGTAGGGTCTTCGATGGCCCGCACCGCCCCTACGCCGCGCCGCCCCGCAGCAGCGACGCCGCCGACGGAGGAGCCGCCCCGCCGATCCGAAGCTTCTGCTCCTCTTCCGGCACCTTGTCGCCTTCTCCGGGCGCCAGGAATAAGTTCGAATCCACGCCGTGCTGCCGCGTGTACAGGTCCCAATACCGCCCGTGCAACGCGTAGAGCGATTCGTGCGTGCCCCGCTCCACAATGCGGCCCGCTTCCACTACCAGGATCTGGTCCGCCCGCCGGATGGTCGACAACCGGTGCGCGATCACGAAAGTCGTCCGGCCCTTCATCAGGTACTGCAGGCCCTCCTGAATCGCCGCCTCCGATTCCGAATCCAGGCTCGACGTGGCTTCGTCCAAAATCAGGATTCTGGGGTTCGCCAGAATGGCGCGCGCAATCGACACGCGCTGCCGCTGTCCGCCGGAGAGCTTCACACCGCGCTCCCCCACGACAGTGTCGTACTTCTTCTCGAACTTTTCGGCGAACTCGTCCACGCGCGCGATGCGGCAGGCTTCCAGAATCTGCGTCTCCGTCGAACCGGGCCGCGCGAACCCTACATTTTCGCGGATCGATCCATCGAACAGGAACGTGTCCTGCAGCACGACGCCCAGTTGCATGCGGAACGCGTACAGTTGCGCCTTCGAAAGGTCCGTCCCATCCACCCGGATGACGCCTTTCGTGGGGTCGTGAAACGCCGAGATCAGGCTGATGATAGTCGACTTCCCCGAGCCCGAAGGCCCCACCAGCGCGGTTACGGTCCCCGGCTCCGATTCGAAGCTCACATCGTGCAACACCGGTTTGCCGGCGTCGTATTCGAAGTCCACGTGCTCGAAACTGACGTAGCCGTTCACCGTGGAGATGGGCTCGGTGCGCCGCGGGTCTTCNNTGCGTGCCGATGCCCACCACCTGGAACATGGGCGCCACCAGCATGGCCAGAAACATGGTGAAGGTCATGAAGCCGCCGGGCGTCAGGGTGCCGGCGATCATCTGCCGCGTCCCGACGTACATCACCGCGCCGCCCACCACGCCCAACAGCGACGTGGCCGACAGGCTCATCAATGAGATAGCCGTGAGCGATTTCAGCACGTTGTCCAACAAGCGCTCGACGCCGCCCGAAAAGACGCGCGCTTCTTCCGCTTCGGCATGGTACCCCTTGATCACCCGCACACCCGCGAGAGATTCGGTGAGGCGGCCCTGCACTTCGGCGTTGATCTTCCCCCGTTCGCGGAAAATCGGCCGGATCTTCTTGAATGCCTTACTGAGCACCAGCGCGAAAACCGCGATAAAAAACAGCGCGAACGCGGTCATCAGGGAACTGATTTTCAGCAGGATCACCAGCGCGACGAGGGCCTTCAGTATGCCGCCCGAAAATTCCACCAGCCCGGTGCCGATCAGGTTGCGGACGCCCTCCACGTCGGTCATGATGCGCGAGACCAGCGCGCCGCTCTTGGTGGCGTCGTAGTATGCCACCGGCAGACGGCCCACGTGCTCCTGCACCTGGCGCCGCAATTGCGCAATCAACCGCTGCCCTTCTTTGGACAGCAGTTGCGTGAGCGAAAACGAAGTGAATGCCTGAATCACCGTGGCGCCGAACACCACCGCCACCAGCGGCGTAAGAAGCTGGTACTGCTTCTGCTTGATGATGTTGTCGAGCACGATCTTCGGCGCGTAGGGGAGAATCATGCTCATGCCGATATTGATCAGCATGAGCAGGAAGCCCAGGGCCAGCTTGCCGCGCCGTGGGCGCACCAGTTCCATGAGCATCGGACGTACACTGCGGAACGTCTCGGCGGTCTTCTTCTTGGTGGGACCCGGGCCCCTTGCGTGAGGATGCACTTCTTTCAGCTTACAACGCGAGGCGGCAGCCCACCGGATCGGGAACTTCCGTGGGATGCTTCACGGCAAGCACTTCGAAGTCCTCCACCGGCGGCAGGCAGGGGTCGGGCACCGGCTTGCGGCGCTTCACGTTTTCGCCTCCCGCCGCCGGAACTGACCACCGCCAGCGAGTAGCGGCGGCCCAGATCGCTCAGGAACGCGCGCAGCGCCGCGGACCAAAAGGCGGACGCGGGTGACGACCGGCGCCAGGTTTGGCAGTCTACCTTCAGAACTCCTGATGTCGTGGAATTTGCAGTGAGTCCGAAGGTGGGGCAGGCGGTGCTCGCCTGCCCGCCCGCGCTGAATTAGGCCCGCTGCTCGAATAGGATCGAGCGAAGGCGAGCACCGCCTGCCCCACCTTCGAAGCTCTCGCCATCGAAAGGAATGGCTCAGCCCATTTTCCCCGCCAGTTTGAAATTGTGGGGCGACATCGGGAGTTCTGACCTTCGGCTTACAACGCGAGGCGGCGGCCCACCAGATCGGGAACTTCCGTAGGATGTTTCACGGCAAGCACTTCGAAGCCCGCGGCGCGCCCGCTGGCCAGCCCCGCTTCGGAATCTTCCACCACCAGCGGAGTGCGCCGGCCCAGGCGTTCCGCCGCCAGCAGGTAGGGGTCGGGCGCCGGCTTGTGGCGCTTTACGTCCTCGCCGCCCACTACCGTTTGAAAATACTGGCGCAGCCCGCCGGCCTCCAGCATGGGCTCGATCTCCGCACAGGAACTGGAGCTGACCACCGCCAGGGCGTAGCGGCCGTCCAAATCGCCCAAGAACGCTCGCAACGCCGCGTCGAAGGGAGGCGCGGCCGTCACGCGCGCGCGGAACAGGTCTTTCTTGGCCGGGTAGAGCTTCCACAGATCGTCCCACGCGAGGGGCCGGCCGGCCTCGGCGACCAACAGGCGCAGCATTTCGCGGTCGTCGATTCCCATGAAACGCTCGCGGTACACCGCCCACTCCAGCGCAATCCCGTGGGGCGCCAGGACTTCCGCCCAACAGGCGCAGTGGACCGGTTCGGTATCCGCGAGTACGCCGTCGAAATCGAAAAAGATGGAATCAAAAGCGGACATGGCAGGGGAATCCTCAGCGTATCACGCCCGGTTGTGGTATCACAGAATCTGGACACCATGCCATCTGAAGAGGAACTCCACGCGGAACTCGAACGGCTGCGAGCCGAGAATGAAGCACTGAAAAAGCCCGCCCGGGGACAGATGTCCCTGAAGGTGAGCGAGAAGGGCGCCCTTTCCGTTTACGGATTGGGTCGATTCCCGGTGACACTCTATCGGGAACAATGGGATAAGCTCCTGGGGATGGCGGATTCCATCCGTCAATTCATCAAGGACAACGACGCTACCCTCAAGAAGAAGGAATAGCTGATGGCCCGGGGGACGGCCCTGGTGACTGGCGCCTCCGCCGGTCTCGGGGCCGAGTTCGCGAGGCTTTGCGCGGCCGACGGATACGATGTCGTCCTGGTGGCCCGCAGCGCGCCGCGTCTGGCCGCGTTGGCCGCCAGTCTGGCGAGCACTTACAGTGTAAAAGCTCGCCCGCTGGTGGCCGACCTGTCCAGCCCGGCGGCGCCTCCCGAGATCTTTGCCCAAATGAGCGGGACGCCGGTAGACCTGTTGATCAATAACGCCGGCTTTGGGGTGCGCGGCGCGTACGCTGAAACCGATTGGGCCAGGGAGTCGAGCCTGATGCAGGTGAATATGGTGTCGCTGGCCCATCTCACCAAACTGTTCCTGCCCGAAATGCTGCGCCGCCGCAGTGGCCGCATTCTCAACGTGGCTTCCACCGCGGCCTTCGTGCCCGGACCGTTCATGGCCGTATACTACGCCAGCAAGGCCTTCGTGCTTTCGTTCTCCGAGGCACTCTCCAATGAGGTCGAGGGCACCGGCGTAAGCGTCACGGTGCTCTGTCCCGGGCCCACCCGCACGGAGTTTGCCGAAGCCGCCGGCATCGCCGACAGCAAGCTATTTCACGGCCCGACGATGGGAGCCGCGGAAGTAGCGCTGGTGGGATACCGCGCCATGATGGCCGGCAAACCGTCGGTGATCGCCGGGGCGCGCAACCGCTGGACGATGCGCGGCGCGCGATTGATTCCGCGCAGTTGGATCGCGGCCACAACGCGCAAACTGAACCTGGGTAAATGAGCATGGAGCAGGCGTTCGACACCGGAGGCGTCCGCGGCGTGCTGCACCAGCCTGAGAACCCCACCGGCGACGCCATCGCGCTGACTCACGGCGCCGGATCCAATTGCCAGGCGCCCTTGCTGGTGCGGCTGGCGCGCACTTTCGCCGAAGCCGGCCTGCTGGTATTGCGCTACGATTTGCCCTTTCGCCAGCAGCGTCCCAAAGGTCCGCCATTCCCCGCCGTGGCCGCGCGCGACCGCGAAGGCGTGGCGCAGGCAGTCGANNGCCTCCGAACGTCCCGCCATGGCCGGCGCTCTGCTGCTGCTTTCCTACCCGCTGCATCCACCGGCCAAGCCGGACCAGTTGCGCACCAGCTTCTTCCCGGACCTGCGAACGCCCGCGCTTTTCGTACAGGGCAGCGACGATCCATTCGGCACTCTCGCGGAATTGAGCGCCGCTCTGAAGTTGATTCCCGCGCCCACGGAATTGTTCCCGGTGGAACGCACCGCGCACGATCTGAAGCGCGCCGGCGAAATGGGCCAGGAACTTCTGGTGCACCTGCGGAAGCTGGCGCAGGTATTTCGGGGACAGGCTACATANNGTAGCCTGTCCCCGAAATAGCTCCGTATTGCCGTGCCGCAGACCGCTCCAGTCCTCGGCCAACACGATGGAATTGGCGGGATTCTTGGGGAGATATTTCACCCCTACCGCCAGCAGAGACGACAGATCCTGCGGTACCTGCTCCTTCAGTTTGGAGATGTCCTGCGATGCGGTGTACTCCACGCCCCGCACGGAGTATGTAAAAAATACGAGATCCTCGCGGATCTCCACCAGCACCGCATCGCCCATTTTGCCGCGTGCCGCCAACATCGCCCGGCGGCGGCGTTCCCGTTCTTCGGCCGTCACCCGCGAAGCTTTCCAATGGCGAAAGCCGACCACCGCCAACACCGCTATAGCCGCCACGGCCAGCGAAAGCAAACCAGCTTCCACCGCTGGGGACGACCAAGCCAGAGTACCCGGCATTTGTGAGAAATTTTACCTTGCCAGGGGGCGTCTCCTGTCGAAAAAAACCTTCGACGCAGCCCCCCGGATAACCCCATTTTAGCAAAGCAGCCCTACTCAATGACATCTTCCACGGTATCCGGCAGCGGACCCGTCATATCGTGGAGCTTCTCAAACAGGCCGTCATATAAGGACGCGTAGGCTTCCAGCGCCGCGTCTGTCTTGCGCGCCTTCGCAAATGTGCGGCGCATCTGGCGCACCGCTACCAGCAGGAGTTTCAATTCGTCGTCGCTGAATCCGAACGTTTTCGCCATAAGAAAAGAGTTGCCAGCGCGCCTATCCAAGCGAGCGCGCTCACCGCCGCCATGATCCGCGGCTCCGCCCCCACGCGGTACCGCATCTCGATCCATGTGGCGGACCGCGCGGCCGGGCGCAGCACCATAAATCCCAGATTATCAGGCTCTATCGGAATTTCGCGCCCGTCTTCGGTGGCATGCCAGCCGGGGTCGGCATTCATCCGCACCGCTACTAGCCGGCCGGCCTCCGCCGCGCCTTCGATTTCGAGCGTGTTGTTGTCGCGCCATGCCGTGCGCAGCACCGGCCGGGCGGCATCTTCCATCGCCGCGATATACGGCTCGAGCACCTGCGGATGCTTATCGGCGTCCCGGCCCGGCAACTCCGCGCGGCTCACCAAAGCCGCCAGGGAATGCGGCGGCAATGCGTAGATGGTGTCGTCTTCTTCGTGGTACACCGCTGGAAGCGCCGCCGTGATCCGCTCCGGCCGGATGAAATCGCGATAATACTCGCGCGATTGAGGACCGTGGATCACTACGTATTGGGTGTCCATGGCTTTCAGCATCAGCAGCGTGTCGGCGGTCTCGCGGCCCGGTTGCAGGTCGTGGGCGGTGCGCACGCGATACGAAAGGTCCCAGGGCACGCGGTTTTGCAAGCCGGTTTCAAAGCCGCCGCCCACCTGCG
>PLRZ01000104.1 GCA_003164075.1 Bryobacterales bacterium | reverse complement strand
ATGGTCCGGGTAATATCTATGACCCAGCGACATCGTACTGCGCGAGCGGAATCGTTGTGCCCTCAGGGGATTAGTACTGTACAGCCGGAGACAATGGTACCGGTGGGCTCTATAACACAGGGACGTCCTCCTGCGTGAGCGGAATCGTTGTGCCCTACGGGGGTTCTTTCTGCTCTCCCGGGGTCAGTGGGCCGGGGGGCCTCTATAACCCATCGACGGAAGGCTGCAACCTTGGAGTCATTTATCTTCTGGGCGCGTCGCCGTCCGCGGTAGCGCAGAGTCAAGTTACCACGACAGCCTCCGGTCTGACATATAGCCGGGTAAGCCAGACCTTCAACGGGACCGTGACCTTCAAGAACATCGGCACCAGCCCTATCAGCGGACCTTTTGAAATACTCTTGACCGGGCTGCCGGCTAATGTCGTTCTGGTCAACGCTACAGTCAGCCTTTCGGGGTCGCCGTTGCTGACGAGTCCCGCAGCCGGCCTCACGCCCGGCCAGTCGGCCACCGTTAGCGTGAGGTTTAAGAGTCCATCGAACAGCGCCATCCACTTCACGCCAGTGCTTTACTCCGGGAGCATCTACTAATATGCGCCGACGTTGGTTGCTTTTCGTCGCATCGTTCCTTGCCGTCGTGCCATCGGCCCCGGCTGGCCCGATCACCTACCACGTCACCGTCAATACCTCTTCCATTTCCGGCACATCGGGATCGCTGGACTTCAACTTCATCCCCGGCCCGTTGGTAACCCAGTCCGCATCGCTTCAAATCCTTAATTTCACAACGGACGGAGCTCTGGCTGGCAGCTGCGCCTGTAGTACGGGCGATGTCAGCGGTCAGCTTCCGGCTGCTATGACATTCGATAACGGCACCGGCTTCAACGACTACTCCCCCCTTTTCACGTTTGGCACTACGATTTCCTTTGACGTGAGCCTTTACGGGCCAGCCCTGAGTGCGCCGGATGGGGCTTCCACTTCGGGCAGTGCATTTGCCTTTAGCATGTTTTTTGACCCCGTCGGGACGTTCCCAGTCCTTACGAGTGATACAGTGGATGGGCTCGCTTTCACGGTGGGTGTTAACCTCGATGGAACAACGACGGCAACCAATTTCTCGACAGAAACCGCCGTCCCCAATTCGCTGACAGGCCAGGCGATCACCTTCGGGACGCTCTCGAACCAACCGTTGGGCACGGCGCCATTTGCGGTTAGCGCGACGGCGTCCTCGGGCCTTGCAGTCAGCTTCGCTTCGGCTTCCCCCGGCGTCTGCTCGGTGTCGGGTTCGACCGTAACGCTGGTCGCCATCGGCACCTGCTCCATCCAAGCCACGCAGGGAGGCAACAACATCTGGGCGGCTGCGTCTCCGGCTGCCCAGAATTTCCAGGTGCTATCAACATGCGATCTCAAACAGAATGGGAGCATCAATGTGGCTGATGTACAACTTATGATCAACGAAGCTCTTGGCGGAGCGACGGCGGCCAACGATTTGAACGGAGACGGCGTCGTCAACGTCATTGATGTGCAAATCGAGCTCAACGCGGCTCTCACTTTGGGCTGCGCCGCGAGCTAAGGAAGACTGGCGGGGTGAGCTGAAGCTGGCCGGATTGAGCGGATTCGCGATAACCGACCCTACGTAGCCTACGATGACGATCCCACATTCCAACAGTTCCGGGAATCTATCGCTGATGTCTGTGAAGAAGTGGGAGCCAAGCCGCCCGGGCTCTCATTTTGCTATAAGCTCTGGTACGAATCGAAAATGTTTCGCACTCATTGGGAATCGAAAGTCACAACAAAGGCCGCGAAACAAATCATATTCATCTTGAGCGAGCGACTATCCAGCTTGGTCAACGCGCACAGTGTCATGTTTGCGTGGGCGAGACGAAACCACCCTCATGTGACGCTCGGATGGTTCCAGAAGGTCTTGGGTGATGTCTTCGAGCCGGAATGGGAGCGGCTGGCCCAATGGCGTGAGAAGAAGTTGGACGAGCGAAACGCGAAGCGGCGAAAGATGTACCAGGAACGTAAAGGTGGGATCAAGAAACCACGGCATCCGAATTTGGGTGAAAGGATTTATCTGGAGCTGAATCGAGAACCTTCTACGGCTAAAGTGTTGGCTAATACCCTTCAGGTTTCAAGAAAGACAATCGAAAGCCAATTGCTACGCATGTGTGTGAAGGGATTTGTTTCCAAGGTGGGTAAAGGGTTGTATGTGGTCCCGAAGGAATAAAATGTTCACGGGCATCAGCGAAGCTGGCCGGGGCGTAGCGGAGCGGAGCACCGGCAAGTGAGTCAACGGCTTCAAATCGTCGCTATATTTAATGACTACTTAAGTACACTCTAGTATGTTATAGCGACGAGATGAAGCCGCGCCCCATACGAAATGAAGCCGTTTTGCTCGTACTTTGCCGACAATTGCCGAAAAGGAAGCCGGTACGCTGCCGAAATGAAGCCNNATGAAGCCGCCACGATGACGAAATGGAGCCGCTACGATGACGAAATGGAGCGGCGACCATGACGATTCACTCCGATGGTCCTGACGTCGAATCCGATCCACCACCTCAGTCGGGATCTTGAGACCGTTCCAGAGACAAGGCGAACATCCAGCCCAGGGGCGCACGTTCAAAATGACCTGATGGAAGAGCGGGGCCCTGTGCGGATACAACAGTGTCAGCGGCAACGCATGGACCGGGATCTGTCTGAAGCAACGTGACGAACTTATGGCGACATTGGGGACAAGGAATCGGAGCAGACCGAGGAGCACTGGCGTCGTCAGGTGAAACTGTGGCCGCTGCGTGAGGCGTACAAGAGTGTCTTCAACGGCGGCGTCAAGGTGGGGTAGCGCCGCCCACGACGTCCTCATGGCTGCAATTGGCCTCCCCTTTCGAAGGGTGGATTCAACGGCGTTGATGTCCGGCGCCGCCATCTGTGGAAATTCGGCTGGCGCGGGGCTTGACCGCCTGTTTCACGTCAACGTGCTCGTGCTGGCCGATCTCACCGCTGGCAGGTACCCACCGGCTTCCGGCACGGGAGGCGCGCAGGGCTGCCCCAAGGGAAGAGAAGCCCACTCGGGCATAATCGCTGGCTCTTGCGGGAAATACTTCGACGGTTGGGTCTACACGGCCTGGATCGTTTCCGATGCGCCGTAACTCAGGCGCTACCCCGAAAACAGCAATGCCCCGCTCCGTAGTGTAGACTGAAGCGGTCCACGCTCCGGTCCAAATGGAATTAAAACCTGGCGATAAACTCGGTCCCTACGAAATTCTTTCCCGCCTCGGCGCTGGTGGCATGGGAGAAGTCTGGAAGGCCTGCGATACGCGTCTCGACCGCATCGTCGCCATCAAGACCTCACATGCGAAGTTCAGCGAACGCTTCGACCGGGAAGCCCGCGCCGTTGCGGCGCTGAATCACCCGAACATCTGCCAACTCTACGACGTCGGTCCCGATCATCTTGTCATGGAGTTTGTCGAAGGCACGCCGGTTGCGCCGGTCGATTCGCCGCGGAAGCTCATCGACATCGCCGTTCAGATGAGCGACGGCCTCGCTGCCGCTCATGCCGCGGGGATAGTTCATCGCGACCTGAAACCCGACAATATCCTGATTACGCGCGAGGGCCGCATCAAGATTCTCGATTTCGGCCTGGCAAAGGCTGCCGCCGGGGAAATTACTCAGGAAGATGCAACGCGTTCCGTGGTAGCCAACCTCACCGACGCCGGCACGACGGTCGGCACCATTGCTTACATGAGTCCGGAACAGGCGCGCGGGCAGACGAATCTCACGGCGCAGTCCGATCAATTCTCGCTCGGTCTGGTGCTGTACGAAATGGCAGCGGGCAAGCGGACTTTTCAGCGTGGGAGCGCGGCTGAAACCATGACGGCGATTATTCGCGAAGATGCCGAACCGTTGCCCGCCAGCGTGCCCGCGCCGTTGCGCTGGATTGTCGAGCGGCTGCTCGCCAAGGAGCCGGCCGAACGCTACGATTCCACCAGCGATCTCTATCGCGAACTTCGCCAGTTGCGTGAGCGGCTTTCGGAGTCGCTCTCGACCAGCGGGATTGCGGTATCCGAAACCGTTGCGGCTCCGGCAAGGAAGAAAGGCCGAGCGCGGCTGTGGATCGGCCTGGCGGCCGGGTTGGCGGGTCTGGTGGTGGGCCTTGGAGTAGCAGCGCTATCGATCCACCCGGCGGTAGATCTTTCCGCGTACAAGTTCACCCCCATCTCTCAGGATGAGGCTACCGGAACCTACCCCGTATGGTCGCCCGATGGCAAGAACATCGCTTACATCGCGGACATCCACGGCGTGTACCAGGTGTTTACCAAAGCAGTGGGTGCAGCCGATACAACCCAACTCACGCACGCGAAAGACATTTGCTTCTTCCCTTTTTGGTCACCGGACGGCTACACGATCTACTACTTGTCCCATGGGGACCTATGGGGTGTGGCGGCGTCCGGGGGCGCGCCGGAACCCGTAATGGAGAAGGTTACGTCGGCGTCGCTCCATCCGGACGGGAAGACAATGGTGTTCGGGCGCGACGGCAAGATGTGGGTCGGCTCGCTGAAAGGCGGTACGCCAAAGGAATTGCGGATAACTCAGATTCCGGATGCCCGCCCGGGCGCATTTTCTCCGGACGGATCCCGGCTCTTCGTTCAGGGTCGAAATGAGTCCTGGCTCCTGCTCTGGCCCTCCGGGGCGGTCCGCAGTCTCGGCAAACTGTCCGGCACGGGCGCCGGCGCTTCCTGGCTTCCGGACAGCCGTCATATGCTGTTTGCAAAGGTCATCAACGGAGGTACCGGGTTGGCGCTTCTGGATACTAAAGACGGCAGCAGCAGGATGATCTACCAGGGCCACGATGCGATGATGTTTCCGTCGGTTTCACCCGACGGCAAAAAGATCGCGTACTGCGGCGGTGCGGTGGAGTGGAATGTGCTGGAGATCTCCGTGCCGGAAGGGCGAGTCCGGACGATCGTGGGTGGCGCTGGAATCTCCTGGCAACCGGATTGGGCACCTTCCGGTACGCACTTTTTGTTCACCAAATCCAGTTTCGATACAAGCACTATCGAGGACCGCTCCGCCGCCGAAGGGTTCTCGCGCCCGGTAGCTGAATCGCCGGAGGGTATTGACAGTGTAGTGGCTTTGGCGCGATGGGCTCCGGACGGCACGCGATTCCTGTTTATGCAGAGCGCGGGCGGGGCGCCACCTCAGTTGATGGTCGCGAACGCAGCCGGCCAACGACGGACCGCTCTTGCGGAGCTCAACAGCAACGGCGCTCGCGGCTTCGCCTGGTCCCCCGACGGCCAGTGGATCGCGTTCCGGCGCACGGTCGGCGGCAAGGGGCAACTGGTGAAGATGAAGCCTGTGGCGGGCGCGACTGTGATCCCCCTGGCAACTGAGGCTCCGAATAAGGGCGCAATTACCGGGTACGATATGGTCCAGTGGTCCCCCTTGGGAGACTGGATCGCCTACCCGTCGCCGGACGGCATGTCGATGATTTCGCCCGATGGCAATACGATTCGCAAACTGACCGAACGCAGATTGTCGGCGTTCGCGTTTTCGAACGACGGCGCGCAGATCTATGGCACATTCCGCAACACCACGGGCGAGGGCGCGCAGTGGCAGCTTTACTCGATCAATGTAAAGACCGGCGCGGAGAAGATGCTCACACCTATCGAGCTGCCCGCGTCTGTCGGCCTTATCGCGGGCTTCAGTCTGCATCCCGATGGCAAGCGCTTTCTCACGTCCGTCGCGAAGTTTCCGTTTGATATCTGGATGCTGGAAGGCTGGGATCAGCCGCAGAAGACGTGGCTGGACCGGCTGCTGCGGCGGTGACATGCATTTTTTGTGCCGTCACGAGGGGCAGAAACAAGGTCCGGGGCTTGTCCACAACAGGGCGGAATCCGTATCGTCGGTAGAACGCGGTTGCCTGATCGTTCTTGGCATCGACGAGCAGGGCGAAGGCGGCCGCTGCGTCTTGTATAGTCCGATGAACCGCATTCATCGGCATCAACTCGCCCAGACCCCGCCGCTGGAAACGCTGGTCGACGGCCAGTCGCCCAATACGAACTGCCGGCAATGTAGGGTATCGCGGTAATCTCTTAGCCTCGTCCGGCGGAAGATCGACGAGCGGAATGCTGGCAGCCGACAGGGTGTAATAGGCCGCAACCTGGCTGGCGGTGGTTTCGACGATGACAAAACAATTGGCGATCCGCCGCCGGATGTCTTGGGTCGCCTGCGTCTGAAAATACCGGTCAAGCGCGTCGTCGCCACAGCAGAACGCGGCTCGATCATGCCCGTCCGCGAGCGCCTCGAATCGAAAAGAGACGGGGGTCATTCCACCCCGAATAGTTCGCGATAGCGCTTGGCGGCTTTCTTGAGAGCGGGCGACGGTGCAGGCGGATTGAGGATCGCCGCGGCGATCTGGCGTTGGCCCTCAATGGAAAGGCGGATGATTTCTGTTTCCTGGATCGCCCGGCAAGCCGCTTCATCGGCGGCGGCCACCACAAAATCCGTCAGCGTGCCTGGATCTCGGCGGCCCGTTTTAGACGCACCATCACGTCGTGCGGTAAACGCGCTTCCAGCCGGGCGGTGGGTAGGGGTTCCCGCTTCATTGCAGTTTTTACGATACGGCACATTGCCGTATCCGTCAAATCGCACTGAAGGAAAAGCGAAGCCACCCTTCCGCCGCCACTCGCAACGACCCCACGAAATCGCGGCCACCATCCGCATCCCATTCTGCGCTATACTGTTGTCGTACTCGAAGTTGATCCGCTTCCTCTTCTTCCCTCGTTGGCAGTCGGTTCGCAGATTTCCTTCCTCTTAAACGAAAAAATGAAAAGTTTCTCAGAACTCACACTCTCCCCCGTCCTGCAGGCTAACCTCCTGAAGCACGGATTCACTCAACCCACCCCTGTGCAAGAGCTTGCCATTGAGCCAGCGCTTGCAGGCCGCAATGTTGTGGCCACGGCGCAAACCGGCACTGGCAAGACCCTCGCTTTCGTCCTGCCGCTCATCCAATCGCTCCTCGCGGAACCCGGCCCGAAAGGCGTCCGGGCCGTTGTCCTGAGCCCCACCCGGGAATTGGCCATCCAGATCCATGTAGCTTTCACTCAGATCGCCCACGGCACGGGAATCCGCGCCGCTATCGTAGTCGGCGGGGTCGGCGAAAACCCGCAATTGCAGTCGATCCGCAAGGGCGCGCAGGTAGTTATCGCCACGCCCGGCCGCTTGTACGATTTCATAAGCCGCCAGCTCGTAAACCTGGCCGCCGTCAAGATCCTGGTCCTCGATGAGGCCGACCGCATGCTCGATATGGGCTTCCTGCCCACCATCAAGCGCATCATGGCCTCCACCCCCGCCGGCCGGCAGACGCTGTTCTATTCGGCCACTATCGAATCGTCCGTGAAGCACCTGGTGGAAACCCACGTTCCCAATGCCGTACGCATTGAGGTCGGCTCCATCAGCCGGCCGGTGGAACAGGTCGATCTTCGTCTCTATGAGGTCGAACAGAGCAAGAAGCTGCCGCTGCTGCAATCCATGCTGGAGACCGAAACGGGTTCGTTCCTGATTTTCGCCCGCACGAAGCACGGCGCCGACCGCCTGGCGAAGCAGCTCTCGGTGGGCGGCGCCAAGACTGCCACCATCCATGGCGACCGCAGCCAGAATCAACGCAATCAGGCGCTCAAGGGCTTTCAGGACGGCTACTATCGCGTCCTGGTGGCCACCGACGTGGCGGCCCGCGGCATCCATGTCGAGGGCATTTCTCACGTGGTGAATTACGACCTGCCGCAGGTGCCCGAAGACTTTATCCATCGCGTGGGCCGCACCGGCCGCGCCGGCGCACACGGTACCGCGTGGACGTTCGGCACGCGTATGGAGCGTTCCGAGATTTCCAGAATCGAGCGCGCGCTGTCCATTCGCATGGTGCGCCAGGTGGCCCCCAAGGAAATTGTGGGCGAGAACCAGACCATGGCGCCGGTAGTGGAAATCGCCGCCGCGGTCCGTTACGATCGCTACCCGCAACAACAACAGGGCCAGAAGATGGTCTTCCGTTCGCGCAATCGCCGCCCGGTCCGACGCGCGATATAGTGGCTGTTTGCAGCCTGCGTCCTCCATTCAATCCGTCGCACAGTTAGATACCCGAAGGGCCGCGTGGCTGGCGGTCCTTCTGGTTTTCATTGCCTCCGCCCGCATCGTCTCCACTTACACCGTCTTCAATCACACCATCGACGAGCCGGACCACCTGGCGGCAGGTATGGAATGGCTCTCGGCGGGCAAGTATCTATACGAGGATCAGCACCCTCCGCTGGCCCGCGTGATGGGNNGCGCATTACGACCGCACGCTGGCCCTGGGACGCGCGGGCATTCTGCCGTTCTTCTGGATCGCCTCCGCGGTAGTATTTCTTTGGGGCTTGCGGGCAGCGGGCGCGTCCGCGGCGCTGGCTGCCACCCTCCTGTTCACTACCCTGCCGCCGGTGCTGGCGCACTCCGGCCTGATCGCTACCGACATGGCGGCGGCCGCGTGGATTGGCGCGGCGGCATTGGCGTCCCTTTACTGGGTGGAAAGGCCCGACTGGCGGCGTACCGTGCTTTTCGGAGCGGCGCTGGGATTGGCCTGCCTCTCGAAATTCTCGGCCCTGCTTTTCCTTCCGGCAGCATTGCTCCTCATACACCGTGCCCAACTGTTTCGCCACCGGCGGTCTCTGGCGGCCGCCTGCGCGCTGGCGTTTCTAGTGATCTGGGCGGGCTACCGCTTCTCCTTCGCCCGCGTCGAGTATCTCCACCTTCGCTTGCCTGCGCCGCGCTTCTTCACCGGGCTCGCCACGCTATGGGCGCACAATGCGGCGGGGCACGTTTCTTACCTCTTGGGCCGGCGGAGCGGCACGGGGTTCTGGTATTACTACCCGGTGGTGCTGGCCATCAAGACGCCGCTGGCCTTCCTGCTGCTGGCCGGGGGCGCGGCCAGTGCGGCTTGCCGGCGATCCGCGCGGCTGGCTGCGGCGATGGGGTTCTGCGCGGCGATCCTGATTTGTGCCCTCGCCAGCCGCATCAATATCGGGGTCCGGCACGTTCTGCCAATATATGTGGGGCTGTCGGTAATCGGCGGCGGAGTAGCGGCGGCCATGCTGCGGCGCCCGGCGGCGCGCTGGATTCTGGCGGGACTGCTGCTGTGGCAGGTGGCGTCGGGCGCGCTCGGGCATCCCGATTATCTGGCTTACACCAACGAAATCGCCGGCCGCCACCCCGAGAATTTCGTGGCCGATTCGGACCTGGATTGGGGCCAGGACATGAAGCGTCTGGCTGACAGGCTGCGGCGCGCCGGCGCC
>PLRZ01000314.1 GCA_003164075.1 Bryobacterales bacterium | reverse complement strand
CTGGTCGAAGCGCAGCAGATTTCCTCCCGCGCCGCGGCCGCCGGCTTCGATTGGGAAAATCCCGAGCAGGTGCTCGACAAGCTCGACGAAGAGCTCGCCGAATTCGCCGAAGCCCGCCGCCTCGCCTCGCATGACGACCTGGAAAATGAAATGGGCGACCTGCTCTTCGTCCTCGTCAACCTGGCCCGCTTCGTCAAAGTGGACCCCGAGCAGGCCCTGCGCCGCACCAACGCCAAATTCCGCCAGCGCTTTGAATACATCGAACACAAGCTCGCCGAACGCGGCCGAAAGCTGCAGGATTCCAACATCGACGAAATGGAGACGCTGTGGCAGGAAGCCAAACGGAAATAGAAATTCGCCAGCTCTTCCACCTCCCCGAATTCGAGGAAGTGCTGCGCCTCCAGCAGGCCATCTGGGGCTTCGCCGATATCGAACTGCTGCCGCTGCGGTTTCTGGTCGTCGTCAGCACCGTGGGCGGCCACGTCTTCGGCGCCTACGATGGCGACATGATGGTCGGTTTCTGTTTCGCCATCCCGGGAATCAAATCCGGCGGACGGCCGTATCTCCACAGCCACATGCTGGGCGTGCTGCCGGCTTACCATAACGCCGGCATCGGCCGCAGCCTCAAGCTCCGCCAGCGCGACGACGCCCTCCAGCGCGGCATCGAGCTGATCGAGTGGACCTTCGACCCCCTGGAATTGAAAAACGCATTCTTCAACGTCGAGCGCCTCGGCGCCATCGTCCGCCGCTATCACGAGAACCAGTACGGCATCACTTTCAGCCCGCTCCACGGAGGCTTGCCCACCGATCGCTGCTACGCCGAATGGTGGATCGCGAGCCCGCGCGTCCAAACCGTCCTGTCCGGAAATGTGCCGCCCGCCGGCCAATCGTGCGAGATGCGAATCGCCTACCCCGCCGATATCGTGCGCATCCGCGCCGAAGATCCGCGCCGCGCCCGCCAGATCCAGAAGGAGAACGGCGAGAAATTCCGCCGCGCTTTCGAACAGGGGCTGGCTGTCACCCGCTTCCTGCGCAGCGAGACCCAGGGCAGCTACCTCTTGGAGCCATGGCAATGAAAATCGAACGCGTTACCCTCCGCCAGATCGGTATGCCGCTGGTGCATTTCTTCGAGACCAGTTTCAGCCGCACCACCGAGCGCCACATGATCCTCGTGGAGGTCGAAAGCGGCGGCGTTTCCGGTTGGGGCGAAGTGACGGCCGGCGAAAATCCCTTCTATAACGAGGAGTGGACCGGCTCCGCGTGGCCCCTGCTGCGAGATTACGCCATCCCTCGCGTGCTGGGCCGCGAACTGGCCAGCGCCGCCGATGTCTATCCGCTCACCGCCCACATCCGCGGCCACAACATGGCGCGCGGCGGCCTGGAAGCCGCAATCTGGGACCTCGAAGCCCGGCAAAAAGGCATCCCGCTCTGGCAAGCCATCGGCGGAGGCGCGCGCCGCGAGATCCCCTGCGGCGTTTCCATCGGCATTCAGGATTCCGTCCGCGAACTGCTGCAAAAAATCGAAACCGAACTGGCCGCCGGCTACCAGCGCATCAAGATGAAGATCAAGCCCGGCCACGATGTCGACGCCGTCCGCCAGGTGCGCGAGCATTTTCCGTCCGTCAAACTCATGGTCGACGCCAATTCCGCCTACACCCTCGCCGACATCGACCACCTGCGCAAGCTCGACGACTACTACCTGATGATGATCGAGCAGCCGCTGGCGCACGACGACATCATCGACCACGCCGAGTTGCAATCCAAGTTGCAAACGCCCATCTGCCTCGACGAGTGCATTCGCACCGCGCACCATGCCGAGCAGGCCATCAAGCTGCGCGCCTGCGGCATCATCAACATCAAACTGGGGCGCGTGGCCGGCTTCGCCGAGGCCAAACGCGTCCACGACGTGGCCCAGGCGGCCGGCATTCCGGTCTGGTGCGGCGGCATGCTGGAGTCCGGTATCGGGCGCGCGCACAACATTGCGCTGGCCACCCTGCCCAATTTCGTGCTGCCCGGCGACGTCTCCGCCAGCCGGCGCTATTGGAGCCGCGACATCNNTGCGCGAGGAGACCATCGGTTGACGAGTGCGCCTCTTCTTTACGCGTTGCTCTCGTTGATGATCGTGGGCTGGGCCGGCAACTATATCGCCGGCAAGATTGCGCTCCAAACCTTTCCGGCGGTGCTGCTCTACGGACTCCGCATCTCCATGGCTGGCGCGCTGATGCTGCCGGTGTACCTCTGGGATCGGCGCCGCCATCGGCCCTCGTGGACCCTCCGCGATCTGCCGCTCATGGTGGTCATCGGAATCTTCGGCGTGTCGCTCAACCAGTTTCTCTTCGTGGTGGGGTTAAGCCGCACCAGCGTGGCGCACACCGCCATCTTCGCCAATTTGAGCCCGTTCCTGGTGGTGATGTTGGCCGCCGCCAGCGGCCTGGAAAAGATCTCCCCGCGAAAAATTCGCCGGCATTGCCGTGTCGCTGGCCGGTGTCGTTCTGCTGCGCGTGGTGGACGCCGGGCCGCGCGGAGAGGCCACGTTTCTGGGCGATTTCATCACCTTTCTGGGTTCCTTGGCATTCGCGATTTTCACCGTGCTTGGCAAGCCCACCGCCAAACGCCACGGCAGCATCGCGGTCAACACCGTGGCCTACGTAGGCGGAGCGCTGTTGATGGCGCCGGTCACCCTCTGGCAAGCCGCGCGCTTCCCCATGGCATCGGTCCCGTGGCCGGCATGGGCCGCGGTATTTTATATGGCGCTGGGCCCGTCGGTAATCTGCTATCTGATCTACTACTACGCGCTGGCGCACATGGAAGCGTCGCGTCTTTCGGCCTTCAATTACCTCTTACCGCCGATGGCCACGCTACTGGGAATCTGGACGCTAGGCGAGCACGTCACCCTCGGAGCCGTGATGGCCGCCTTGGTAATCTTCGGCGGAATCTACATAGTGGAGCGCGCACAATGAAGTCGTTCGACCCCTCGCGCTTCTCGCCCTTCAATTACGTGCTGCCCATCCCCATACCGAGCCGCGACCGCAAGG
>PLRZ01000569.1 GCA_003164075.1 Bryobacterales bacterium | reverse complement strand
CGCGCCGCCAAGATGGTGATCCTCAACGTCGACCACCCCGATATCGACAAGTTCATCTGGTGCAAAGCCAAGGAAGAAAAGAAAGCCTATACCCTGGTGGAGGCCGGTTACGATTCATCGATCGACGGCGACGCCTACAGCTCCATTTTTTTCCAGAACGCCAATAATTCCGTGCGCGCTACCGACGACTTCATGGAAGCCTCCGCGCGCGATGGCGACTGGTGGACCAAGGGCGTGGCCACCGGACAGCCCGTGAAGCGCTACAAAGCGCGCGAGATCCTGCGCGGAATCGCCGAAGCCACCCACCAGTGCGGCGACCCCGGCATGCAGTTCGATACCACCATCAACCGCTGGCACCCGTGCAAGAATACGGCGCGCATCAACGCCTCCAACCCGTGCTCGGAGTACATGTTCCTGGACGATTCGGCCTGCAATCTTTCGTCCCTCAACCTCATGAAGTTCGTCGGCCCCGACGGCCAGTTCGACGTGGAAGCCTTCCGCCACGCCGTCGACACCATGATCGTGGCGCAGGAGATTATCGTCGATAACGCCAGCTATCCCACCCAGACGATCGGCGAAAACTCCCACGCTTTCCGCCCGCTGGGGCTGGGATTCGCCAACCTGGGCGCGCTGTTGATGTCCATGGGCATCCCCTACGATAGCGACCAGGGCCGCGACTTCGCCGGCGCCATCACCGCCGTCATGTGCGGCCAGGCCTACCTCACCAGTTCGCGGATCGCCGCCGAATCCACCGGCCCGTTCGAAGGCTACGCTGTCAACCAGCAGCCGTTCCTGGAAGTCATCCGCATGCACCGCGACTCGGTGGCGCGCATCAATCGCCACAATATTCCCACGGCGCTTTATCAGGGCGCGCAGCAGTGCTGGGACGAGGCCTACGAATCCGGCCGCCGCCACGGATATCGCAATGCCCAGGTTACCGTGATCGCGCCCACCGGCACCATCGGCTTCATGATGGATTGCGACACCACCGGAATCGAGCCCGATCTGGCCCTGGTCAAGTACAAGAAGCTGGTGGGTGGCGGGCTCATCAAGATCGTGAACAACACCGTCCCCGCCGCGCTCGTCAAGCTGGGTTACACGCCCGCGCAGGTGGAGACCATCGTGTCCCACATCGATTCCACCGGCACCATTGAGGGCGCGCCGCAGCTAAAGCCCGAGCACTTGCCGGTGTTCGATTGCAGCTTCCGCCCGCAGAACGGCACGCGCTCTATCCACTATATGGGCCACGTCCGCATGATGGCGGCGGTGCAGCCGTTCATCTCCGGCGCCATTTCGAAGACCATCAACATGCCCGAGGAGTGCATGGTGGAGGAGATTATGAGTGCCTACACCGAAAGCTGGAAGCTGGGCATCAAAGCCGTGGCCATCTATCGCGATAACTCCAAGCGCGTGCAGCCCATGAGTTCCGGCTCCGGTTCCACCAAGGAGAAGAAGGCCGCCGCTGCCGCCGCCACCCCCGCGGTCACCGAGAAGGTGGTCTACCGCCCTGTGCGCCGCAAGTTGCCCGATGAGCGTGCCGCCATCACCCACAAGTTTTCCATCGGCGGCCACGAGGGCTACATCACCGTGGGGATGTATGAGAATGGCGATCCCGGCGAGATCTTCATCACCATGGCCAAGGAAGGCTCGACGATTTCCGGCTTGATGGATGCTTTCGCCACCGCCGTCAGCTTCAATCTGCAATACGGCGTGCCCCTGAAGTTCCTGGTGGACAAGTTCGCGCACGTGCGTTTCGAACCCAGCGGCTGGACCGGCAATCAGCAGATTCCATATGCCAAGTCCATCATGGACTATATTTTCCGCTGGCTGGGCGCGCGGTTCCTGAGCCCCGAGTACGCCAATACGGAAGCCGGCGACACGCCCACGCTGCGGGCCACCGAGCCCAATCCGCAGCAGCAGTTGCCCTTTTCGCCGGCGGTAGCCGACGCGCCCATGTGCGCCGAATGCGGCTCCATTATGACCCGCAATGGAAGCTGCTACAAGTGCGGCAATTGCGGCGGCACCAGCGGCTGCAGCTAGTTCCAATCTCAGTTTCCAGTTGGGAGAATCGCAACTCCCGGTCCCTTCGTGGGTCCGGGAGTTTTTTTGCGCCCGCTCGTTTCAGCCCCCGCTTGCACCCATTCGGCCCCATCCAGCATCCATTAGATGTGCAATCTTGACTAAAAAGTATGGATTAGCTAATGTGGTATCAGCCCAACAGTTTAGGAGTCTATCAAGGTGAGTGATTCCACCCAGACCATCGAGACCTTTGCGAATCAGGAATATAAGTGGGGCTTCGTCACCGATATTGCTGCCGACACCATCCCCCGCGGCCTGAATGAAGACGTCGTCCGCCTGATTTCCGCCAAAAAGGAAGAGCCGGAGTGGCTCCTCGAATGGCGCCTCAAGGCGTATCGCCACTGGCTGACCCTGACAGAGCCCACCTGGGCCAACGTCCACTATCCCAAGATCGACTACAACGACATCATTTATTATTCGTCGCCCAAGGCCCAAAAAGACGGTCCCAAGAGCCTCGACGAGGTTGATCCGGAGCTGCTGAAGACTTACGCCAAGCTCGGTATCCCCTTGCAGGAACAGGCGATTCTGGCCGGCGTAGCGGTCGACGCGGTATTCGACAGCGTTTCCGTGGCTACCACCTTCAAGAGCAAGCTGATGGACCTGGGAATCATCTTCGGCTCCTTCTCCGAGGCCGTCCGCGAGCATCCCGACCTGGTCCGCAAGTACCTGGGCTCGGTGGTTCCGGCGTCCGACAACTTCTTCGCCGCCCTGAACTCGGCGGTTTTCAGCGACGGCTCGTTCTGCTACATCCCCAAGGGTGTCCGCTGCCCCATGGAGCTCTCCACCTACTTCCGCATCAACGCCAAGGACACCGGCCAGTTCGAACGGACCCTGATTGTGGCCGACGAAGGCGCCTACGTGAGCTATCTGGAAGGTTGCACCGCGCCCATGCGCGACACCAACCAGTTGCATGCCGCGGTGGTGGAACTGGTAGCGCTGGATAACGCCCAGATCAAGTATTCCACGGTACAGAACTGGTACCCCGGCGACAAGGAAGGCAAGGGCGGCATCTACAATTTCGT
>PLRZ01000426.1:5324-6207 GCA_003164075.1 Bryobacterales bacterium | reverse complement strand
AGTGTCTGCGCCACGTCATGGCTCAGGTCAATTCTCCCAAATATCCGAAATCCCCGGCCGACATCGGGAGTTCTGAATTCAGCGCGGGCGGGCAGGCGAGCACCGCCTGCCCCACCTGCGGGCTCACTGCAAATTCCACGACATCAGGAGTTCTGAAGCGTTACTCCCCTTCGATCAGCGCGCGGCCGCCCAGCGAGCGCCAGAACGCGAACACCGCAATCCCTACCAGCAACAGCAGCGTGGCAATACTGGCGGGCATGTACCATGCGCTCCAGTCGGTCCCCAGCGCCATGCAGTTCGCTGCGTTGATGAAGAACACCGCGGCAATGGTGGCCACCAGGCCGAATCGCAACAGGACAAAGATCAGGGCGGCTGTCGCCACCAGATAGAGCAGGCCAACCACCCACCAGTCGGGACCCGTCACTTCCCCCTGCGCCAAAGTAAAGACAGCGGCGGCGGCCAACGACGCCAGCAGTTCGTTGCGCAAGAGCTGGCGCATTCCGAAAATCGTCAGAAACACCAACAGGCCGGTGCTCAGGGCGTCATTCGCGTTATCTGCGTGCACTCCGATCCATTGGCGTGCGCCCGAAAGAGAGAGCAGCGCCACATCCCAATTGGATGGTTGGCTATTCTTGAAAACGTACACCGTGACCGCCTTGAAAAATACCCAGAGTCCCGATCCCACCGCTGCCCCGATGAGGACGTGCGAACCCACCTGAGCGTCCAGCCACCGGCCCGCCAGCACGCGATTCCATGTCACGATGGAGTGCGGCCAGCGCGCCCGGACCTCGGGTTCGAGCGCCAGATAGGCAAACCACAAAACAGCCGCCCACAGGAGCCACTCGGCGGCCGCTTCCACCAAAGGATCCAGCATCGACAGGTC
>PLRZ01000426.1:3506-5286 GCA_003164075.1 Bryobacterales bacterium | reverse complement strand
CTGGCCGGGCCGCGAGATTTTGGTCCCATGGGTAGAGCACCAGCGCCTGCACGATCCTGCCTTTCCACCACGCCGCCTCCACCTGCAACTGCGTATCGGGAAAATGCGGATGGGGTCCCTTCCACGCGCGCCACTGGTCGAAGGGAGTGGCCGGAAGTTGCAGAGGTATCGTCCCGGTAAACGCCGCCATGTCCAGCCTGGCGGCGCGAAAGACCGCTTCCGGCCCCGCCGGCGGCGTGAGGTCCGCATCGGCGCCTCCCGGCACGGCGGTAAACTCGAGCAGCCGGCCGTTCCCGTCGAGCACCGTACGCGTCATTCCCGCGACGTTCAGCGGCGGGTGCCGGCTATCCACCTGCGCCGCCGGCTCAGCCACCATGGGCAGCGGACTCTCGCGATAGACCGCCTCGATTGCCGGCTCCCACGCAAGCCACTCGTCCCACTTGCGGGGCGCCTTCCTCCGGGCCAAATACAGCAATGCGCGGTCGCGATGCCTCAACCAGACTGCGGTATCGGCGGGCTTTCCCGCGTATCCGAACGATGCGGCGATTTCGCGGCCCTGGTGCGCCAGCACGTCGGGCGTCTGGTCCAGTCCGCCGTGGACCATGGCGGTGCGCGCCAACCGCATGGGAACGGTGGCCAGCAGGAAGAGCATCACCAATGCCAGGCATGGCGCCGAATAGCGCCGCGGCATGCCTTCCACCTTGCCGGCCGCCGCCACCATTTCGGGCGACGGCGTTTCTCCCGCCGCCAGTGCCGCGGCCAGCGGGTCGCCGCCGGGAAGCGCCGCCAGGACGTTGAGCGCCGACGCGGGCCTTTTGGCCGGATCGGGATCCAGACAGCGGCGAACGATCTTCTCCACCGTAGGGTCGATGTCCGCGGCCACCGACGTCATGCTGTTCAGTTGCGCGGCCTCCTGCATATCCACGAGCTGCTGCAGGCTGTGCGCGTCGAACGGCCGCTTGCCGGTGAAAAGCTCGTATAGCACCAGTCCCAGCGCGTAGATGTCGCTCCTGGCGGTGACCACCGCGCCCTTGATCTGCTCCGGCGACATGTACGCCGGAGTGCCGTTGCGGGCCTCGGGGCCGGTCAGTTCGCTGGCGATGGCGGCCAGTCCGAAATCCATGATCACCACTTCGCCGCGCTTGTCGATCATGATGTTCTGCGGCTTCAGGTCGCGGTGGATCACGCCGCGGTCGTGCGCGGCGGCGAGGCCGGCGCACAGCTTGCGGCCGGTCTCCACGGCCTTATCGGCGGGCAGCCGGCCAATGCGCGTCAGCAGCGAGGCGAGGTCTTCGCCATCCACGTACTCCATGGAGATGAAAGGCATGCCTTCCACCTGGCCGATGTCGTAAACGCGGCAGACGTTGGGGTGGGAGACCACGCGCGCCACGCGGACCTCGCCGTGGAAACGTTCCAGCAGGCGCTGATTGCGCGATGCCTCTTCGGGCAAAAACTTGAGCGCCACGGATTGTCCCAGCGTCAGGTCCATCGCCCGGTAGACTTCGCCCATGCCGCCGCGGCCCAGGAGCGTAAGGATGCGGTATCGGCCGCCCAGAAGCGTACCGGGGAGGAAACGGCCTTCGTCCTCGCTCACACTGCCGACCTGCGGGATTTCCGGCGCCGTCCCGCCCGCCAGGCTGTTGGAAGCCACGGTCTCGGCCATGGAGACGTCGGCTTTCGGTTCCATAGCCTTTGATTCTAACTGAGCGCGCTATCCGGTTTCTGGTGCGAAACTCACTTCAACGGCAGGAACCGTTTGCTGGCGCGCGCGGCTCGGAAA
>PLRZ01000426.1:0-3486 GCA_003164075.1 Bryobacterales bacterium | reverse complement strand
TGAGTGCACAGGATATTTCTTCGCGGCTCAGCAGGCGCGCCAGATAGTCGCCCGACGGCGCCAGAAAGGCCGGCAACGGCGGATGTGGTTTCATTACAATGGTCCTTACGGATTATAGCTTTCAGTGGTCGGCCCGTGGCCGAGTGTTGCGGCACGCGATGCCGTAGCTGAAAGCGGATCGCTGAAAGCTGTTTCTATGCGACGTGTGATCACCGCCGAAGATGTGCCGGCCGCAGGCGACTGGCGGATTCCCATTGACGCCATCGTCACGCCGTCGGCGCGTGACGTGGCGGCGGCTCGCGGAGTGCGCCTCATCGAGTTGCCCGAGGAACAGTGTTCCGCGCTGGCTGCGCCGGAGAAGACCGTTGCCATCGGCGCGGACCATGGCGGCTTCGCTCTCAAAGAGGAACTGAAGCCGCTTTTGGAGTCGCTCGGCTTGGCGGTGCGCGATGTGGGGGTATACGACGGGAAGCCGGCCGATTACCCCGATATCGCCGTGAAGGTGGCCGACCTGGTGGCTGCCGGCACGGCTTCCCGGGGGATCCTGATTGACGGCGCGGGCATCGGTTCGTCAATGGCGGCGAATAAGGTGCAGGGCATCCGGGCGGCCCTGTGCTATGATAAGGCTTCCGCCCGCAATAGCCGGGAACATAATGATTCCAATGTACTTACATTGGGAGCGCGGCTTCTGACCCAGACTCAGGCGGAGGAAGTCTTGCGCACCTGGATCGCCACCCCATTTGCCGGCGGACGCCATCAGGCGCGGGTACAAAAGATCATGGACATCGAGCAGCGGTATCGCAAGAAAGGGTTGTCGTGACGCAAGGCGAACTGGATCGTCTGGTAGCGCAAATCGGCGAGGAGATTCTGGCGCGGGTGCCGGGGGTGCTGGCGGGGCCGCGCGCGGTCGCCGGCAAAGCGGCCGAGGGGCTCAATCTCCCCGGCCAGGTCTGCCCCGGGTGCGTGCAGCGCTGCGCCCAGACGTGCGCGCGCAATACCAGGGAAATTATCGCCGCCGGTGCGGCCCGCGTATCGGCCAGCGAGAGGTTGACCAGGATCGATCCGGCCATCGCGGCGCTGATCGATCACACCATTCTCAAGGCCGACGCTACCCGCACCGATGTCGTGAAGGTGTGCCGCGAAGCGCGGCAATACAGCTTCGCCAGCGTGTGCGTCAACCCGTTTTGGGTGCCGCTGGTGCGCGCCGAACTGGCAGGGTCGCCGGTGAAGGTCTGCACTGTGGTGGGTTTTCCGCTGGGCGCCACCAGTACGGAATCGAAAGCGGCGGAGGCGGCCATCGCGGTGCGCGACGGCGCGCAGGAAGTCGACATGGTGATCAATGTGGGGGCGCTGAAATCGGGCGACCAGGATGCCGTGAAGGCCGATATCCAGGCGGTAGTCAAAGCGTCGCATCCCGCCGGGGCCATCGTGAAAGTGATTCTGGAAACCGCGCTGCTCGACGATACTCAGAAGGCCATCGCCTGCGCTCTCGCCAAGGCGGCGGGGGCGGATTTTGTCAAGACTTCCACGGGATTCGGTCCCTCGGGCGCGACGGCGCACGACATCGCCCTGATGCGCCAGGCGGTGGGGCCGGAAATGGGCGTGAAGGCTTCCGGCGGCATCCGCACGCTGCAGGACCTCCAGGCCATGACCGCGGCGGGCGCCACACGCATCGGCGCCAGCGCCAGCGTAAAGATTGTCGAGGCTACCGCTGCCTGATTGGCATCAACCGCAAACCGTGGGCAAGGCCATAGCGCCCGCTCGCAAGTCGTCGGTACGCTTCCGCGAACGGTCGGAGTTGTTGGATTACCTGCTGGAGGTGTCGGCCGCAACCTCTCAGACCCTGGATCTCGACCTGCTTCTGGCCAACGTCGCGGAGATTGTCCAAAAGGTCCTGCCGTACGATTTGTTCGCCATCCTGCTGTACCACGACCGGCGCCAGGACATGCGCATCCGCTATGCCCTGGGGCATCGCGAAGAGGTGGTCCGCGGTCTTTCGATCGCGCTCGGACAAGGCATCACGGGAACCGCCGCGGCGCGCCGCGAGCCCCTGCTGGTGGGCGACGTCCGCAACGAACCGCGCTACCTGCATACCCTGGACGCGGTCCGCACCGAACTGGCCGTTCCCATGATGGCGCGCGGCAAGCTGGTGGGCGTGATCGACCTGCAGTCCACGCGCGTCAATGCCTACACCGAGTACGACCGCGCGCTGCTGCGACTGATCGCCGCGCGCGTGGGCATCGCCATCGACAACGCGCGGCTCTACCGGCGGGTGGACCGGCAGAATCGCACGCTCAAGACGCTGGCCAACATCTCGCGCGAATTCTCGTCGATTCTCGATTTGAACGAGCTACTGGGGAAGATCGCCAGCACCGTGCGGGAACTGATCGACTACGACGCCTTCAGCATCCTGTCGGTGGACCGGGATGCCGCGGCGCTGCGCCACCTGTTCAGCATCCGCTACGACCAGCGCGTCAATACGGACAACGTTCCGCTGGGAAAAGGCATTACCGGCGCGGCCGCCGAATCGCGCGAGGTGGTGCGCGTGCACGATACCGCGAAAGATCCGCGCTACATCGCGTCGCATGCCGACATCCGCTCGGAAGTGGCCGTGCCTCTGATTTTGCAGGATCGCGTGGTGGGGGTGATGGACCTGGAGAGCGACCGCGTGGGCCACTTCACCGACGACCATGTGCGCACGCTATCCTTGCTCGCGCCGCAGGTGGCCAGCAGCGTGGAGAATGCCCGCCTGTACAACGAAGTGGCCTTGCGGGAGCGGCGCCTGGAAGAGGACATGGAGGCGGCGCGCGAACTGCAGCGCGTGCTGTTGCCGGATGCCGACCCGGAGATCGACGGGCTGGAAGCGGCGGTGCGGCTGCGTCCGGCGCGGGAGATCTCGGGCGATATTTACGATATTTTCCAGCATCGCGACAATCAGACGGTGATCGCGTTCGGCGACGTCAGCGGGAAAGGCGCCGCGGCGGCGCTCTATGGCGGCCTGATGAATGGCCTGCTGCGGACGCTGGCGCCGCGCAATCGGCGTCCGGCGGCGCTGCTGCGGGCGTTGAACGATGCGCTGATTCGTCGCAAAGTGGAAGCGCGGTATGCCACGCTGACGGTGCTGCTGTGGGATCCGGCCACGCTGCAGATCGTGATGGCCAACGCGGGGGCGATTCCGCCGATGATCTGCCGCGGCAGCGAAATCCTGAAAGTGCGCGCGGAAGGCGTGCCGGTGGGGCTGCTGGAATCGCGCGAGTACGAGGAGATCACGTTCCAGACGCAGGCGGACGACACCATTGTGCTCTATTCGGACGGGATCACCGACCACATCAACGCCGCTGGAGCGGAATACGGCCGCGGCCGGCTGGCGCAGGTGGTGCGATCGGGTTGCAGGCTGGCGGCTGCGGAGTTAGTAGCGTCGATCTTCGCGGAGCTGGATAAGTTTAATACGACGGCATTCGACGATCAGACGGTGTTTGTCATGAA
>PLRZ01000526.1 GCA_003164075.1 Bryobacterales bacterium | reverse complement strand
CGCGCGGCGACGGTTTCGTAAGTTGCATCCGAAGGGACGGCCAACAACTCCGCCACTCCTGCCCTCACGCCGGTGTAGGTGAAACTGGCGCTGGTGGCGCCGGCGGGGATGGTGACCGTCGCCGGAAAGCTGGCGTTGCCGTCAGGGTCCTGAAGCTGCACCGTGAGATTGGCGGCGGGCGCGGTCCCGACGGCGATGGTCGCGCTCGAAGGGCCGGCGCCCGCCACCACGCCAGCCGCCGGAAACAGAGAGAGTTGCAAGCTGCGCTGGAGCGATGTATCGGCCACCGCATTTCCGCTGGATGCCTGGGCGTAGAAAGTCTCGAATTGCTGGCGGTAGGTGTCGATCTGCGAGATGTCGGCGGCCGAGGGTTGCGCGCCCTGCGGCACTACCAAAATGAAGGCGAAGCGGAAGCGGCGTTGCGCCACGGTGTCGTCGGGAGTGCGCCGCCCCTCGGTCCCAATCAGGTTGTCGATGGTGATATTCTCCCGCGTGCCGTCGAACGCCACGCCGCTGAGAGGGTGCAACTGGCTGGTGTCCAGCGGGACGCCGTTGAGCGTGACGTTGGTGACCAGAAACGTGTCGGGCACCTGGCTGGGNNGCCGGCGCCCCGGTCGACGATGCGCTCGCCCTCCAGCACCGAGGCTTCCGAATCGTAAGCGAAATTCCAGTGCGCCAACTGGTAGCCCAGCATGGGAAGCGCGCCTGGATTGGCGGGGTCCTGAATGCTGGCGAAAGCCAAAAACAAGTGGCCGGTTTCGTGCGCCAGAATGGTCAACGGCGTGTCGCCCACCGAGGCGCGCGCCGGCACCAGGGCGTTGGGATCCACAGGGTATTCGCTCAACTGCCCCATATTGAGCACGGAATGTAGGCGCGCGGCCGAACCGAACTCCTGGGCCCAGTCCTGGGCCGCGACACTGTAGCCGGCGCCCGCGCTGCGCACCGTGTTTTCGTAGGCCACCGCGTCGCCCAGCGCCGGAATGTCCATATTGTTGTAGATCACCAGGTAATCGTAGGAGTCTTCGTGGGTCAGATAGAACTGTTGCGCGGCGGTCGCGATATCCACCGCGACGCTATTGCCGAAGACTTCCGCGACGGCGGCGGAATACGTGGCGCTGGGGTCGCCGCGGAAATCGACCAGCGTGGCGGCGCCTTGTAGATTGCCGGGAGCGATGCCCACCACGGCGCTGGCGATGCCGCTGCCGACGCCATCGTAGGCGAACTGAATGCGGCCGTCGGGGAAGAGCCGAACCTGAAACGTGACGGGAGCGCCGGCGCCATTTTGCGAATACTCGGGGACGGCAACCCAACTGACTACCACACCGGTAAAGTCGGAGAAAACGCGTACGCCGCCGGCTGTCTTAGAGGGGTCGAGATCGTCAAACAGCGGACAGATGCGCGGCGGCCCGGCGGTCATGCGGCCGAGCGTCCTGGGGGTGGAGGCGTACTCGGCCACACCGAAAGTGAGGTTGCCGTCGGAGTTGACGAACACCTGATTATAGGAGGCGCCGAAAAAGGGAAAGACGAACGGCAGGCCGACCGGGCGGGCATCGTCATCGTCGAGCGCCGCGAGCGGGAAGCCACTGGCTGCGGCGGCCGCATCGTAGCCCTGAGCGGCGACGGAATATCGATAGCTCGCGGCGTTAGCGGCGCTGGGTGTGAAGGTGAGGCTGTTGTCATCGAGGTTGAACTGGTTCTGCCGTTCGACCACGCCGCCCGAATCTTCAATGACGGCGATGTTGCCGATGTCCCGATTGCCGGAGGGCGCGGCGGCGTCCAGCGGATGAATGCGGGCGGCGCGCGCACGTTGCGCCTGGCGGTGGAGGAACAGTGTCTGAAGCGGTGTTTCCGGAGTGGTGCCGCAGATGGAGGCGGAATAGTGCGCCGCTGCCGTGAACAGCGCCGCGCCCAACCCGGCCAGGACCCGCGACCACGCTCCAAAACGGCTCATAGACAATGCTTTCTTCTATTCTGGCACGATGGCGGACGGTGGGAACTCGACGCCTGGCAATTTCTCCAGTAACCAAACGCGAGTTTATTCGTCTTAGTAAGTGAAGGCAAGAGGGAAAGCAAACAAAGGCTTTCCGGGACGATTGGCCCGTCCGCAAGACGCGGCTTTCAGCCAATCCAACTGGTCCGTCGACGGCGGACCTTAACTTCAAGACTTTAGAAAAACGAGGTGGTACAAATGCGGAATCGAGTTGTGTCTATCGCCAGTCTGATGCTGGTAGTGGCTTCGGTGCTTTTCGTCCTGGCAGGCGCCTGGGGAATCATGTCGCAACGGCTGGACGAAGGCAGTGGCGTAATGGCCATGGCGGGTTGGCTGGTGGCTGCGATTGTCTTCTCGTACCGCTTCGCCGACCCGAAGTGGCTGGATCCGATTTCCATCGTGAAATCGCGGTAGGAAAGGTTTTTGCCGGCGGTGGCTCCTTGGGCCCTCTCGAGCGCGGTGGCGTTCGAGAGGGCTTTTTTGTTATGGATCGCCGCGAAGTCGCTGCGAATCGAAGGGTTCACCGGAGAGACACGGAGACATAGCGCGGCTGCGCCGCAAGCGGTCAGCGGTCAGCTTTCAGGATTCAGCTTCTGAATCCACGCCGGAGCATCGTTTTGACTTTCAGCGATCGTTCTGGCGAAGCTGCCTGGCGCTACAACCCTTAACGGGGTGCCGAAAAGGCACGGCAGAAATCGTCGCGGCTGGCAAAGATTCTCCGCATTAGTAGTACAGAGAGTCTCCCGAGGAAGACGAGGGAATCTGCCACCCGCGATGATTTCTCTTATGGGTTTTCGTCACCCCGTAAGGAGTTGTGGCGCCAGGCAGCTTCGCCGCAACAACATCTGGATTCAAACGCGTGCCAGGCGTAGATTCGGAAGCTCTCCGGAAACTGCCCGTAGGTTCTTGATTCCTGGTCTGACCTGGGATGACTCCGGAGGTGGGGCAGGCGGTGCTCGCCTGCCCTCTATTCTGTTTGGGCAGCCGCCCGCCTGGTTCAGCGCGGGCAGACCGGCAAGCGAGCACCGCCTGCCCCACCTCCGGTCCCGCAGTTTCAGACTCCCATGGACCGCGCCTCGACGCGGTACCCCGGCTGAATCCTAAGAGCTGACCGCTTGCGGCGAGGCCGCGCTGCATTCCCCTCTTCATCCCCCGATCGAATACATAGGCCGCGGCGGCGCCACGAACTTCGCCGAATTAATCTCATGGCCGATCCACTTCCCCGCCACATTCCGCCGCACCAGCGCCGCGATTTCGTCGTCCGGCGCCCCGGCGCGCATCAGCGACTTCACATCGTCTTCCTCAATGGCAAATAAGCAGTAGCGAATCTTGCCGTCAGCCGTGAGGCGCAGCCGATTGCAGTTCAGGCAGAATGGACGGCTCACCGAGGCGATGAAGCCCACCGTGCCGCCGCCATCGGCAAACGCGTATTCCGTGGCGGGCGCGCGCGGGTCGGGGTCGGGCACGGCCACCAGCGGCGCGATCTCGCGGGAGAGCGTCGCGATGATGTCGTCGGCCAGCAGCACCTTCCGCCGGTCCCACAGGCCCTGCGCGTCCAGAGGCATGAACTCGATGTAGCGCACTTCGTACCCGTTCTCGCGAGCGAACCGGGCCAGCGGCACAATGTCCGGCTCCACCAGATTCTTCACGGCCACCGCATTGAGCTTCACCCGGAAGCCCAGTTCCTTGGCGCGCTCGAGACCGGCCAGCACCTTGCCGAGATCGTCGCGGCGGGTGATCTCGAAGAAGCGGTCGCGGTCGAGCGTATCCAGATGCACGTTGATGCGCCGCAGTCCGGCATCGTACAGGGGCCCGGCCAGGTCCGGCAGCAGCACGCCGTTGGTGGTGAGCGCCAGGTCGCGGATGCCCGGAATGGCCGCCAGCCGGGCGATCAACACTGGCAGATCGCGCCGCACCAGCGGCTCGCCGCCCGTCACGCGCAGCTTGGTAATGCCCAGCTTCGCGGCGATCCGCGCGAATCGCTCGATCTCTTCGAAGTCCAGAATCTCACTGCGCTCGACGAACTCCACGCCGCTTTCGGGCATGCAGTAAAAGCAGCGGATGTTGCACCGGTCCGTCACGCTCACGCGGAGATTGTCGTGCACCCGCCCGAACGAATCGATCAGTGGTGCGGTGTCCATCTATTTCACGGCGAGCATGCGCTCGAGCGGAACCAACGCGCGCGCCATGATATCGGCCGATAGTTCCACGCGCGGTTCCAGGTGCAGCAGGCAGTCGCGCAGCTTGTCCAGCGTGTTGAGCTTCATA
>PLRZ01000099.1:5456-7285 GCA_003164075.1 Bryobacterales bacterium | reverse complement strand
TGACCGCGGAAACATCCGGCACCTGCTTGACGGTGTCGTCCACCTGGGCCGCGATGCGGCGCAGTTCGAAATCCCCATATCGCTTGCTGGACAGCGTGAGCGCCAGAATCGGCACATCGTCGATGGATCGCGGCTTCACCAGGGGCGGGGTGGCGCCCGGCGGAATCAGGTCCATATTGGCGGACAGCTTCTGATTGAGCCGTACGATGCTCTTCTCTTCGTCCTGGCCCACGTAGAAGCGCACAATTGCCAGCGACTGCCCAGGGCTGGAGGTCGAGTAAATATACTCCACCCCGGGGATCTCCCACAACAGCTTCTCCATCGGCTTGGTGAGGCGCTCTTCCACTTCGTGCGCCGAGGCGCCGGGCATCTGCACGAAAACGTCGATCATCGGCACGATGATCTGCGGCTCTTCTTCGCGCGGCAGTTTCCAAACGGCGAAGCCGCCGAGCAGCAGTGCGCCGGCGATGATCAATGGGGTCAACTTGGAAGCGATCCACGCTTGGGCGAACCGCCCGGCTGGCCCGAGACGACGTGGCCCGGATGGCGCCCCGCTCATTGCCGAACCTCCACCCGGGCGCCGTCGGAGAGTCCGGCAGGCACGGGGCTCACCAGTTTCTCGCCCTCGCTCAATCCCGAGAGCACTTCCACGGCGCTTTGCCTTCGCTCCCCGGTGGTGATCAGGCGGGTCCGCGCACAGCCGTCTTCAATCACGAAAACCGATTGCAATTGCCCATGTTCCACCATGGCCGGCGGCGGAATGGTCGCTACTTTGCGTGTGCCGAGTGGGAACATCGCGCGTCCGAACATCCCCGACCGCAGATTCGGCATAGCAGGCAGATCGATTTTCACAATGTAAGTGCGCGAAGCCGCATCCACGGACGGCACGATCTCCGACACGTGGGCGGTAAACCGGCGGTCCAACGATTCCAAAGCGACATCGACGGCTTGCCCGGCCTTCACGAACGGAAGTCTGGATTCATCGACGGATGCCTCCAGCCGGTAGGCGCCCTCCCGCTCCACAGTGAGGAGGGGAGCCCCGGGGGCGGCCAGATTTCCAGGTTCCACCGACTTCGCCGTTACTACGCCGGAAAACGGCGCCGAGATCCGCGTGTAGTCTCGCATGATGCTCGCGCCGCGAATTTCCTGCTGTACCGACGCCCGTTTAGAATCGAGTTGACCCCGCTTAGCCCGGGCCATCTCGTAGGCGGCTTGCGCCGCTTTGAGCCGCGCCGACGCTTCATCGAACTCCTGGCTCGAAATAGACTTCCTGGACGCAAGCTCCTGCATGCGCTGGAACGTACTTTGGGCCAGATCCAGGTTGGCTTTGGCGCCGGCCACACCGCTGTCCGCTTCGGGGACGGCGCTCATCACTTCGGCCTCGGCTGCCTCGGCGCTGCGTACTTTGGTGTCCAGATCCTGCGCGTCCAGCGTTACCAGGAGTTGGCCCTCCTGGACCCGATCGCCCACCTGAACGGCGACCTGTCGCACGTACGCCATTACCTTGCTGGAGAGCACCGCGGCCGTGCGTGCACGAACGGTTCCCGTGGCCTCGTACACATCGGGCCACTGCTCGGTGCTTACCGTCGCGGTTTGGACCGCAATAGCGGGCGCTGTGGAAGCCCCTTTAGGCTGAGGCTCAGTGCCGCCACAGCCGCTCAACATCGCAATCGAAGCAAATAGGGGGAGAAGGATAAATCGCATTTAGTTCAATACCTCCGAGTCGGGCGAGAGCCGCCCCGCAGCCAAATCCAACATGGTGGCGGCGATGCGTTGGTCATGCACGGCTGCCAGGTACCGGGTTCGGCTTTCCAGTACCGCGGTTTCGT
>PLRZ01000099.1:0-5419 GCA_003164075.1 Bryobacterales bacterium | reverse complement strand
CCGTTGAACAGGTTCCAGCGCAATCCAATGGAGGCCAGCCAGTTGGCCCCACCCTTATTGATGAACTGTTGGCGGTCGGCCTCAAAGACGGCGTGAAAACCGACCTGAGGAAGCAGCGCGCTCCGGGCCGAGTCTGCCTGCGTCTTGGCAAGGTCTGATGCCAGGTGTACNNGGTTCGGCAAATCCAGCGCGGTTAACGAGGTGGTCAGCGCATGGTTGGTATCCAGCGGCAGTCCAAGCGCGTCGTTCAGCGCGGACTTCGCTACATCCAGATCCGCCGCCCTCTGAATATGCTGCTCGGTGACGGCGGCAAGATGTACCCGGATGGACAGCACATCGACATCGGTCGACATGCCGGCCGCATGGACCGATTCGGCCCGCGCCAGGTCCGCCTCGGCGCTTTTGAGCGATTGCTCCGCCGTCTTGAGGCTTTCCGCCGCCAGTACCGCGCCGTAGTAAGCTCTGACCACGCCGGCCATCACTTGCATCTGGGTTCGCCGCTGCTCCTCGCCGGACACCTGCCGTGAGAGATCGGCCGATTTCACGGCGTTGCGGGTCTGTCCGGCGTCGTACAGGACTTGGTCCACCGTCAGTTGCGACTGGAAATTGTTGATCGAGTCTGGCCGGTTCAGAGGACCGATGTTGAAATTCTCAGCGCCGAATTGGTGTTGGGTTAGCAGCGAGCTGAAAACGAAGACCGGATTGTCGCTGCGCACGAAAGATTCGGAATAGTTCAGCTTGGGCAGGTTGCCGGCTCGGGCCTCGACAATGCGTGTCTCCGCGGCGCGCATCCCTGCATTGGTGGCGGCAATGGCTTTATTCTCTCGCAGGGCCAGTCGCACCGCCTCACGCAACGAGAGCGGATCCTGCGCCAATAAGGGTACAGCCACGACCAAAAGGAGTGACTTTCTCATAATATTCGGATCTCAAAACTCGGCTTCATACCTCAAGATGCAGATTTCGTCCATTGGTAACATCGTCACTTTTCCGAAAAGACTGCATCTTGGTGGGTGAGGCAATTTTCTATGGAAGTGGAAATCCTACATAAAGGTGAAGTGAAGTTTGAGGCGATCGCGCGCGGCCACCGTGTGATCTGCGATCAGCCGGCCGCCAATGGCGGTTCCGACAGCGGCATGACACCCCCGGAGTTTCTCTTGGTGTCGCTAGGGACTTGCGCCGGGTTTTACGCGGCCCAATACCTCAAAGCGAGGTCGCTGCCCGCCGATGGATTGAAAGTCAAAGTCACGGCGGAGAAGGCTATCCAGCCAGCGAGGCTCGGGAGTTTCCGGATTGAGGTGACGGCGCCCGAACTGGATACGCAGCACCAGGCGGGGATTCTCCGGGCCGTAAAATCGTGCCTGATCCACAACACCCTGCTGCACGCGCCGGCAATCGATATCGTTCTAAACGCACCGGTCGAGATGCCCGCCTCCTAATGTGCGGATTGGCCGGTCGGCATGAAGTGCACTTGCGAAAGGATCATCGAAGCGCTTTCGGATTATTTCGGTGGAGATCTGCGACAGGAGGACTCCGTTGGCGTGCGAAATCACCTTAGCGGGTGCGGTACTTGCCTGGCATTCGCCGATAGCTTGCGTCGTACCATCGAATTGTGCCGCGCATACGAACCTGGCGTGAAACCCCAGCCACTCACCCCTTCAGCCCGGGCCGAACTGGAGAGTGCGTGGCAAAAGGCACTCGCTGACCGGCGCGGCTCGAACAGAGGGAACTCATGAATGATCGGAGCGCCACACTGGAGAGTCCGTCCACCACGCCCAAAGTTTCCCTCGGCCGCCTGCTGCTGATCTTCTTCAAAGTGGGCAGCATCGGCTTCGGAGGCGGGATGGCGATCATTTCCATCATGGAATACGAGTTTGTTCGGAAGCGTCGATTGCTCTCCTTGGACGAATTCCTGAACGGCGTCGGATTTGGACAGATCCTGGGCTCGTTTGCAGTCAACGTTTCTCTGTTTGTCGGTTATCGGTTATTCGGGGTTCTGGGGGGCATCCTCTCGGCAGTTGCATTCCTATTCCCATCCATCGCCCTCGTGATTGCGTTATCTCACCTCTATTTCCGCTTTCACGCGATTCCGGCTCTCCAGGGGGCTGTCGCAGGCCTCAGTCCGGTGGTAATTGCGTTAATTGTGGAGGCCGGTTGGTCAATTGGCAGGCGGGTTTTGCGGTCGCCTGTCGCCTTTGCCGTGGGAGCCCTGGCACTAGGCTCGGGGGTCCTGAAAATTAATGCGCTGTGGATACTGCTCGGCGCCGGGGCCGTGGGCCTCATCATGGCTCGGAGCCGTCCAGGTCCCCACGAACCGGCGAACGACAAACCAAAGCAGCCTCTCGTCATGACGGCACTGGCTCCTGTGCTGGCGGCCGGGTCGTTACTTGGCACGGTTGCGGGCACTTTTTTGAAAGTCGGCTTTGTATTCTTCGGCGGCGGCTTCCTGCTGATACCGGTTCTGCACAACCGTCTGGTCACAGATCTTCACTGGCTGAGCGCGCGCGAGTTCATCGACGGCGTGGCAATCAGTAATCTGACGCCTGGCCCGATCGCCGTGCTGGCGACATTTACGGGGTACCACCTCGCAGGAATTGCCGGCGCCCTGGTTGCAACTGTGGCCCTCATGACCCCGGCGGCAGTCCTGATGCTAGCCATCAGTCGCCAATATGAGCGCTTTCGTCACGACGATCGTGCACAACGCCTTCTGTCCGGACTGAATCCGGCAATCGCGGGCTTGATTCTCAGCACGGCCATTCTGCTCAGCCGAGGTGTTTTCACATCCTGGCAGCGCTGGCTGTTCGGCGGCGCATGCTTGCTGATCCTGCGCAGGTTTCATTGGCCGCCGGTCATTCTGCTGGGTATCGGCGCGATCGCCGGATATGCCGGTTTACTGCCTTAGGCGGGGAGACTAGAATGCTGCCCTGTTCCGCCGAGACAACTAAACAGCGACCCTAAATTCAGAACTCCTGATGTCACCCCGCAATTTCTGCCTGGCGNNAAAATGGGCTGAGCCATTCCTTTTCGATAGCGAGAGCTTCGCGTGGGGCAGGCGGTGCCGCCTGCCCGCCCGCGCTGAATTAGGCCCGCTGCTTGAATAGGATCGAGGGCAGGCGAGCACCGCCTGCCCTACCTGCGGGCTCACTGCAAATTCCACGACATCAGGAGTTCTGAAATTGGAACCGTCGGAACTGGACAACGGGCCTACCCGCCCTACAGCGAGCCATACTTCGCGTAGGCGTCGGCGACGGACACGCCCCGCCGCAGTTCCTCGCGCATACCGCTTTCGCGCTCGAAGATTCCCTCGGCGGCTACCAGCACATCCATCGTCCCCTCCTTCGGGATAACGACTACTCCATCGGTGTCGCCAAAGACGAAATCGCCCGGGTGAATCACGGTGTTGCCGACCTTGATCGAGATCTGGCAGTCAACGATGTCCCAGCGCCCCACCGAGCTGGCCGAGCACTTGAACTTGGCAAATACCGGGTAGTTCATGGCATTGACGAAGTCCACATCCCGCACCCCGCCGTCGACCACCGCGCCGGTACACCCGCGCTGTTTAACCGCCGTGGACATGATCTCGCCCCAGTGGGCGCAATCCATGCTGCCACCGGTAGCCCACACCGATACCGTGCCCGGCGAAATGCTGTCCAGGATCTTCAGCCGCGTCTGCGTATCGTCATGCGCGATGTCCGCGCACGGGTACCCCTGCCCGGTGAACGCCAGGCCGGCGACCCGGTTCGCGGTCGTGAACGGCGTAATGTAGTGGGGCAAAACCTGATTCCGATAGCCGTTCTTGTCCAGGATGTCGGAGATAGCGCCTGTGTAAAGCCGTAGAAAACGGCGCGCTACTTCGGCTGCATTGTCGGGTGTGACGGAAGTCTTCTCCATAGTGTTTTCCTTCAGCGGGGCCTTGCCATACTCCCTGAGAGTAGCAGGCGGCTCTCGGAAGATTCAACTTGCATCTAAGAGTAACAACCTGCTAGCTTGATGCTATTCAAACGGCGAAGGCCGGGAAAGACGGTTTCCGTGAGGATCGACAAGCCTCGGCGCGGCCGGATCCGGTGGTTGCTGGTCGGCTGGATGTTCGCGATCAGCGCCGTCGCCTACCTGGATCGGGTGAACATTTCGATCGGCGGTAGTTTCATTCAGAAGGAATTCGGCCTTGACAACATCCGGCTTGGCTGGGTATTCAGCAGTTTTGTATTGGGCTACGCCCTGTTCCAAGCCCCGGGAGGACGCTTGGCAGACCGCTTCGGGCCTCGCAAAATCCTGACCATTGCGACGGTGTGGTGGGCCGTGTTTACGGCACTTTTCGCTGCGATACCCGCGGGCATCCCGTTTCTGTTAGCCACACTGCTGGCGACACGGTTCCTGCTTGGCGTGGGAGAGGCCATGGTGTTCCCAGCCTCAAACCGGCTGGTGGCCGGCTGGATCCCTTCGCAGGAGCGCGGCTTGGCCAACGGTCTGATCTTCGCCGGAGTGGGCGCCGGCGCGGGAATCACCCCTCCCCTGATAACGCTCGTCCTTTTGCACTACGGCTGGCGCTGGTCCTTTTGGACTTGCGCTGTGATCGGCCTCGCGGCCGGCCTGGTCTGGTACTTGATCGCTCGGGACCGGCCCGAGGAACACCCCTGGGTCAGGCCGCCGGAAGCCGGGTACATCCGTGCCGGGATGCCCCAGCAGGCGCCGGCCGACAGCGGGGAGGCTCTTCCCTGGAGCATCATTCTGGGCAGCCGGAACGTGTGGGCGCTCACGGTGAGCTACTTCGCGTTCGGCTATGTCTCCTACATCTTCTTCACCTGGTTTTTCATCTACCTGAACAAGGTCCGCGGGTTGGATTTGAAAGCCAGCGCGGTTTTAGGGATGCTGCCGTTTCTGGCCATGGCGGCCTTTGCGCCACTGGGAGGCTACATCAGCGACCGCCTCACTAAACGCTACGGAAAACGGGCCGGCCGCTGCGGCCTCTCGGTCGTCAGCATGGCAGTGGCCGCATGTTTCATCGTGCTTGCGATGCGGGCGCAGGATGCCCGCGTGGCCAGCATCGTGTTGGCCGGCGGCGCCGGCACGCTGTATCTCTCGACGAGTTGTTTCTGGTCGGTCACCGCGGACATTGGGGGCCGTTCGGCGGGGTCGGTCTCGGGCGTGATGAACATGGGCAACCAACTGGGCGGCACGGTGACGGCTTCGCTGACCCCCGTACTGGCCACCGTCTTCGGTTGGCCCTCGTCCTTCCAAGTGGCGGCCGCCCTTTGCGCGGTGGGTTCGTTGGCATGGTTGTTGGTGGACCCCTACCGGATACTGTCCCGCAAGGTGCGTAAGGAGGTCGTAGAGACAACCTAAGGAACGACGCAAAAACAACTTCACATTGTCTGTGGCGGCGATGTGGCGCAGGCACTCCTGCTTGCGGGGTCGAGACTCA
>PLRZ01000283.1 GCA_003164075.1 Bryobacterales bacterium | reverse complement strand
CGGACATCCTTCCTATTTCGGGTACCGCCCCACCACCTTGCGGCAGAAACCGTGCAGCCGGTGGAACCACGGCGTCTCCGGCAGGAACATGAACGGACACTCGCCCGCCACCACCGACATCCCGTTGGTCTCGCAAAACTGCACCGCGCCCGGACTCACGGCGCCGTCTCCCGTGGCGCGATACATCCAAATATCGCGGATGCCCGCCGCCTGACACTCGCGAACGACCTGTTCCGTGACTGCCGGCTTGGTCATCAGGAGCGCGCCATCCACCGCGGGTTCGATATCCCCGACGTGCGCGTAGCAGCGCCGCCCGTCCACCTCGCCGGCCTCGGGGTTCACCGGCACTACGTCGTATTCGCGGTGCGCGAGTTCCTCAAACAGGCGGCGCGTGAAATCCTGAGGGTTGCGCGAAACTCCCACCACCGCCAGGCGTTTGCGGCCCAGAAATCCCTGGATCTGCGTAAGTGTCGTCATGGCCTGCTCTCCATTTGAGATGTCTGTATCCTGAATAGCACGTGCCGGCGCCCGGCGCAAAGGGGGATACAATCGACTGTTCGGGTCGAGACACCTGGTGATCTTCTCGCCGCCCCGCAGCGCCGGCTGGGTGCTGTCGGCAACCCGTGGAAGAAGTCCGGAAATTCGCGGACCGATTACTTCTGCGCCGGCAGCCTGGCGAGGAGCGACTGCGGCGGTTCCGTTCCCAATGCCCTCGCCTTGCGGATCTCGGCCCAGGCGGTGTTGTAATCTCCCGTGACTATATACAACTCGGCAAGTTCCGTGTGAGGCGTTCCGCTGCCGGGCCGCAGGTCGGCGGACTTCTGAAAATCGCGGATGGCGCCCTTGAGATCGCCGGCGCGCTCTTCGGCTTTGGCCAGCCGATAGTGCACGTCGGGATCGTTGGGCTTGCTTTGCGACAGCGCACGTTCTCTCACCACTACCGCGTTCACGCGCTCCTTCAGAGTCCGCGCCTTCTCCAGGGACTGGCGGGCGACTGTCGATTGGGGATCGATGCGGAGGGCCTCCTGCAAGGCGGCGATCGAATCGTCAAGGTGGCCCAGCATGCCAGCCAGTTGCAGCGCCAGCAGAATCTGATTTTCGGCGTTCTTCGGCTCCAGGCGGACCGCCATCCGGAGTTCCTGGACCGCTGCCTCGGGCTGGTGGTTGCGGCCTAGCAAGGCGCCCAACGCGCGATGCGCCAACGGTTCGTTGGGAGCCAGTCTTACCGCCTCGCGGCCCTGTTGGAGCGCCAGCTCATCCTGCCCATTACGGGCATAAGCCTCGGCCAAGTTGAGATGCGCGGTCTTGTTCTGGGGATCGGCATCCACGGCCGCGCGGAAATGCGCCAGTGCCGGTACCGTTTTACGTTCGTTGAGCAGCGCCGTGCCCAGTACCGTGTGGGCGTGGGCCAGGGCGTTGGAGTGCGCTGCAACATCGTCCTGCGCCACGGCGGCCAATGCCTTCTTTTCCCACGAATCCTGCGACAATCCGTCAATGCCAAGAGCAAAGGGATAATTGCGCATCCGCCGGATCATGGCGATGGTTCGGTCGGAAAACTTGTTGCTCTCCGGCTTCTCCCCCATCAGGGTTTCGAACCAGGCGAGATCGTACGGCGCTCCGAACAGGTGGGCCAGTTCGTGGGCCAGCAACCGGGCATTTAGAGACTCCGATTTTTCCGGAAAATCCTCCACCACCGCAACGCGCGTAAACGGGCTCACGCTGCCCGTCCGATCGCCCTCACGGATGCCGGTGACGATCACGTAGACGTCGGTGGGGCGGTCGAAATGAAGCGACATATTGGCGCGGCGGCTATCGATGCCCGGGGCGACGCTGATGGGATCGATCTGGCTGGCGTCCAGCACCTTCCATTGAACACCCGTGCCATTGCGTTGGTAAATGCGATTCACTTCCCGGAATCGCGAATCCACCAGCGCCGGCCAGTCGCTATGGCTGTACCGGAAAGCATAATCGGTATACACCCAGACTTTAATGACTTTGCTTTGAAATAAGAACCAAATCCCGACAATCGCCGCGACGGAGACTAGCACAGCCGACGCCAGCACCGCGGTCCGTTTCGTGCGCATCTCTTTTAGTGTGGCAGATCGCAGGATGATTGCAAAGCCACCCCGCGGCGCGGTGGGCCAGGCTTTCAGCCCAATGTCAGAACTCCTGATGCCGTGGAATTTGCAGTGAGCCATCGANNTGAAATTGCGGGCCGACATCAGGCGTTCTGAATGTCGCTTACTTTGGCAGAGACGGAATTCTGCATAATTCGTGGGGGCGGCCAATCATGGCTGCAGCCGGCTTTTAGCCGGCTCTTTCGGACCACGAGCACTCGTAGATGGCCCGAAAAGCCGCCTGGAAAGGCGGCCGCAGCCAAGACTGGCTGCCCCACAACAAATGCAGAATTCCACGTTTGGGTAAAGTAAGTGGCATCCGGCTTCAGTCCGCCCGCCGCAGGTTTCACATCGTCCGCGGGAGGGCCGGCTGCCACGGAATACCTAACCAGCAGCATAGCGGCACGGAAGACGGCAGTAGCACAACTGCATGTATCGGTCGTACAGAAGGAGAAGGAGGACTCTTATCTCGCGGTGCGGCACGATCGGGCTGAAGCCTGCCCCACCGTCGTGCGACGATAAGAAGCGATGATCAGATCAGTTTTCGTGGTGTTGCTGGCGCTGGCCCTGTTCGGTTGCGGCGCCAAAGAGGCAGGGAAGCGCTATCCCATGCAAGGCAAGGTGTTGACCGTGGATCCGGCCGCCAGGACGGCCACCATCGCCGCCGGCAAGATCGGCGACTGGATGGACGCCATGACCATGGAGTACCCGGTGAAGCCGGACTCCGAACTGGCCAAGCTCCACGCCGGCGACCAGATTGAGGCCGCCGTCGTGGTGGATGGCGCGAAGTATTACGTTACCGATGTGAAAGTG